>CALCZN010000033.1:0-2834 GCA_937903095.1 uncultured Burkholderiales bacterium
CCCGCACCGCATCGGCGAGAGCGCGCGAGATGCCGCGGATCAGCAGGAAGCCGAACAGCGCAGCGAAGACCACGCCGACGACGATCGTCGTGATCGAAATCGCGCGGATCTGGCCGTAGCGCGCCACCGCCGTCTCGAACTCGAGCGCCGCGGCATCGAGCTGGTACTGCTTGAGCGCCTGGATGCCGGCGCCGACCGGCTCGTAGAGCGGGCGGATGCGCTCGACGACGACGCGGTTCGCGCCGTCGACGTCCTTCGCGCGCAGCGCGGCGATCGCCGGACGCAATCCTTCCTGCACGAAGCGGCCGCGGTTCGCCGCGAAGGTCGACGCGAGCTCCTTCTCCTTCGGCGCGACCACGCCGGCGAAATACGAATCCCAGACGCGGGTGACCGCCGCGATGTTCTCCTCGACCTGCGCGGTGCTGCGCTGGATCGTTTCGGCGTCGGGAGTGACCAGTGCAACGGCGATCGCGAGCCGGTTGCGCAGCAGCCGCTCCTGGATCTCGGCGATCTGCCCCATCGGCACCGTATTGCTGCGGTAGACCGTCTCGACGCTGGTGTTGGTCTTCTCGATCCCGTACAGCCCCAGGCTGCCGATCGCCATCAGCAGCAGCGACAGCAGACCGACGAGGACGAGCAGTCGCGTGGATATCTTCAGCTTGTTCATCTTTTCTCCGATCGGATTCATGGCAAACTCGGTACATCGGGGCCCGAGGATCGATAGCGAATCCGCTTACGGGTCCACGGCGAGGCAGCGTATCGCGTACGTGTACGCGATAGCCTTCCGAATTACGGCCAAGCACCGCCGCTTCTGGCGCTCTGCCGGCGCGAGCGGCGACGTCGGTCCGACCGGCGGCACGGGAGAACACGATGATCGTCGAGCGCATCTGGACGGCGAACGCCTACCGCAACTTCAACTACCTGATCGCCTGCCCGGAAAGCGGCGAGGCGCTGGCGATCGACCCGCTCGATCATGCGAAATGCCTGAAGGTGGCGCGGGATCGCGGCTGGCAGATCACACAGATCCTGAACACCCACGAGCACTTCGACCACACCGGCGGCAACGAGGCGGTGGTCGCGGCCACCGGCGCGAAGGTGATCGCGCATCACAAGGCCGGCCGCAGCATCGCCGGCGTGGACCGCGGCGTGAAGGCGGGCGACGTCATTCGCGTGGGGCGCACGGTCGAGCTGGAGTGCATGGACACGCCTGGACACACGATGTGCCACATCTGCCTGAGGTCGCACGGCGACGAGCCGGCGCTGTTCTCGGGCGACACGCTGTTCAATGCGGGCGCGGGCAACTGCCACAACGGCGGGGACCCGGTCGAGCTGTACAGGACCTTCGTCGACCAGCTGGAGAAGTTGCCCGACGACACGCGGGTCTATCCGGGGCACGACTACATCGAGAACAACCTGAAGTTCACGCTGGCGAACGAACCCGACAACGAGGACGCGCACGAGCTGCTCGGGCAGGTGGCCGGGCACGACCCGGCGCGGTCGGTAGTGACCACGCTCGCCCAGGAAAAGCGCGTGAACACCTTCCTGCGGTTGACCAGCGACAGCGTCATCGCGCAGCTGCGCGAGCGTTTCCCCGAGCTGCCCGAGCGCCCGGATCCGAAGACCGTTTTCGTGAAGCTGCGCGAGCTGCGAAACAGCTGGTAGCGAGGCGGGCTCAGGCGCGTTGCGCGTCGCTCGCCGTTGATGCGCCGCTGAGCGCTTCCTCGCCCTTGCGCGCACCCTGCGCATCCCGCTCGCGCAGCGGCTGGGTCTCGAGCTGCGGCGCCGGCGGCAGCCCGGTGACCTCGAGGATCTCGCGCTCGTCGAGCGTCTCGCGCTCCATCAGCGCGGTCACCAGCGCGTCGAGCGAGCGGCGGTGCTTCTTCAGCAGCTGCGTCGCCTCGTCGTGGCTCTCGCCGATGATGCGCAGCACCTCCTCGTCGATCGCCTGCGCGGTCTCGTCGCTGAACGGCTTGTCGCCGCCGAAGCCGCCGTACGACGGCCCGCTCAGGTACGGGTTCTCGCGCGGCGCGAGCTGCACCATGCCGAGCCGGTCGCTCATCCCCCAACGTGTGACCATGTTGCGCGCGAGCTGCGTCGCCTGCTCGATGTCGTTCTCGGCGCCCGTCGTCCGCGTGCCGTAGACGACCTCCTCGGCCACGCGCCCGCCCAGCATGCCGACGATCTTCGCGCGCAGATACGCCTCCGGATAGTTGTAGCGGTCGGCGTCGGGGCGCTGATAAGTGACGCCGAGCGCGCGTCCGCGCGGCACGATCGTCACGCGGTGCACCGGGTCGGCGCCGGGCACCACGAGCCCGAGGATCGCGTGGCCGCTCTCGTGATACGCGATGCGCTCGCGATCGGCGTCGCTGAGCAGCAGCGGGCGCTCGGGGCCGAGCACGATCTTCTCGAGCGCGTCGGTGAAGTCCTTCGCGCGCACCGCGTCCAGGTCGCGGCGAGCGGCGAGCAGCGCGGCCTCGTTGACGAGGTTCTTCAGGTCGGCGCCGGAAAGGCCCGGGGTGGCAGCGGCGATCTCGCCCAGCGAGACGTCGGAAGCGAGCGGCACCTTGCGCGTGTGCACCTTCAGGATCGCCTCGCGCCCCTTGCGGTCGGGCAGGTTGACGACGACGCGGCGGTCGAAGCGCCCGGGACGCAGCAGCGCCTTGTCGAGCACGTCGGGCTGGTTGGTCGCCGCCAGCACGATGATCCCCTCGCGGCTCGAGAAGCCGTCCATCTCGGTGAGGATCTGGTTCAGCGTCTGCTCCTGCTCGCTCGAGCCGCCGATCGCCACCTGGCCGCGCGCACGGCCGATCGCGTCCAGCTCGTCGATGAAGATG
>CALCZN010000034.1:0-15981 GCA_937903095.1 uncultured Burkholderiales bacterium
GATCTCGGGCTCGCGCGCGGCGTTCTCGATCACCGTTTCGCCGTCGGCCAGCGTGGCCGCCATCATCAGGTTCTCGGTGCCGGTGACGGTGACCATGTCGGTGACGATGCGCGCGCCGCGCAGCCGTCCGGCGCGCGCGACGACGTAGCCGTGCTCGATCGCGATCTGCGCGCCCATCGCCTGCAGCCCCTTCAGGTGCTGGTCGACCGGGCGCTGGCCGATCGCGCAGCCGCCGGGCAGCGAGACGCGCGCCTCGCCGAAGCGCGCGAGCAGCGGGCCGAGCACGAGGATCGACGCGCGCATCGTCTTCACCAGCTCGTACGGCGCCTCGACCGAATCGACGCGCGAGGCGTCGACGCGCACCGAATGCGCGTCGCGCTCGACGACGGCGCCCAGCTTCCCGAGCAGGCGCAGCGTGGTCGCGACGTCGTGCAGCTGCGGCACGCCCGACAGCTCGATCGCGTCGGCGGCGAGCAGCGACGCGCACAGGATCGGCAGCGCCGCGTTCTTCGCCCCGGAGACCTCGACCTCGCCGCGCAGCGGCAGGCCGCCTTCGATTCTCAGCTTGTCCATGTGGATGAAGGGCATGCGCGCTTCCGGCCAGCCGGGAGCGCGCGCCGGCTTCCTATTGAAGCGCGGCCCACTCCTCCGGCGTGAGAGTGTTCATCGACAGCGCGTGCACTTCCTCGCGCATGCGGTCGCCGAGCGCGCGGTAGACGAGCTGGTGTCGCTGCACCTGCCGCTTGCCCTCGAAGGCTTTCGAGACGACGATCGCCTGGAAGTGCCGGCCGTCGCCGTCGACCTCCAGGTGCTCGCATTCGAGGCCTGCGGCGATGTAGCTGCGGACATTCTCGGGGGTGACCATGGCGAAATCCGGATGGAAACTCGATTGATTCGGGAAGGATCGCCTTCACAGCCGAAGCCGGTACCCGCTGGCCAGCAGCCGCAGCGCGACGGCTGACGCCACCGCGAGCGTGGCAGCGACGACGACGAAGCTGATGCCCGGCGCGATGTCGGAAACGCCGAAGAACCCGTAGCGGAACCCGTCGACCATGTAGAAGAACGGATTCAGGTGCGACAGCGTCTGCCAGAACGGCGGCAGCGACTTCACCGAATAGAAGACGCCCGACAGGAAAGTGGCGGGCATCACGATGAAGTTCTGGAAGGCTGCGATCTGATCGAACTTCTCCGCCCAGATCCCGGCGATCAGGCCCATTGTACCGAGAATCGCGCTGCCCAGGACCGCGAACAGCAGGATCCACGCTGGCGAATGGAAGGACAGCCGCGCGAACCACGCGGTGACGAGGAAGACGCCGGCGCCGACCATCAGCCCGCGCAGCACCGCCGCCAGCACGGCGGCGGCGTACATCTCGCGATGCGACAGCGGCGTGAGCAGCACGAACACGACGTTGCCGGTGATCTTGCTCTGGATCAGCGACGAAGAGCTGTTGGCGAAGGAGTTCTGCAGCACCGACATCATGACGAGGCCGGGCAGCAGGAACGCCGTGTAGCGGACGTCGCGATAGACCTCGACGCGCTCCTCGAGCACGTGCGAGAAGATCAGCAAATACAGCAGCGAGGTGAGCACGGGCGCGGCGATCGTCTGGAAGCCCACCTTGTAGAAGCGCAGCAGCTCCTTGCGAAAGAGCGTGTAGAAGCCCTGCCAGGAAAAGCCCGCGACCGCGGGGCTGGCGGCGCCCGCCCGCTCGCCCGGCACATCGGAAGGATCCAGCTCCATCAATGCCTCGCGCGACGCATCAGCGCGTCTCCTTCATCAGCCGCACGAAGACCTCCTCGAGATCGGTGCGCTGCAGATCCATCTCGTCGATCGTGCAGCCCGCCTCGCGCAGCGTCGCGAGCACGCTCTCGAGGTCGGCGTAGCGGTCGATGCGCAGCGTCTCGATGCCCGCGGGCGCCGGGGCCGGCCCTTCCGCGATGCGCAGCGACGCGAGCGCGGCGGGCAGCGGCGCCCCGGACAGGCGCAGCTGCAGCCGCGCGCCGGCATAGCGGTGCAGCAGCGATTCGGTGCGATCGAGCGCGACGATCGATCCCTGCTTGAGCATCGCGATGCGTCCGCACAGCTCCTCGGCCTCCTCGAGGTAGTGCGTCGTCAGCACGATCGTGTGGCCGTCGCGGTTCAGGCGCCGGACGAAATTCCACAGGCCCTGGCGCAGCTCGACGTCGACGCCGGCCGTGGGCTCGTCGAGCACGATGACCGGCGGGCGGTGCACCAGCGCCTGCGCCACCAGCACGCGCCGCTTCATGCCGCCGGACAGCGCGCGCATGTTCTCCCCGGCCTTCGAGCGCAGGTCGAGGTTCTCGAGGATCTCGTCGATCCAGTCGTCGTTGCGGCGGATGCCGTAGTAGCCCGAGCTGATCTCGAGCGTCTCGCGCACGGTGAAGAACGGATCGAAGACCAGCTCCTGCGGCACGACGCCGAGCGCATGGCGCGCGGCGCGGAAGTCGTCGACGACGTCGTGCCCCATCACCTCGACCTTGCCGGAGGTGGCGCGGCTCAGTCCGGCGACGATCGAGATCAGCGAGGTCTTGCCGGCGCCGTTCGGTCCGAGCAGGCCGAAGAACTCGCCCTGCTCGATGGCCAGCGACACGCCGCGCAGCGCCTCGAACGCGCCGTAGCGCTTGACCACGGAGCGTACGTCGATGGCGGGCGCGGTCATCGCGCCGGCGAAGCGCCCACGGCTGCCAATGCGGACTCCAGCGCGCGCTCGAAGAGCAGCCCGTCCACGTTGTAGAGCGCGGCGAGCTTCAGCAGATTCTCCGAAGGGGACTCGAAGCGGCAGCGGCGACCGCGCGCAGCGGCGCGACGCTCGAGTTCGAGCAGCACCGCGATCAGCGAGGAATCGAAACGCTCGCACTCCGACAGGTCGAAGCGCGGCGCGGCAGCCTCGATCGCCGGCGAGGCCGCTTCCACCGTCTGGCGCGCATTGCCGAAGCGCACCTCGGCGGGAAAGCGCCAGGCGGCGGCAGCCGCGGGCACGACCGGTGTCGCTGCGGGTGCCGCGGGCGCCGGGGGCGAGGCCGCTTGCTCCACCGTCAGTTCGCCTTGCCGTTGCCCGAGGCGAGCTGCTCGTTCTTCTGCTGCAGGCTGCGGATCAGCGCATCGACTCCGCCGCCCGAGGCTTCCTGCGCGAACTGCGTGCGATAGGTTTCGACCAGCCAGACGCCGAGCACGTTGACGTCGTAGATCTTCCACGCGTCGCCCACCTTGCGCAGCCGGTAATCGAGCTGCGCCGGCTCGCGCCCGGGCTGCACCACCTCGCTGCGCACGATGACGTCGGTGTCGCCGGCGTTCGCGCGGAACGGCTTCATCTGCACCTTCTGGTCGCCCACCTGCGAAAGCGCGCCGGAATAGGTGCGGATCAGCAGCGTGCGGAAAAGGTCCATCAGCCGCTGGCGCTGCTCGGGCGTGGCATCGCGCCAGCTGCGCCCGACGGCGAGCGCCGTCATCCGCTGGAAGTCGACATGCGGCATGACGATGCCGTCGACGAGCTGGTCGATCCGACGCGGATCGCCCGCCTTGAGCGCCGGGTCGGCATTGATGCGCTGGAGCACCTCTTCGCTCAGGCGCTGGATCATCTCGTTGGGCGCCTCGGCGGCCCGGACCGGGGAGACAACGAGCAGCGTGCAGGCGGCGAGCAGCCACAGCGCGAAGCGCGCGAAGAAGCGGGAATGCGGGGAATACGAATACGGTTGCTTCATCGAATCACCTCCTTTCGTTGCCCGGAGCGCCGGAAGGCGTGTTCGCCGGCGCCGGCGCCGGCGCCGGGGCGGCCGGAGCGGCGCCGCCCGTGCCGGACTCCTGCCGCTCGAGTTCGTCGAGCCACTCGGTGTCTTCTTCCGCAGCCGGCGGACTGCCGTCGTACACCTGGTTCCGCCGCAGCTGGAACCAGCTGTCGCGGATGAACGAGTAGCGATCGAGCGCCGCCTCGGAGACGACGCGCTCGGCATCGAGCAGCCGCTGCCGGTCGTCGATCGCGCGCAGCAGGAACGCGTTGTTGCGCTGGCCGTGCGAATCGATCGTGCGCAGCGGATCGGCCCAGAGGTCCACGCCGCGCGCCGGCGCGTCGCGCAGCGACGACGGCCCGAGGAACGGCAGCACGATGTACGGGCCCGCCGGCACGCCCCAACGGCCGAGCGTCTGGCCGAAATCCTCGTTGTGCTTCTCGATTCCCGCCTCGCTGGCGACGTCGAGCAGCCCCGCCAGGCCGAATGTCGTGTTGATCGCCACGCGCCAGGCGTCGGAAGCGGCGTGCCCGGGTTTGCCCTGCAACAACTGGTTCACCGCGGTCCAGACGTCACGCACATTGCCGAAGGCATTGCCGACCATGTCGCGCAGGAAAGCGGGGACGACTTTCTCGTAGGCCTGCGCCGTCGGCTTCGCGATCGCGCGGTCGAAGGCGTCGTTGAACTCGTAGACCGCCCGGTTCATCGGCTCGAGCGGATCGCGCGTCGCCGCGGTGCCGCCTTCGGCTCCGGTGGTGGCGCAACCGGCGATCGTCGCGGCGGCGGCGAGCGCGGCCAGCAGCCGCGGCAGGCGCCGTTTCGTTCGCCCGCTCATTGCTTCGGCGCTCCCTCGGCTGCGCGCCCGTACAGGAACTGCCCGATCAGGTTCTCGAGCACGACGGCCGACTGCGTCAGCGTGATGCGGTCGCCGTCGGCGAGCATCTGGTCGTCGCCGCCGGGAACGAGGCCGATGTACTGCTCGCCGAGCAGGCCGGAAGTGAGGATCTTCACCGACGAGTCTTTCGGGAATTTGTAGCGCTGGTCCAGCGCCAGCGACACCTCGGCCTGGTAGCTCTGGTCGTCGAAGCGGATCGATTCGACGCGCCCGACGACGACGCCGGCGCTGCGCACCGCCGCGCGCGGCTTGAGCCCGCCGATGTTGTCGAAGCGCGCGATGGTCGTATAGGTGGGCCCGAGCCCCACGGCGCTGCTCATGTTTCCGGCGCGCAGCGCCAGGAACACGAGGGCGGCGAAGCCGAGCAGCACGAACAGCCCGACGAGCAGGTCGACTCCCGAACGTTTCATCGAGCGGATCTCCGCATGGGTTTCACTCCGGCGCAGTGCATCAGGTCGAGCTGAACATCAGCGCGGTGAGGATGAAGTCGAGCCCGAGGATCGCCAGCGACGCGCTGACGACGGTGGTGGTCGTCGCGCGCGCGACGCCCTCGGGGGTGGGTTGCGCGTTGTAGCCGACGAACAGCGCGACGAAGGCGACGGTGAAGCCGAACACGATGCTCTTGAGCACGCCGTTGCCGACGTCGGCGAGCCAGTCGACGCCGCTTTGCATCTGCGACCAGAACGCTCCCGGGTCCACGCCGATCATCGCGACGCCGACCAGGTATCCGCCGAGCACGCCGAGCGCCGAGAACAGCGCGGCGAGCAGCGGCATGGCGAACACCGCCGCGAGGAAGCGCGGCGCAAGGACGCGCGCCACCGGATCGACCGCCATCATCTCCATCGCGTCGATCTGCTCGCCCGCCTTCATCAGCCCGACCTCGGCGGTGAGCGAGGTGCCCGCGCGCCCGGCAAACAGCAGCGCCGTCACCACCGGCCCGAGCTCGCGCACCAACGACAGCGTGACGAGCAGGCCGAGCGCCTCCTCGGATCCGTAGCGCCGCAGCGTGTAGTAGCCCTGCAGCCCGAGCACGAAGCCGATCAGCAGCCCCGAGACCAGGATGATCGACAGCGAGTAGTTGCCGATGAAGTGGACCTGGTCCACGACCAGCCGCATCCGGCGGATCGACGCCAGCGCCAGCCAGCACAGGCGCAGGAAGAAGCGCGTCGCGCGTCCGGTGGCGGCGACGAAGTCGAGCAGCCAGGCAACGGGCAGCAGCGTGCGGCTCATCGGAGGCGGACGCTCATGCGGGCAGGCCGAGATCGGCGGCGAGCGGCTTCGCCTGGTAATGGAAGGCGATCGGTCCGTCGACGTGACCTTCGAGGAACTGGCGCACGTTCGGGTCGTCGGAGGTGCGCATCTCCTCGGGGGTGCCGCAGGCGGCGATGCGCCCCTGCGCGAGCAGGTAGACGTAGTCGGCGATGCCGAACGCGTCCTTGATGTCGTGCGAAACGACGATCGACGCGCAATCGAGCGAGTCGTTCAGGCGCCGGATGAGCCGGGCAACGGTGGCCAGCGCGACCGGGTCCAGGCCGGCGAAGGGCTCGTCGTACATGATCAGCGGCGGATCGAGCGCGATCGCGCGCGCGAGCGCGACGCGACGCGCCATCCCGCCGGAGAGCTGCGAGGTGCCGAACTGCGCGGCGCCGCGCAGGCCCACCGCCTCGAGCTTCATCAGGACGAGATCGCGGATCATCTCCTCGGGCAGGTCGGTGTGCTCGCGCAGCGGGAAGGCGACGTTCTCGAAAGCCGTGAGGTCGGTGAACAGCGCGCCGAACTGGTAGAGCATCCCCATGCGGCGGCGCAGGCGATACAGCGCGTCGCGGTCGAGCGCGTGCACGTCGCTGCCGTCGAAGACGATGCGTCCGGCCTGCGGGCGCAGCTGCCCGCCGATCAGGCGCAGGATCGTCGTCTTGCCCGAGCCCGAGCCCCCGATCAGCGCGACGACCCTGCCGCGCTCGAAGCGCATCGACACGTCGTGCAGGATGACGCGGGGGCCGTACCCGAAGCGGACCGAATCCAGTGTGAGGAACTCAGTCATCAAGAATGGACGCGTGGCGAAGGGCGTGCGTGAAGCGTCGAACCCGCGATTCTAACCGGCCGCCTTTATACTCGCCCGGATGAGCGACACCGGCGTCGACAGCGCAGCGACACCCGCCCGCGGCATCGAGACCGCCGCCCGCGGCGTGGAGGCCGCCGCCCGCAGCGTGGAGGCCGCCCGCCTGCTGGCGCGGGCGCGCGAGGTGCTGCGCATCGAGGCCGAAGCGGTCGCCGCGCTCGCCGCGCGCATCGACGAGCGCTTCGCCGCAGCCTGCGAGCTGATCCTCGCCTGCCGCGGCCGCGTCGTCGTCAGCGGAATGGGCAAGTCCGGCCACGTGGCGCGCAAGATCGCCGCCACGCTCGCCTCCACCGGAACGCCGTCCTTCTTCGTGCATCCGGCCGAAGCGAGCCACGGCGACCTCGGCATGATCATGCGTGACGACGTCTTCGTCGCGCTGTCGAATTCGGGAAGCACCGAGGAGCTGGTGACGATCGTGCCGATCGTCAAGCGCCAGGGGGCGCGCCTGGTCGCGATCACCGGCAACGACGCATCTCCGCTCGCGCGCGCGGCCGACGTGCACCTGAACGCGCGCGTCGATCGCGAAGCCTGCCCGATGAATCTCGCCCCCACGGCGAGCACGACCGCCGCGCTGGCGCTGGGCGACGCGCTCGCCGTGGCGCTGCTCGATGCGCGCGGCTTCGGCCCCGAGGATTTCGCGCGTTCGCATCCGGGCGGGCTGCTCGGGCGGCGCCTGCTCACGCGGGTGACCGACGTCATGCGTTCGGGCGAGGCTCTGCCGGCCGTGCGCAGCGATGCGCGCGTGGTCGACGCGATCATCGAGATCACGCGCAAGCGCATGGGAATGACCGCCGTGCTCGACGACGAAGGACGCCTCGCCGGAATCTTCACCGACGGCGACCTGCGCCGCCTGCTCGAGCAGGGACGCGACCTGCGTGGGCTGCGCATCGACGAGGTGATGACGCGCTCGCCGGCGACGATCGGCGCGCTCGCGCTCGCTGCCGAGGCGGTGCGCGTGATGGAGGAGCGGCGCATCACGCAGCTGCTGGTCGTCGAAGACGACGCGCGGCTGGTGGGCGCGTTGAACGTGCACGATCTGCTGGCGGCGAAGATCGTTTGAACAACACAGTGAAGGGGGAAGGGTGAAGGGGGAAGGGGAGCGCACGGGCGAGGCGGCTGCGCGGGCGGCGCGGGTGCGGCTGGTCGCGCTCGACGTCGACGGCACGCTGACCGACGCGCGGCTGCACATCGGGCGCGACGGCGAGGCGATGAAGTCGTTCTCGGTGCGCGACGGCTTCGGGCTGACGCTGCTGCGCGAGGCCGGGATCCGCGTCGCGCTCGTCACCGCCCGGCGCTCGACGATCGTCGAGGCGCGCGCGGCCGAATTGCGCATCGAGGACGTGCTGCAGGCGGTAGCCGACAAGGCGCAGGCGCTGCAGGCGCTGTGTGGGCAACGCGGCGTCGCGCTCTCCGAATGCGCCTTCGTCGGCGACGACTGGCCCGACCTGCCGGCGATGGCTATCGCCGGCCTCGCCGCCACCGTCGCCGACGCGCCGCTCGAAGTGCGCGAGCGCGCGCATTGGGTGTCGACGCTGCGCGCCGGTCGCGGCGCGGTGCGCGAATTCGCCGAGTTCGTGCTGCGCGCGCAGGGCGCCTTCGAGCCGGCGCTCGCCCGCTACGCGCGATGAGGCGGCGCAACTGGGACCAGCTCGCAGCCGGCGTCTCGCTGCTGCTGCTCGCCGGGCTGGCCGCCGGCACCTGGTACCTGGCGCTGCAATCCCAGCGCGACGACGCGCGCGCGCGGGCGCGTGCGCCCACCGGAGAACCCGACTACTTCCTCGACGACGCGGTGTTCACGCGCATCGACGTCCACGGCAATCCGGTCTACCGGATCTCCGCCGTACACCTGCTGCACTATCCGGAGGACGGCTCCAGCGAGTACCAGTCGCCGGTGCTGGTCAGCGTCGACCCCGATCGCCCGCGAGTCACCGTGCGCGCCGACCGGGGACGCTCGAACGCCGACGGATCGCAGACCGTGCTCACCGGCGACGTCGTGCTGGTACGCGCGCCGCTGGTCGACGAGCCGCGGATGACGATCCGCACCGAGAAGGTGACGATCTACAGCGACACGCAGATCGCGCGCAGCGACCAGCCGGTGCGCATCGAGCGGGGGACCTCCGTCTTGACGGGCGTCGGAATGGAATTCGATAATGCGGCCCGCTCGTTGAAGGTCGATTCCCAGGTGACGTTCACGTGGCAACGGCCACCGGCGTCCCGCTGATCATGCGTGCGTCCACCGACCTTCCGCCCTTCCCGCTCCCCCCGATGCTCCGCGCAACGACCCTCGCCCGCGCGACGGCCCGCTCCTTCGCCTGGGCGCTCGCCGCCGCGCTCACGGCGATGCTCGCCGGCGTCGCGTCGCCGTCGTTCGCGGCGAAAGGCGACAGCGACGCGCCGACGCAGGTCGAATCCGACCGGATGCAATACGACGACGCGAAGCAGGTCAACGTGTTCACCGGCAACGTCGTGCTCACCAAGGGCACGATCCGCCTGGTCGCCGATCGGCTGGTCGTGCGCCAGGACCCGGACGGATACCAGTACGCCACCGCCACCGGCGACCCGGCCCGCTTCCGCCAGAAACGCGATGCCCCGGGCGACCAGTGGATCGAAGGGCATGCGCTGCAGATCGACTACGACGGGAAGGCCGAAACCGCGCATCTGCAGCGCCGCGCGATGCTGCAGCGAACCGACAACGGCCGCGTCATGGACGAAGTGCACGGCAAGGACATCCTGTACGAATCGCGCACCGATTTCTTCACCGTGGAGGGCGGCGACGCGCGTTCGGGCACCGCCGAAAACCCCGGCGGCCGGGTGCGCGTCGTGATCCAGCCGCGCCAGGAAAAGGCGGACCGGAAGGCCGACACGGCGCCGAAGCCCTCGCCCGCCGTGCCGCTGAAGCAGGACGACCGCATCGAAGTGCCCCGGGAAAGCGGATCGGGCCGATGACCGGGCGCGCGCCGCCGGGCCGGGCCGACAGCCGGTTGGTCGCACGGCACCTGATGAAGGCCTACCACGGCCGCAAGGTGGTGCAGAACGTCTCGCTCGACGTCGCCAGCGGCGAAGTCGTCGGCCTGCTCGGCCCCAACGGCGCGGGCAAGACGACCTGCTTCTACATGATCGTGGGCCTCGTTCCCTCCGACGGCGGCACGATCGAGCTGGACGGCAGGCCGATCGGACACCTGCCGATCCACCGGCGCGCGCGGCTGGGCCTGTCGTACCTTCCGCAGGAAGCCTCGGTGTTCCGCAAGCTCAGCGTCGAGGAGAACATCGTCGCGGTGCTCGAGCTGCAGCTCGACGAGCGCGGACGTCCGCTGGGCCGGCGCGAAATCGACGCGCGACTCGAGGCGCTGCTGGCCGAGCTGCAGATCGAGCACATCCGTTCGAACAGCGCGCAGTCGCTGTCGGGCGGCGAGCGCCGGCGCGTGGAGATCGCCCGGGCGCTCGCCGGCTCGCCGCGCTTCATCCTGCTCGACGAGCCTTTCGCCGGCATCGACCCGATCGCCGTCATCGAAATCCAGCGCATCGTGCGCTTCCTGAAGGACCGCCACATCGGCGTGCTCATCACCGACCACAACGTTCGCGAAACGCTTGGAATCTGCGACCGCGCGTATATCATCAGGGCTGGTACTGTTCTTGCTTCCGGTCGCCCCGACGAGGTCGTGCAGAATGAGGACGTGCGCCGGTATTACCTGGGCGAACACTTCTCGATGTAGGCGCTGCAGCGCATGAAGCCGTCGCTGCAACTGCGACAGACGCAGCAGCTTGCGCTCACTCCGCAGCTGCAGCAATCGATCCGCCTTTTGCAGCTTTCCACGCTGGAGCTGAACCAGGAGATCGAGCAGGCGCTCGCCGACAATCCGCTGCTCGAGCGCCTCGACGACCCCTTCGCCGATTGCGTACGCGTAGCGGCCAGCGGTTCGCTCGACGGCCGCGCGACGGCGCCGGACACGCAGTCCGACGCCGCCCGCCGCGACGACGAAGGCGAAGCCCGCGAGCCCGACTGGAGCGCCGATCGCTGGGACGAAGGCACCGACGACGACCACGGCGGCGACTGGAGCCCCGACGGCGGGCGCACGCTGGCCGACGACGACGAACGCGACTACCCGCAGCTGGCCGCGGCCGCCCTGTCGCTGCGCGAACACCTGGGCGAGCAGCTCGCCGCCACGCGCTGCACGCGGCGCGACCGCGCGCTCGTCCAGTTGCTGATCGACGCGCTCGACGACGACGGCTTCCTCGAATCGTCGCCGGCGGAGGTCGCCCGCATGCTCCCCGCCGAACTGGAGGTTTCGGAGGAGGAGCTGGCCACCGCGCTGCGTCTGCTGCAGAGCTTCGATCCGGCCGGCGTCGGCGCGAGCGACCTTCGGGAGTGCCTGCAGCTGCAGCTCGATCGCCGCCTGGCCGACACCGCGGCCGAGCATCCGCGAAAAGACACGCTGCGCTTGGACACGCTGCGCCTGGCGGGCGCGATCGTCGATCGCCACCTCGAATCGCTCGCCTCGAAGGATTTCTCCCGCCTGCGGCGCGTCCTGCGCTGCGACGACGATGCTTTGCGCGACGCGCAGGCACTGATCCAGCAGCTCGACCCGCGGCCGGGCGCGCGCTTCGGCTCCGAGCACGCCGGCTTCGTCGTCCCCGACGTGATCGCGCGCCGCGTGCGCGGCAGCTGGGTCGCCGCACTGAATCCTGCGGTGATGCCGCGGCTGCGGGTCAACGACGCCTATGCGCAGGTGCTCAAGCTCAACCGCGGCGCCGCCCCCGGCCTGACCGGCCAGCTGCAGGAGGCGCGATGGCTGATCAAGAACCTGCAGCAGCGCTTCGAGACGATCCTGCGCGTGGCGCAGGCGATCGTCGACCGGCAGCGCTCGTTCTTCTCCCACGGCGCGGTGGCGATGCGTCCGCTGGTGCTGCGCGAGATCGCCGACGCGCTCGGCCTGCACGAGTCGACGATCTCGCGCGTCACCTCGCGCAAATACATCCTGACGCCGTTCGGCACCTTCGAGCTGAAGTATTTCTTCGGCAGCCGCCTTGCTACCGACAGCGGAGGCGCCACCTCCGGTACAGCGGTGCGCGCGATGATCCGTCAACTGATCGAGGCGGAAAATCCTGCCGATCCGCTGCCCGACGGGCGCATCTCCGAACTGCTCGCCGAGCAGGGTTTCGTCGTTGCGCGCCGTACCGTAGCCAAATACCGCGAATCGCTACGCATCCCCACCGTTTCGCGACGCAAAACCCTGTGATCCTCAAAAGGAAACCCGATGAATCTCGCCATTTCCGCACCCGACCTCGGCCTCACGCCCGCGCTGCGCCAGTACGTGGAGACGAAGCTGGAGCGCATCCAGCGCCATTTCGACGAACCGATCGGCGCCACCGTGAACCTGAGCAGCGACCGGCTGGTGCAGCGCGCCGCGGTGACGCTGCACGTTCGCGGCAACGACCTCTTCGCCGAGGCGAGCGACGGCGACCTGTACGCGGCGATCGATGCGCTGATCGACAAGCTCGACCGGCAGGTGGCGAAATACAAGGAAAAGCGCGACGGCTTCGATCACGACTCGGTGAAATACCGACCGGAATCCTGAAGAAGCCGTGAACGAATCCCTCACACCCGCGCGGGCGCTTCCGTGGTTTTGCTGCACAGCGCAAACGCGGCGGTTGTATCGGCGCTGTGCGCTGGCTATGATCCCCGTTTTTCGGCGCTCGTCACAGCGGGTGCATTTTCATGTTGCATAGCAGCGCCACGGTCTTGGCCGCGAGCGGACTTTCGATGAATCGGCTCTCCCGATTGCTCCCTCCGCAGAACATCGTGCTCGACCTGCCGGTCACCAGCAAGAAGCGGCTGTTCGAGCAGGTGGGTCTGCTGTTCGAGAACAATCACGGAATCGAGCGCGGCAAGGTCTTCGACTCGCTGTTCGCGCGCGAGCGCCTGGGCTCCACGGGCCTGGGCGAAGGCGTGGCGATTCCTCACGGTCGCATCAAGGGCTCGAAGGAAGCGCTCGCCGCGGTGGTTCGACTCGCGCAGCCGATTCCCTTCGACGCTCCCGACGGCAAGCCGGTCGGGCTGCTCGTGTTCCTGCTCGTGCCAGAAGCGGCCACCGACGAACACCTCGAGCTGCTCTCCGAGCTGGCCGAGCTGCTCGCCGACACTGCCACGCGGCAGGCGCTGCTCTCCTGCGACGACCCGGTCCGCATGCATCGGATCCTCTCGGGGGAAGCGCCCGAAGCGGCCGGCTGACGGGCCGCGCGCGGAATCGTATGCTTCGTGCATGAGCGTCACGGTCCGCGTCCTCTTCGATCAGAACCGCGAAGATCTTCGCCTGTCCTGGCTGGCCGGCGAAGCGGGCAGCAGTCGCACGGCCACGCCGGCGTCGATCGAGCCTGCCGACCTGATCGGCTACCTGAACCTGATCCATCCGAACCGGATCCACGTCTACGGCAACGCCGAGCGCGCGTACACCGAGCAACTGGACGCCGTGCGCAATCGCGCGCTCGTCTCGGAGCTGATCGCCAGCAAGCCGCCGGCGATCGTCATCGCCGAAGGACTCGAGCCGCCGCCCGCGCTGCTCGCCGCGGCGAGGGCCGACGACCTGCCGATGATCGGCTGCCCGCTGCCGGCCGCGCGCGTCATCGAATCGCTGCGCGCCTACCTGTCGAAGGCCGTCGCGCCCTCGTGCTCGATGCATGGCGTGCTGATGGACGTGCTCGGCATGGGCGTGCTGATCAGCGGAGAATCGGGCCTGGGCAAGAGCGAGCTTGCGCTGGAGCTGGTCAGCCGCGGACACGGGCTGGTGGCCGACGACGTCGTCGAATTCGCCCGCATCGCGCCGCACGCGATCGAGGGCCGCTGCCCGCCGCTGCTGCGCGATCTTCTCGAAGTGCGCGGACTCGGCCTGCTCGACATCCGCACGATCTTCGGCGAAGCGGCCGTGCGCAGGAAGATGACGCTCAAGCTCATCGTCCATCTGGTGCGCCGCACGTCGATGGACGACGAGCACCAGCGTCTTCCGCTCGAAGCAATCACCGAAGACGTGCTCGGCCTGCCGATTCCGAAGGTCGTCGTTCCGGTGGCGGCCGGGCGCAACCTGGCGGTGCTCACCGAAGCGGCGGTGCGCAGCACGATCCTGCAGCTGCGCGGCTTCGACACCACCGGCGACTTCCTCGCGCGCCAGCGCAGGATGATGGAAACCGGATAGGGCCGGCCGGGAAACGATGCGCGTCGTGCTGATCACCGGGATCTCCGGCTCGGGCAAATCGGTGGCCACCAACGTGCTCGAGGACGACGGGTACTTCTGCATCGACAACCTGCCCGCGCGCTTCCTCGGCGAAGTCATCGCGTCGCTGCAGGAAGCCGGTCACGACAAGGTCGCCGTGTCGATCGACGCGCGCAGCGGCGACTCGGTGAGCGACCTGCGGCACGTGGTCGGCGCTCTGGGGCGCTACGGGCACGACGTCAAGGTCATCTTCCTGAACGCGCGCACCGAAACGCTGGTGCAGCGCTACTCGGAGACGAGACGCCGGCATCCACTGTCGCTGCGCGGCGGCCCGGGCGTCGACGCGCCGACGCTGATCGAATCGATCGAGCGCGAACGCGAGCTGATGTCGCCGATCGAGGACGTCGGCGTCTCGCTCGATACCAGCGACCTGCATCCGAACGTGCTGCGCAGCTGGGTGCGCGAGGCGGTGGGCACCGACCGCGCGTCGATGACGATCGTCTTCGAATCCTTCGCCTACAAGCACGGCGTTCCGCTCGACGCCGACCTGGTGTTCGACGTGCGCTGCCTGCCGAATCCGTACTACACGGCCGAGCTGCGCCCGCTCACCGGGCTCGACGCGGCGGTGGCCGAATACCTGCGGGCGATTCCGTCGGTGCAGCGGATGGTCGACCATATCGCCGACTTCCTGCACGCCTGGCTGCCGCACTACATCCTCGAGAATCGCAGTTACCTGACCGTCGCGATCGGCTGCACGGGCGGGCAGCACCGTTCGGTATACTGCGTCGAAGAACTGGCCCGGCGCTTCCATCGAATCGAACAGGTTCTCGTGCGCCATCGCGCGCTCGCCTCCCGCCAGTCGCTCCCGTCCTGACCCTTCGAGACCCGAGATGCCCGGCGAACTGGCGATCTTTCCGCTCGAAACGGTTCTCTTTCCCGACGGTGTGCTGACGCTGCGCGTGTTCGAGGCGCGCTATCTCGACCTGGTCAGCGAATGCACGGCGGCCAACGCGCCCTTCGGCGTGTGCCTGATCACCCAGGGCAGCGAGATCGATCCCGACGCGAAGCACGAAGCGGTGGGCTGCACGGCGCGCATCGTCGACTTCGACGTCGAGGAATCCGGGCTGCTCAACGTGCGCGCGCGCGGCGGCCAGCGCTTTCGCGTGCTCTCGCGGCAGATCCGGCAGGACGGGCTGATCCGCGCCGACATCGAGATGATCGAGCCCGACGCCGACGTGCCCGTGCCGCGCGAGCACGCCGACTGCGAAACGCTGGTGCGCAGGCTGGTCGACGACCTCGTCGACCGCGAGAAGGATCCGATGCGGCGCATGATCGCCGAGCCCTACCGCTTCGATTCCGCGGCGTGGGTAGGCAACCGGATCTGCGAATTCCTGCCGATCGCGCTGCGCGCGCGGCAGAAGCTGATGGAACTCGACGACCCCGTCACGCGACTGTCGCTGATCCACCAGTACCTGAACCAGCATCAGGTTCTCTGAGCGCCCGAAGCAGCGCCTTCACCGGCGCGGGCAGCGGCGCGTCGTCGGCCCGCTCGAGCGCGAGCCAGCGGCCGGCCTGCGAAGCGCCGTCGCGGCACGCGCCGGCGTCTTCGCATTCGAGCACGACCGGCCGCGCACGCAGCCGGAAATGCGTGAACACGTGATCGACGGCGGCCAGTTCGCCGCCGGCCCGCGTGCGAAGCGCGAAGCGCCGAAGTGCCAGCTCCGCCGCATTGCCCGCATCGCCCGCCTCGGCTTCGGGCAGCGACCACATCCCGCCCCAGACGCCGGTCGGCGCACGCTTCTCGACGAGCACCTCCCGCTCGCGCCGGATGACGAGCCACGTGCGTTCGCGCAGGGGCAGCGCGCGCGGCGGACGCCGCCCGGGAATCGAGTCGAGCAGGCCTTCGCGACGCGCGACGCAATCCTCGGCGATCGGGCAGCGATCGCAGGCCGGACGCGTGCGCGAACAAAGGCTCGCGCCCAGGTCCATCAGGCCCTGCGTGTAGGACTCGAGCGAAT
>CALCZN010000035.1:0-2857 GCA_937903095.1 uncultured Burkholderiales bacterium
TGGCCACCGCCATGCCGAGGTCGTTGTGGCAGTGCACCGACCAGATCGCCTTGTCCGAGTTCGGGATTCGCGCGCGCAGGGTGCGGATCCGCTCGGCGAAGCCCTCGGGCACCGCGTATCCGACCGTGTCGGGCACGTTGATCGTCGTCGCGCCCTCGGCGATCGCGCCCTCGAGCACGCGGCACAGGAAATCGAAGTCGGAGCGGCTCGCGTCCTCGGGAGAGAACTCGACGTCGTCGGTGAACTTGCGCGCGAAGCGCACCGCCAGGCGCACCTGCTCGTGCACCTGCTCGGGCGTCATGCGCAGCTTCTTCTCCATATGCAGCGCGGAGGTCGCCATGAAGGTGTGGATGCGCATCGACTTCGCGCCCTTCAGCGCTTCGGCGGCACGCGAGATGTCGCGGTCGTTCGCGCGCGCCAGCGAGCAGACGGTGCAGTCCTTGATCGCGTCGGCGATCGCGCGCACGGCCTCGAAATCGCCGTTCGACGACGCGGCGAAGCCGGCCTCGATCACGTCGACGCGCAGCTTCTCCAGTTGCTTGGCCAAGCGCAGCTTCTCCTCGCGGGTCATCGACGCGCCCGGGCTCTGCTCGCCGTCGCGCAAGGTGGTGTCGAAAATGATCAGCTTGTCGGCCATCGGAATGCTCCTGTTGCGCCCGGCCCGCCGGCGCGGGAGGCTACGAAAGAACTGCGAACGAAAAGGAGGGGAGGAGAGTTTTAGCGCGCGGGGCGCAGTAGCGGACCCAGCACCGAAAGAAGGTGCAGTCCGCCGAGCGTCCGGTTGCCGGACGCCTGGAGAGGCAGGATGCGGAGGGCTCCGGGGGTGCCGGAGTCGCGGCGCGAACCGCGAATGGAGGTCATCCCAAAAATATAGCGGCTTTGAGCGAGGACCGCAACCTCAGTGGATTGGTTTCCACCGAGGGATCGCACACGCTGTCGGGCGTTCTCAGGTCTTCGGCAGGGTGACGCCCGTCTGCCCCTGGTACTTGCCACCGCGATCGCGGTATGAGGTCTCGCAGACCTCGTCGGATTCGAGAAAGATCACCTGTGCGCAACCCTCACCGGCATAGATCTTTGCGGGCAGCGGCGTAGTATTCGAAAACTCGAGCGTCACGTGACCTTCCCACTCGGGTTCGAGCGGCGTTACATTTACTATAATACCGCAGCGCGCGTACGTCGAATTATGCACGATAATTCCGTTCGCGACGAAATTCTGCAGTCTCGGTATGTGAAGATCATATACCTCCTCCTCTCCCGCAGGTTCGATCGATTTCACCACATCCCATAGAGGACCATCGGCAAGGCCGAGCAACTCGGAATTCGCCGTTGCACGCGCAAGAGCCGTCGCCATTCGCAAGGGCACCGACTGATTAGGTTGAGTCCGCGGAAAACCCGTCGACGCAAACGTAATCCCGGCGACGGCCGAGCGAAGCATCGGCCATGCCTCACGAGGAAGCGTGTCGAAATTGCTCCGGATGCGATCCTCACCGAGTAGCGGAAGAACGTCCTCTTCGAGCCGCCTTTGCTTGATCGAACCGGGCCAGAAGCCGATTTCAGCAGCAAAACGGGCAATCGCGGATCGGTCGGTTATCTGAACCCGATAAGCGTCGGTTCCGATTGCGGTTCGCTTTTCGCGAATCAACGAGAAAATACCGAAGCGCAGCAGGAGATGATGGACGTCCTCGATGAGACGCCGTGAACCCGAATAATACTCGAGGAAAAAACTCTCGCCATGGCGGAAGACGCTGCCGTCACCGGAAAAGAGCGCTTGCAGGAAAATCCGGACCGACTCCTTCGGAGCCGTGAAGACGACCTGCGGCACGAACTTTTCGAGAGCACCCACGTCGAGGCGATACCCGCGGAGCCATTGCGTCGCCTTGTTTCGTTCGGCGATGCCGCCGCGTCCGAGTCGATTCACGATCCGGTAGCCGAATCGCGGGCGCCGCGAAACGCAACCGAGTCCGCCTTTTGCCACGCAGTCCTCGAGAAGGCGCACGAGAACCGGGTCGGCGCTCGTGAAGGTCGGGCTGTGACCAGGCGTGCTGCACTGCCCCTCGGAAATCATGAGACCGAGCAACGCCGCTTCCCAATCGGGCAAAGGCGTACTACCGAAGACCGGGATCTCGCGCGTTACGGCGACGCGATCTCCGGGCTGCAATGAACCGAGCGCAGTCCAACCGTGCAACTGCCGGAACGGATGATTCGCGGTGGCTCGAAGGCGCAGACCGGCTTTCGTGCGGAGTTCGAAAACGGGCTTTCGGCCTTGAGGGATCAGTTCCGCGATCCGCGCTACCTCCTGCCGCCAGCCGTCCAGTGCGATCGTTTTGCGACCCCAACCAAACTCCGTAATCGGCAGGTATGCGCCCGACTCCGCATCGACGATCCGTGTATCCGCGGTCAGACATTTGCCCAGGCAGATTGTCAAGACGTTGCGCGGGATCCGGAAGAACTCGACCGTGCGCGCCAGTGCAAAGGAATTCGGCGGAATGATGCAGACGTCGCCGGTGAAATCGACGAAGGAGCTGGAGTCGAAGTTCTTCGGGTCGACGATCGTCGAGTTGATGTTGGTGAAGATCTTGAACTCGCGTGCGACGCGGACGTCGTAGCCGTAGCTCGAGGTGCCGTAGCTGACGATCTTCTGCCCGTTGGCGGTGCGCACCTGCCCGGCCTCGAAGGGCTCGATCATGCCTTCTGCCGCCATGCGGCGGATCCAACGGTCGGACTTGACGCTCATTGTTTCGCTTCGGAGGGGTCGCTTCGGGGAGGACGTCGGGGTGCGCGCGGGGCGTCGCGCCGCCTGGAGGGACGCCGATTTCCGCAATGCGGATTCTAGCAATGGGCGAGCGCACCGCGATTG
>CALCZN010000036.1:0-22257 GCA_937903095.1 uncultured Burkholderiales bacterium
CGGCACGCCGCGCATCGCCAACCGGCTGCTGCGCCGCGTGCGCGACTACGCCGAGGTACGCGCGTCCGGGCGCATCGACGCCGCTACCGCCGATGCCGCGCTGAAGATGCTCGACGTCGACGCCAGCGGCCTGGACGTGATGGACCGCAAGCTGCTGCAGACGATGATCGAGAAGTTCTCCGGCGGACCGGTGGGGCTCGACAACCTCGCCGCCGCGATCGGCGAGGAGCGCGACACGATCGAGGACGTGCTCGAGCCGTACCTGATCCAGCAGGGCTTCCTGCAGCGAACGCCGCGCGGACGCCTGGCGTCGCCGGCGGCGTGGCGGCATTTCGGTCTCG
Source organism: uncultured Burkholderiales bacterium (assembly GCA_937903095.1). GTDB lineage: Bacteria > Pseudomonadota > Gammaproteobacteria > Burkholderiales > Burkholderiaceae_E > Zeimonas. The sequence continues at coordinate 342 of CALCZN010000036.1, forward strand.
CCGCGCCCGGCGCGCCGGGCGGCTCGGGCGAGTTGTGGGGCGACGAAGCTTCGCGCGGGTAGAATCCGGCGCGTGACAGAACCCCTGCCGGCAGCGGCCTTTTCGATGCCGATCCGCGTCTATTACGAGGACACCGACGCGGGCGGGATCGTCTACTACGCGAACTGGCTGCGCTACTTCGAACGCGCACGCACCGACTGGCTGCGCGCGCTCGGCTTCGGACACCGCGCGCTCGCCGACGAACACGGCGTGCTGCTCGTCGTGCGCGACGTCTCGGTCGACTACCGGCGCCCGGCACGGCTCGACGACCAGCTCGTCGTCGACGTGCGCCCGGTGGCCGTGCGGAGGGCTTCGTGCCTGTTGTGGCAGAGTGCGCGGCTCGCCGGCAGCGACGAAGCCCTCGTCGTCGCGCAGTTGCGCTTCGCGGCGATCCGCCGTGGCGACGGTCGCGCGACGGCGTTCCCGCAGCCGCTGCAGCAGCGCATCCGCGACTCGTTGCCCGCATCGGCCGATGCATCGGCCGACGCGCCGGCCCACAGCGCCGAAGGATGAAGCCACGAATCCGCCCTCGAACCCGCTCCCGGTGAATCCGTCATGAACAGCGAACTGTCGATCGTCACGCTCGTGCTGCACGCGAGCCTGCTCGTGCAGTTCGTCATGGCGCTGCTGCTGCTGATCTCGCTCGGCTCCTGGACGGTGATCTTCCGCAAGGGCTTCGCCATCCGCGCCGCGCAGCGCGCCACCGACGATTTCGAATCGGAGTTCTGGAAGGACCGCGACCTCGGCACGCTGTACGAGGAGATCCGCACCGGCCGCGCCGATCACGGACCGCTGGCGCGCATCTTCGAGTCGGGGATGAGCGAGTTCCTGAAGACGCGCCAGCAGAAGCCGGGCGACGTCGCCGCGATGCTCGACGGCTCGCGCCGCGCGATGCGCGCGGCCTACCAGCGCGAGATGGACGCGCTCGAGTCGAATCTCGCGTTCCTCGCCTCGGCCGGCTCGGTGAGCCCGTACATCGGGCTGTTCGGTACGGTCTGGGGAATCATGAACTCGTTCCGCGGACTGGCGAACGTGCACCAGGCGACGCTCGCCGCGGTGGCGCCCGGCATTGCCGAAGCGCTCGTCGCCACGGCCATCGGCCTGTTCGCCGCGATTCCTGCCGTCGTCGCGTACAACCGCTATGCGTACGACATGGATCGCCTGTCCACGCGCTTCGACAGCTTCGTCGACGAGTTCTCCAACATCCTGCAGCGACAGGCGAGGTAGCCGTGCCGACTCCCGGACCGCGCGGCCGAGGCCGCGGACGACGCATGGTCAACGAGATCAACGTCGTTCCCTACATCGACGTGATGCTCGTGCTGCTCGTCATCTTCATGGTGACGGCGCCGATGCTGCCGCCCGGCGCGATCGACCTGCCCAGCGCAGGCCGCAGCAGCGAGCGCCCCGACCGCTACATCGAGGTGCAGGTACGCGCCGACGGCGAGCTGCGCGTGCGCGGCGTCAACACCGGCGATCCGTCGGAGCGACGGATCGGCCGCGGCGACCTGCGCGGCGCGATCGAGCAGATCCGCGGCGACGCCGGGCAGATGGCGGTGGTGATCAGCGGCGATCGCGCGGTGAAATACGAGGCGGTCATCGACGTGATGAGCGAGCTGCGCCGCATGAACATCGAGCGCATCGCGCTGCTCGTCAAGCCGGCAAACTGAACGGCGCATGGCCGACCCGTATCGCAGCCGCAGAGGCGTTCCGGCGGACGACGCGATGCCGCGCTCGAGTGCGGCCGGCGTCGTGCGCCGCCCGCCGAAGCCGAAAGGACGCATTCGCGCCTTCGCGCTCGCGCTGCTGATGCACGGCCTGCTGATCGCGATGCTCTTCGTCGGCATCCGCTGGCAGTCGAGCGCCCCGGAAGGCGCCGCTGCCGAACTGTGGGATCCGCCGGCGGCCGAGCCGAAGACTGCGCCGCCGAAGCCCGAGCCTCGCCCGGAGCCGAAGCCGCCCGAGCCGCCGCAGGCCGAGACGCCCCCGCCCGCGCCCGTCGCGCAGGCGCAACCCGAGCCTGCGCCGGAACCGAAGCCCGACATCGCGCTGGAGCAGGAACGCAAGGCGCGCGAGGAGGCCGAGCGGCGCGCCGACGAGGAGCGCCGACGCCTCGAGGCGCGCAAGCGCGCCGAAGAAAAAGCGCGCCGCGAGGCCGAGGAGAAAGCGCGCCACGAAGCCGAGCTGAAGGAACGACGCGAGGCAGAGGCGAAGGCGAAGCAGGAGGCCGAAGCGAAAGCCCGGCGCGAAGCCGAAGCGAAGGCGAAGCAGGAAGCCGAGACGAAGGCCAAACGCGAGGCCGAGGCAAAAGCGAAACAGGAAGCCGAAGCGAAGGCGAAGCAGGAGACCGAGGCGAAGGCCAAACGCGAGGCCGAAGCGAAGGCGAAGCAGGAAGCCGAGGCGAAGGCGAAGCGCGAGGCGCAGGAGAAGGCGCGCCGCGAACGCGAGGAGAAGCAGCGCGCGCAGTACCTCGAAGGGCTGCGCGCGCAGGCGGGCTCCGGCGACGTCGCGCGGCTCGGTTCGGCAACCGGCACGCAGGGCAGCGCCGGCAGCGGCATCGACTCGGGCTACGCGGCACGGCTGTCCGGCCTGATCCGCTCGAACACGATCTACCAGGTTCCGCAGGATCTCGCCGGCAATCCGAAAGCCACGTTCCTCGTGTCGGTGTCGCCCGATTGCCGGATCCGCTCGGTGCAGCTGCGCCGCTCGAGCGGCATCCCCGCCTGGGACGCCGCCGCCGAGCGCGGCATCGAGCGTAGCGACCCGCTCCCGCGACAGGCCGACGGCAGCTGCCCCTCCGAACTCGAGATCCTGCGCGGCCCGAAGGACGACCGCTGATCGCGCCGAACGCAACGCCGATCGGGGGCCGCGCAGCCGGATCGATATAATCGTGGGTCGCTTCACGAGGAGCTACATGAGGCAAGTGCTTCTGGCGGCGGTCGTCGCTCTCTCCCTGCCCATCGCCGCACAAGCGCAGATGCGCCTCGATGTCTCCGGCGTCGGCGCCACGCAATACCCGATTGCGATCGCCAACTTCGCCACCGACGCCCGCGCGCCCGAGCAGGTCGCCGACGTCGTCCGCAGCGATCTCGCGCGTAGCGGGTCGTTCCGCGTCATCGATCCCGGCGTCACGCTTTCCGAGTCCGCCGCCCCCGACTACGCGTCGATGCGCTCGCGCGGGGCCGACGCAGTGCTCGGCGGCTCGGTCTCGCGGCTGCCCGACGGACGCTACGACATCCGTTACCGGCTCGCCGACGCCGTGCGCCAGGCGCCGCTCGGTGGCGAGTCGCTCGTCGTCTCGGAACACGACCTGCGCTTCGGCGGTCATCGCGTCGCCGACTGGGTATTCGAGAAGATCACCGGCGAGAAGGGAATCTTCTCCACCCGCATCGCCTTCGTCTCGAAGCAGGGAACGCGCTTCAAGCTGAACGTCGCCGACTGGGACGGCGAGAACGTCGTCTCTCCGCTCACCTCGCCCGAGCCGATCATCTCGCCGTCGTGGTCGCCCGACGGCACGCGCATCGCGTACGTCTCCTTCGAAAGCAGGAAGCCGGTCGTCTACGTGCATACGCTCGCCACCGGCCAGCGGGTGCCGGTGGCGAACTTCAAGGGCAGCAACAGCGCGCCCGCGTGGTCGCCCGACGGCCGAACCCTCGCCGTCGCGCTCACCCGCGACGGACTGTCGCAGATCTACCTGATCACCGCCGACGGCAGCGGAGCGCCGCGGCGCCTCACCACCTCGCCGGGCATCGACACCGAACCGGCCTTCGCGCCCGACGGGAAGTCGCTGTATTTCACCTCCGACCGCGGCGGCTCGCCGCAGATCTACCGCATGCCGCTCGACGGCGGCACGCCCGCCCGCGTCACCTTCGGGTCGTCGTACAACGTGAGTCCGCGCGTGAGCCCCGACGGACGACTGCTCGCCTACCTCACGCGGCGCGACGGCCGCTTCCTCGTCGCCGTGCGCGATCTCGCCGGCACCGGGCAGGAAACGATCCTGTCGGAGACCGGGCGCGAGGAGTCGCCGAGCTTTGCGCCCAACAGCCGATGGGTGATGTTCGCCACCCAGGCCAACGGACACGACTCGCTCGTCGCAGTCACGGTCGACGGCCGCGTGCGCCAGCGACTCACCTCGTCGGCCGGCGACATCCGCGAGCCGACGTGGGGCCCGTTCCCGAAATGAACGCGGCTCCCGTTTTTTTCTTTTCCAGCACGAATGACGATCGAACCCCGGGGAGCAAGATGAAATCGAGGATCCGACTGGCAGTGGTTGCACTCGCAACGGCCTTCCTGGCCGCCTGCAGTTCCGGCGTGAAGCTCGACGACGCGTCGACGCAGGGCTCCGCTCCGATCGAGAGCCGTGACGCCGCGGCACAGGGCGCTGCCGGCGCGGGAGCCGACGGACGCGGCATCCAGCAGGTGCAGGTCGAGCAGAGGGATCCGCTGAACGACCCGGCCAGCCCGCTGGCGAAGCGCAGCATCTACTTCGACTTCGACAGCTTCGTCGTGCGCGACGAATTCCGTCCGACGGTCGAAGCGCATGCGCGCTACCTGCTCGCCAATCCGACGCGCCACGTCGTGATCCAGGGCAACACCGACGAGCGCGGCAGCCGCGAGTACAACCTGGCGCTGGGCCAGAAGCGCGCCGAGGCAGTGCGCCGGGCCATGACGGCGCTGGGCGTTCCCGATTCGCAGATGGAAGCCGTCAGCTTCGGCGAGGAGCGCCCGCGCGCCACCGGCACCGACGAAGCGTCGTTCGCCGAGAACCGGCGCGCCGACCTCGCATATCAGTGATGCACGCGCGCGCGCTCGTATTCGCCGCTTCGCTGGCCGCGCTGTCGGGGCTGCACCCGGCGGCGCAGGCCGCGCTCTTCTCGGACGACGAGGCGCGCAAGGCGATCCTCGACCTGCGCGGTCGCGTGCAGCTGATGCAGCAGGAAACCACGCAGCGCCTCGACGAGCTCACGCGCCAGGTCGGCGACCTGAGCGCGCGCGTCGAGCACATCGACCAGGCCGCCCGCGGCCAGCTCGAACTGCAGTCGCAGCTCGAGACCCTGCGCCAGGAAGTCGCCCGACTGCGCGGCCAGCTCGAGGTGCAGTCGCACGAACTGGCCACGGCGCAGCGACAGCTCGGCGACCAGCTCGCCACCGTCGACACCCGGATCAAGAAGTTCGAACCGGTTGCCGCCGAGATCGATGGCCGCTCGATCACCGTCGACCAGAACGAGAAGCGCGCCTTCGACAACGCGCTGCAGATGTTCCGCGCCGGCGATTACCGCGGCGCCCTCGCCGCCTTCCAGAGCTTTCGCTCGCAGTATCCCGACAGCCCCTACCTGCCCGGAGTGCTGTTCTGGCTGGGCAGCAGCCAGTTCGCGCTGAAGGACTACAAGGGCGCGATCGCCAGCCAGCAGGCGCTGCTCGCGCGCTACCCGGACAATCCGCGGGCGCCCGACGCGCTGTTCAACGTCGGCTACGCGCAGGCCGAGAGCGGCGACCGCAAGGCAGCGCGCGCGACGCTCGAGCAGGTCGTCGCGAAATACCCCGACAGCCAGGCCGCGCAACGCGCCCGCGAACAGATCGCCAGCCTGCCGGCGCGCTGAGCGCGGGCGCGTGCGGGTCGAACGCGTGCCGCGCGAGCCGAACCCGCGCCTGGACTCCGAGGATCTCGTTCTCTTCGCGCGCGTCGTCGAAGCGGGCAGCCTCTCCCGCGCCGCCGAGCGCCACGGCCTGCCGAAAGCCACCGTCTCGCGGCGCATCGGTGCGCTCGAAGCGCGAATCGGCGAACGGCTGCTCACGCGCACGACGCGCCGGCTGTCGCTCACCGAGTTCGGCGAACGCATGCTCGCGCACGCGCAGCGCCTGGCCGAGGAAGCCGACGCCGCGAACGCGCTCGCGCAGCATCACCAGAGCACGCCGCAGGGGCGCCTGCGCGTGTCGATGCCTACGGGGTTCTGCGAAGAGATGGGGCTCGTCCCCTTCCTGCTCGACTACGCGGCGGCGCACCCGCACGTGCGGCTGGAGATCGACGTCTCGGCGCGCCGCGTCGACCTGATCGCGGAACGCTTCGACGTCGCGGTACGCATCGCCGCCCAGTTGCCCGACGATGCCACGCTCGTGGCACGGCGCCTGGTCGACCTCGACAACGCGCTCTACGCCAGTCCGGCGTATCTGGCGAAAGCCGGCCGGCCCGCTTCGCCGCCGCAACTGCTCGAGCACTCCGGGCTCGGGCTGGTCTCGGCCACCGGCGACCTGCTGCCGTGGGTCCTGCAGCGCGACGGCCAGCGATGGGAGGGACTCCCCGTCGGACCGCTCGCGTCGAACTCGGTGGCGCTGCAGATCGCGCTCGCCGTGCGCGCGCTGGGCATCGCGGCGCTGTCGTCGCGCGTCGCCCAGCCGTACGTCGACCAGGGCAGGCTCGAGCGCGTTCTTGCCGACTGGTCGCTGCCGACGATGACGGTCTGGTGCGTGACGGCCGGCCGGCGCCTGCTTCCCGCGCGCACGACGGCGTTCATCGAGAGGCTGCGCGGCGCGCTGGCCGCGCCGCGCGCACCGGGGAAGCCGACGCCGTCGTTTGACGGTGATGGCGGCAAATCCTAGAATCGAGGGCTTCGCACTTTTCGCTTCACTGTCTTGCAATGGGCCGTTAGCTCAGCTGGTAGAGCAGCGGACTTTTAATCCGTTGGTCACTGGTTCGAATCCAGTACGGCCTACCAACGCTCGAAGTGCTGCCCTTCCCGGAAAACGTCCCGGATGGTCTGGCTGGCGACGAAGTACCTGCTCACGGCCGCGATCGTCGTCGTGGTTTCCGAGGCGGCCAGGCGTAGCGATCGGCTCGGCGGCTTCATCGCCGCGTTGCCGCTGGTGACGGTGCTCGCGCTGATCTGGCTGCAACTGGAGAAGCAACCGCAGACGAAGATCGCGAATCACGCGTGGTTCACGTTCTGGTACGTGCTGCCGACGCTTCCGATGTTCCTGTTCTTCCCGTACTTCCTCGGACGGCTCGGCTTCTGGCCGACGCTGGGGGCATCGGCCATGCTCACGGTCGCATGCTTTCTCCTCACCGCGTGGGCGGTTCGACCCTTCGGCATCCAGTTGCTGCCCTGAGCCGGGGCGTCGCTCCCTCAATGGCCACACTGCGCTCGGCTTCGGTCAGCCGTCGGCCGCGTCGCCCTTCGGCTTCGGGCTCACCCAGATGCTGGAGCCGTTCTCGTGCGTCACGACGAGATCGGGATAGCTTCGCACCATGTCGGACAACAATGAGTGTCCGAAAGACGGTTGCTGCCAAACATTCCCAAATCGGGTATGATGCTTCCCAAAATGGGAACAAGTACGAAACCTCGCATTCATTCGACGCCCGCTGGCGGACTCGCCGGCGCGTTGTTCACGCCGGTCCAGCAGGTCGTGCTGGGCCTCCTGTTCGGCCAGCCCGACCGGCGTTTCCAGAGCGGGGAGTTGATCCGGCTCGCCGCCTCGGGCACCGGGGCGGTCCATCGCGTGCTGATGCGCCTCGCCGATGCCGGACTGGTATCGGTCGAACGTGTTGGAAACCAGAAGTACTACCAAGCCAACCGTGGAAGTCCGGTGTTCGAAGAGTTGCACGGCTTGGTCTCCAAGACGTCCGGCCTGGTCGGCCCGCTCCGAGCCGCGCTGGCGCCGCTCGCCGGGCGCATTCGGGCCGCGTTCGTCTACGGTTCGGTCGCGAAGGGCACGGATCGCGCCGGGAGCGACATCGACGTGATGGTCGTCGCGGACGACCTCGAATACGCGGAGGTCTTTTCTGCCTTACAGCCGGTCGAGTCCGCTCTCGCGCGCACCGTCAATCCCAACCTGATGTCGCTCGCCGAGTGGCGTCGCAAGCGCACGCAGGCCGGGTTCGCGGCGCGCATCGCCGGACAGCCGCGCCTGTTCCTGCTCGGCTCGGATGATGACCTCGGCTGAGCTCGGCTCGGCGTGCCCCGGTTCTCATGACCTCAATCGCTCGAACCGCCCGGTGCGGACCCGCATGCCGGGTAGGAGGGGATCGGTCAGCCATGCTGGCCGCCCCTATCCCGATTGCCGAATGCCGGGCAAAGGCCGCGCAGACTTCCGGACTACCGAGGCACGCGGCCGATCCGTCGATATCATTCGGCGATTCCCGGCGCGCGGTGGCTGCCGCAGTGGCTGCCGCAGTGGCTGCCGCAGTGGCTGCCTCAGTGGCTGCCTCAGTGGCTGCCTCAGTGGCTGCATATCCGCGTCCCGCCCGCGCGTCGATCGTCCCGCTCCCACCGAATGGAAAAGCACGATGCGCTTCTTCCACAAGCACTTCCCATGGCTGTTGGCATCGGTGCTGCTCTTTGCCAGCGGCGCGATCCAGGCGCAGGACAAGGTCGTCTACCACATCGACAACAGCGAACTGCAAGCCACGAAGGGCTTGCGCAACGTGCGCAACCATCTTGACGTCGCCCCGAACACGAAGATCGTCGTCGTAGCGCACGCCGAGGGCGTCGACTTCCTAATGGAGGGCGCGCGCGACCGCAAGAACCCGGACATCCAGTACGCGCCCCTGGTATCGGCGCTGACGGCGCGCGGAGTCGTCTTCGAGATCTGCGAGATCACGTTGAAGAACCGAGGCCTGAATCGCGAGCAGTTCGTGATGGATGCGCAATTCACGCCGTCGGGCGTCGCGCGCATCGCCCAGTTGCAACTGCACGAGGGCTTTGCATACATCAAGCCATGACCCTCGATGCGCATGGAAGGCGGGGGCTGAAGCGAAGCCGAAAGATCAGGCGTTCCGGCCGTGCAGCCGCTGCGACACCTCGCGCAGCGACAGCGTCTTCGTCAGCAACGTCGTCATGTTCTTCGCGCAGCGTTGGGCAACGTCGTCGAACGGCACCCATGCGTAGCCGTCCATCTCCGGAACGAGCCGGCCGCGCGCATCGCGAAAACGCGTCGAGCAGGAGCACCCCGAGGGGTCGATGCGCTCGCTGCGCGTAGCGAACAGGTGCAGATCCTTGCCCGGTCGGTAGCGGAAGCGGCCGAGTTCGACGAGCGCATCGGGCGCGAATCGAAGCCCCGTCTCCTCGAAAGTCTCGCGGATCGCCGCTTCGATCTCCGATTCGCCGGGCTCGCGTCGGCCCTTCGGGATGTCCCAGCGCGCGGTTCCCGTCGCATGGCACAGCAACAGTTCGTCGACGTCGTCGACGACCAGGATTCCGCAGCTCAGGACGGGGCGGGACACGGGAAATGCGCAGCGGGTCGATCGACGGGATCGGGTCGGGAACTTCGGGTTAGCCTTGGCGATTCTGTACCAGACGGGAGCGCGGCCACGATGCGGATCGCCACCTTCAACGTGAACGGGATCAACAGCCGCCTGCCGCGCCTGCTCGAATGGCTGGGCGAGACCTCGCCGGGCGTGGCCTGCCTGCAGGAGCTGAAGACCTCCGACTCGACCTTCCCCGAAGCGCCGATCCGCGAGGCGGGCTACCACGCGGTCTGGCACGGACAGAAGGGCTTCAACGGCGTCGCGGTTCTCGCGCGCGGAGCACAGCCCGTGGAGATCCGCCGCGGCCTGCCGGGCGACGACGCCGACGGGCAGAGCCGTTATCTCGAAGCCGAGGTGAACGGCATCGTCGTCGCGTCGATCTATCTGCCCAACGGCAACCCGCAGCCCGGTCCGAAGTTCGACTACAAGCTCGCGTGGTTCGAGCGGCTGATCGAGCATGCCGCGCAATGGACGAAGCACGATGCGCCGGTCGTGCTCGCCGGCGACTTCAACGTCGTGCCCACCGACGAGGTCGGCGACATCTATTCGCCGAACTCGTGGAGGAACGACGCGCTGCTGCAGCCCGAGAGCCGCGACGCCTGGCGGCGCATGCTCGAGCGCGGCTGGATCGACGCGATCCGTCACCTGTATCCAACCGCGCCGATGTACACGTATTGGGACTACTTCCGCAACCGCTGGCAGCGCAACGCGGGAATGCGCATCGATCATCTGCTGCTCAACGAGCGGGCGGCTTCGCGCCTCGTCGGCGCCGGCGTCGATCGCGACGTGCGCGGGCGCGAGAAGCCGAGCGATCACGCGCCGGCGTGGGTCGAGCTCGACGTGGAGCGCTCCGCGCGATGAAACATGAGCGCTGTGCTCGATGATCGTCGAGCGCTTCGACATGCACCCACTACCGCCAATGGATTGCCGGGCCGTATGTAGCCCCACGCGTCTATCCTGAGACGTTCGAGCCGGGCGAGGACTGGTGCTACGTGGACGAACTGGCTCTTCGGCCCGCGCCGACAGCAGGACAGAAACCATGAACGCAACCGCGGGCCGCGATCCCCGAGGGCATGACCCACGAGCGCATGAGCCGCAAGGCCGCGGCCCGCAACGCGCTGAGCCGGACTGGCCGACGCTGCGCCTGGCCGACTGGAAGGACAGCCTCGAGACGCTGCACATGTGGACGCAGATCGTCGGCAAGACGCGTCTCGCGCTGGCGCCGATGCAGAACCACTGGTGGCAGGTGGCCTTGTACATATCGCCGCGCGGGCTGACCACTTCGGCGATCCCCTTCGGCGCAGACGTGTTCTCGGCCGAATTCGATTTCATCGACCACCGTCTGGTCCTGCAGACGAGCGGCGGCGCCACGCGCGCACTCGCGCTCGCGCCACGCACGGTCGCCGACTTCCACGCCGAATACCTCGACGTGCTGCAATCGCTCGGCATCGAATGCCGCTTCGCCCGGCCTTCGCCGGTGGAGGTGCCGGTCTCGATTCCGTTCGCGCAAGACCACCAGCACGCCTCGTACGACCCGGACGCCGCGCACCGGTGGTGGCGCATCCTGACCAGCACGAACCGCGTCATGGATCGCTTCCGCAGCCGCTTCGTCGGCAAGGCGAGTCCCGCGCATTTCTTCTGGGGCAGCTTCGATCACGCGACGACGCGCTTCTCCGGACGAAGCGCACCCACGCATCCCGGCGGCGCGCCGAACTGCCCCGACTACGTGATGCAGGAGGCGTATTCACGCGAATGCGCGAGCTGCGGCGTCTGGCCGGGCGGAGGAACCTACGAGGAGCCGGCGTTCTACGCGTATGCCTATCCCGAGCCCGCCGGTTATGCGCAGCACCCGGTCGCGACTACAGCCGCGCGCTACGACCCGGAGTTGCGCGAGTTCGTTTTGCCGTACGACGCGGTACGCGACGCGGCCGATCCGGATGCGACGCTTCTCGAGTTCTTCCAGTCGACCTACGAAGCTGCCGCCGATCTCGCGCACTGGGATCGCGAAGCGCTCGAACGCCCGAACCGGGCGAGACCGGCTGAGTCGCGCTGATCGCGGTCCTTGCCGATCGCCACACCGTCGGTACATCGCCGTTCCGCTACCGCGGCCGATAGCGTCGCCCGAATTCCATCGCGACGACGCACACCGCCAGCCACGCGCCTCCCGACAGGAAGCCGGCGAGCACGTCGCTCGCGAAATGCACACCGACGAAGATGCGGCTGACGCCGATCGTGAACGCGAGAGCGGCGGCCAGGACCACCGCCGGAAGGTGCCAGCGCCGGGGCAACAGCCGCACGAGCAGGTACGCCAGCAGCCCGTAGGCGACGACGGCGCCGGAGCTGTGTCCGCTCGGAAAGCTCCAGCCGGTGGCCGCGACGAACGACGGATCGTGCGCCGGACGCACGCGCTCGAAGACCGCCTTCAGCGTGTGGTTGAGCAACGCGTTGCCGGCCAGCGCGGCGATCCAGCCGAAAGCGAGCCTGGGACGGCCGGCGACGACGAGCGCCACGGCGACCACGATCGCCAGCCCGACGAGCGTCGACGGATCGCCCAGACGCGTGATTGCGGAGAAGACCCTGCGCGCGTCCTGCCCCACGTTCGCCGCGAGCGACGCGGCGAAGACTTCGTCGAAACGGGCCACCTCGCCGCCGTGCCCGATCCCCTCGGCGATCTCGGCGAATCCCGAGCCCGCGGCGAGGATCAGGACGAAGCCGGCGACCAGCAGCAGCGCGAGCCGGATCGGCGAAGGCTGCTCGCCGGCGCTCGCGTGAAGGTGGCGGCCCACGAAGTGCCAGCCGACCCCGGCGCAGGCGGGCACCGCGCACAGCCCGAACGCGAAGACGCCCAGGGCATGCGCGCCCAGCCACTGCGCGATGCTATCGGCGTCGACGAAGTTCAGGCCGCGCCCTTCGCGTGCTGCTCGTAGCCCTGCACGAACAGCGGCGACACGCGCCGCAGCCGCTCGAGGTCCACGCGACCGCTGCGCTGGATGTAGTGCCAGGCGAGGTCCCACGGATCGTGGCGCATGTGCTCGCCGAAGTGCTCGTACCAGTCGGCGCTCGCATTCGCCGCGGCGACGAGCTTGCGGACGATCGGCTTGCGCCGCGCTTCGAAGGCGGCGAGCGCATCGGGCACCGAATCGGCATGTTCGGCGAGACTGCGGTCGAGCGCGATCGCGTCCTCGAAGGCCAGGCGCGTTCCGGAGCCGATCGAGAAGTGCGCCGTGTGCAGGGCGTCGCCGATCAGCACCCGGTTGCCCGCATGCCAACGCTCGTTCCATACCTTCGGAAACTGCCGCCATACCGACCGGTTGGCCACCAGCGGATGACCGTCCAGCGTCTGCGCGAACACGGCTTCGCACCAGGCCTTCGTCGCGGCCTCGTCCCGGTCGGCGAAGCCGGCGCGCTGCCAGGTGTCCGGATCGCACTCGACGATGAAAGTGCTCATCTGCGGCGCATAGCGGTAGTGGTGCGCGTTGAAGGTGCCCGCCTCGTTCGACACGAAAGTCTGGCTCAGCGTCTCGAAACGCTTCGTGGTTCCGTACCAGGCGAAGCGATTGCGCTGGTGCTCGATGGTCGTGCCGAACTCGCGTTCCTGCCCGCCACGAACGAAGGAATTCAGCCCGTCGGCGCCGACCACGAGATCGTAGCCGTCTAGTTCGCTCGCATCACCGATCGTGCGGCGGTATTCGGGTTCGACGCGCACCGCGTGCAGGCGCCGGTGCAGCAGCCGCAGCAGTTCGAGCCGGCCGATCGCGGCGAAGCCGACGCCGTCGATCACGACGCGCTCGCCGCGATGGTGGATCGACAGGTCGTGCCAGCGCTGCATGCGCGGCGAGATCAGCTCGTAGGTGGCCTCGTCGTCCTCGCGCAGGAACTCGAGCGCCCGGTCGGAGAAGACCACGCCGAAGCCGAAGGTGGAATCGGCCGGATTCTGCTCGACGATGCGAAGCTCGATGCCGGGGTCGCGGCGCGCGAGCAGATACGCGAGATACGATCCGGCCGGGCCGGCTCCGACGATCAGGACTTTCATCGACGCGTCTCCTGCGTGATCGGCATCAAGGCCGGCACGGGCGATCGCGTTATTCTCGTCGCAGCCCGGCGCGCGGCCAACCCGCGGCGTTCCGAAGGCCGGGCCACGCGATGTCCGCTCCCCGATGTTCGCTCCCCGATGTTCGCTCCCCGATGTTCACTCCCATCTATCTCGACCATCACTCGACCACGCCGGTGGACCCGCGCGTGCTCGACGCGATGCTGCCGTATTTCACGCACGAGTACGGCAACGCATCGAACCGGACGCACGCCTGGGGACGCAATGCGTCGGCTGCGGTGGAGCAGGCGCGCGAGCAGGTCGCCGCGTCGCTCGGCGCGCGCTATTCGGAGATCTTCTTCACCTCGGGCGCAACCGAATCGAACGCCATCGCGCTGCAGGGAGCGGCGCGGCGCGCTCCGGGCGCACACCTCGTCACCAGCGCGATCGAGCATCGCTCGGTGCTCGATTCGATGCGCCGCCTCGAACGCGAAGGCTGGCGGCTCAGCGTGCTTCCGGTCGACCGTCACGGATTCGTCGACCCGCGCGACGTGGAGCGGGCACTGCGTCCCGACACCGCGCTCGTCTCGATCATGGCGGCGAACAACGAAATCGGAACGATCGAGCCGATCGCGGCGATCGGCGCCGCGGTGCGCCGCTGCGAAGCGCTCTTTCACGTCGACGCGACGCAGGCCGTCGGCCGCGTACCGCTCGACGTCGAGGCGATGGCGATCGACCTGCTGTCGCTGTCGGCGCACAAGATCCACGGCCCGAAAGGCGTGGGCGCGCTCTACGTGCGGCGTCGTCCGCGCGCAGTGCAGCTCGACGCACTGGTCGAAGGCGGTGGCCAGGAGCGCGGCCTTCGACCCGGCACGCTGAACGTTCCGGGAATCGTGGGCCTGGGCGCCGCCTGCGCGCTCGCCATGCAGTCGATGGAGGCCGACGCGAAGCGCATCTGCGCCTTGCGCGACCGATTGCAGCAACGCCTGCTCGACGCGATCGAAGGACTGACGGTGAACGGCCCTGTGCAGCACCAGCACCGTCTGCCGGCGAACCTGAACGTGACGATCGACGGAGTCGAGGCCGAGGCGCTGCTGCTCGGCCTGCCCGGGCTGGCGCTGTCGGCCGGCGCCGCCTGCTCTTCGTCGCAGGCGCGCCCCTCGCACGTGATCGAGGCGATCGGTGTGGCGCGCAGCGGAACCGCTGCCGTTCTGCGCTTCGGCATCGGACGCGGCAACACGACCGAGGAGATCGACCGCGCCGCATCCTGCGTGATCGATCGCGTGCGCCAGCTGCGCGATAGGCCGACGGCGCCCCGCATCGAAACCGCCTGATGCAGTACGGGCGGCCGCCGCGCCGCCGCTTGCATCGAGCGCCACGCCGTGTACCATCGTCCGCGTGCCGCGGGCGCCGCGGGCGCGTCAAACCCAAACCGCTTCGCGGCGACCCCTGTCGACGATTCCCACCGGGACACTGCGCATGCTGGCCGGCTGTACGCCGTGGCCGCAGCCGCTCGCCGCTCGATGGCGCGCGCTCGGCTACTGGGAAGACATCACGCTGTGGGAAATGCTTCGGCAAGCCGCCGAACGCTCTCCGGAAAGCGTGGCGATCGCCTGGCGCGACCGGACCGTCCCCTATCGGGAACTCGTCGAGCGAGGCGAGGCGCTCGCGCGGCATCTGCTCGCGCGCGGCCTGCGCCCGCTCGATCGCGTCGTCGTGCAGATCCACAACGTCCCCGAATTCGTCTTCGCCTTCTTCGGCCTGATCCGCGCGGGCATCGTGCCGGTGCTCGCGCTGCCGGCGCATCGGCACACCGAGCTGTCGCATTTCGTGCAGCACGCAAAGGCACGCGCGCTCTTCGTTCCCGACGTCGTGCGCGGATTCGACTACCGGCCGCTCGCCGACGAACTGCGCCGCGAATGCGCCACGCTCGAGCACGTCTTCGTCGCCGGCGAGGCGCTCGACGGCCAGGTGTCGCTCGGCTCGCTGCTCGACGACGGCCCGATGCACGTCGAGCTGCCCGCGCTCGATCCTTCGGAAGTCGCGCTGATGCTGCTTTCGGGCGGCACCACCGCGCTGCCCAAGCTGATCCCGCGTACGCACAACGACTACGTGCTCAACGCGAAGGCGTCGGGGCGCGTCGCGCGCATCGACGCCTCGAGCGTGCTGCTCGCGGTGCTGCCGCTCGGGCATAACTACAACCTGGCCAGCCCCGGCATCCTCGCCTGCTTCGCCGTCGGCGCGAAGGTCGTGCTCTCCACGGGGCACGACGCGGAAACGGTGTTTCCGCTCATCGAGCGTCATCGCGTCACCATCGTCGCCGCCGCCGTTCCACTGGTCACGCAATGGCTGAATTCGGAGGTTCCGGCGTGTCACGATCTCTCGTCGCTGCGCATCGTGCAGAACGGCGGCGCACGCCTGGCGCCGGAGCTGCGCCGGCGCGTGCGCGAGCAATGGGGCTGCTTCCCCCAGGAGATCTACGGCACCGCCGAGGGCCTGATCAACATGGTGCCGCTCGACGCCCCCGAAGAGATGACGATGGAAAGCTCGGGCATGCCGATCTGCGAGCACGACGAATTGCGCGTCGTCGACGCCGACGGCAACGAGCTGCCCGACGGCGAAGCGGGCGAGCTGCTCACGCGCGGGCCCTACACGATCCTCGGCTATTACGACGCGCCGCAGATCAACGCGACGGCGTTCACCCCCGACGGCTTCTACCGGATGGGCGACGTCGTGCGCAAGCAGGGCCGGTACCTCTTCACCGAAGGCCGCAAGAAGGACCTCATCAACCGCGGCGGCGAGAAGATCAGCAGCGACGAGGTCGAGAACCTCGTGCTGAAGCACCCGGCCGTGCTCGGCTGCTGCGTGGTCGGCATGCCCGACCCGGTCTTCGGCGAGAAGGCCTGCGCCTTCGTCGTGCTGCGCCCGGGCGCCACGCTCGATCTGCCGCAGCTGTCGGCCTTCCTTCTCGGACAGCGCATCGCCCGCTTCAAGCTGCCCGAGCGCCTCGAGGTGCTCGAACAGTTCCCGATCAGCCCCGCCGGAAAGATCCTGCGGCGCGAGCTGCGTGAACGAATCGCCGGGATGCTTGCCCGGGAGCAGGGTTCGGCAGGCGCCCCTGAAGGGCGCTGATCAGAATCCTTTCGCTCGTCCTAATCGAGGATTCCCAGCAGTCGCGCACGATCCACCGCGTGGCGGCGATTGAGCGCGTCCAGCTTGGCGAACAGGTTCTTCAGGTGCCATTTGACCGTCGTCGGCTCGACGTCGAGCATGCGCGCGATCTCCTTGTTCGAGCGTCCGTTCGCCAGGGCACGGAGGATTTCCAGCTCGCGCGCCGTGGTCTGCGCGTGTCGTTGTCCGGCTCGAAGCGCGCCGCCCGGCGCTTGCGCGAAGGCGCCGGGACGGCAGCGATCGAGGGCGCGCTCGACGAATGCCGGCGAGATCCGGTACGCAGCCAGACGTTCCGAATCCGCGAGCAGCGACAGGCACTCGGACGCGGCAGGCCAGTCATCGGCGACCGCGCGAACCAGCCCGAACGATTCGGCCAGGCTCATCGCCTCGGCGAACTGCCGAAGCCGGTCGGCTCCGGCGTTTTCCGAGCAGCATGCGCGCAGGATGCCGACGGTGATCGCATCCCGCCCTCGTCCCAGGCGCAGCGCGATCGCGCCAGCGCGGTCGAGCGCGCTGCGCGCGCTCTTCGTATCGAATTCGAGCAGCGCCACGCGCGCCGCGGCGATTTCGCGGATCAGCAGCAACTGTTCCTGCAGACCCTGCGCAGCGCTCGCGCGACCCGCCAGTTCGTCGATGCCGCCGATCAGCATCCGGCACGCTTCGAGACGATTGCGGACCGCATGCTGGCGCAATTGCTCGGCAAGGCTCGCCGCAACCAGCCTCGGCTGCCCGCGCGCCCTACCGATCGCGGCCATGCCGTTGAGCGCATCGAGCGCCTTGTCCTCCCTGCCCGTCTGGCTTTCGTACCGCGCGAGGACGATGCAGGCGAACAGCACGCCGTCGGGCAATGCGTAGTGCTCGATCAGGTCGAGCCGGTCGGCCAGGAGAGAACGCGCCTCGCCCTCGGCGCCGAGTTCCCAGCAGGCGGCTGCGAGTCCGGCGGCCTGCAGTGCCGCCGCCGGCGAGCGCGCACCGGCACGCGCCTCTGCCCTGGCCAACGCCTGCGAGTAGATCCGACGCGCGGCGCTCGCCTGCCCCTGGACGAGGTAGCTCAGACCGACCGCGAACGCTCCGTACATCGCATCGTAGTGACTGCGCGTCGAGCCGCGCTGATCGGCGAGCCGCTGGTAATAGCGAGCCTTCTCCGGAGAACCGGAATGGATCGCGATGAAAGACAGCGAGTTGCCGTGCAAGGTTCCTCGAGTCTGCGTGTAGCTTTCGATGCAGCTCCTCGCGCGTTCGTAGTCGTCGCAGTGGATCGCCACCGCCGAGCGCACGATGTTCGCCTGGAGTGCCGCCTCGGCGGTGACGCCTGGTCGGCGCAGGATGATCTGCGCGAGCCGCTCGGCGTCGGACGGCCGGTGGCACAACGCGCACGCCCAGGCCGCAGTGAGCTGGATGCCCTCGCGGCGCTCGAGTTCTTCGGCAGGCAGCCGATCGAGCCACGCCAGGACCTCCATGACCCGACCGAGCGAGCCGAGTTGCCGCAGGCAGCGCTCGATCCAGCTCATCGCCTGCTGCTGCATGCCGGCACGGAATGCGTGCTCGGCCGCCTCCTCGAGCATTTCGTGCCTGGCGTACCAATGCGCCGCGACCCGGTGTAGTGCGGTGAGCTCGTCGCGCGGCAGCGTCTCGGCCCGGCTGCGCAGGTATTCGCCGAACAGCGGATGAACGCGATACACGTCACCGTCCCCCTCGATCGAGGAGACGAGGCCGGTCTCCTGTTCGAGCGCCGACAGCGCATCCCGGCAATCGGCGAGATCCGCCAACACGGCGCACAGCTGCGGGCGCAGCACCTTCAGGATCGACGAGCGAATCAGCATCGCGGCGATCCCGGGAGCCATGTGCTCGAGAACGAAATGCTCGAAATACCTGGCGATGTCGCCGGTCGCTCCCGACAGGCGCGACACCTCGCCCGGCAGGTCGCCCCTGCGGCCCATCGCGGCAACGACCAGCTGCAGTGCCATCGGCCAACCGTCGATGCGCTCGTGCAGCCGGGCACAGGTGTCGATGTCGACGTCCTCGCCGAAGCGCGCGCGAAGGAAGGCAACCGTGTCGGCCAGGTCGAAGCGCAGATCGTCGGTCCCGAAACGGACGAATCGGCCGTGCGCCTGCAGATCGATGACCGGGAACGGCAGCTCGGCGCGGGTGCTCACCACGAGGTGGAAATTCGCCGGCGCGTTGCGGACGAGGTAATGAACGAACTCCGTGACGTGCTCGTCCGTCAGATTGTGCAGGTCGTCGATCAATACCCAGGTCGGCGTGGCCAGCTCGTGGACCTGGACCAGCAACTCGCCGGCCAACCCGAGATCCGCACTCGTTCCGCTGATCCGGTCGAGCGACGGCGCCGCGATATGCATGCCGAGCGCCGTCCGCACCGATTCGACCAGGGCGGGAATGAAGACGGCCGCGCCGTCCTTCGATTCGGCGCTCAGCCACGCAACCGCGGCGCCATCGGCCAGCAGTTCCTTGCGCAACTGAACCAGCAGCGAGGTCTTGCCGTAACCCGCTCCGGCGACCAGCGCGAGCAACGGTTGCTGCGCCACCTCCCGCATGCGGGCGAGCAGACGCGCACGGCCGAGCGAATGCCGGCCGACGTGCGGCGGCATGGTCTTCAGCGCGATCCGATGTCGTGGAGCGTGCGTGACGCCCGAATCTCCCCGATGCTTTGCTTCGTCGACCGTCGTCGTCATCCTGCTCGCTAGGGCCTGTTCACACTACGATCGTCCCCGCGCCGGGGCCTGCCAAGCCGCCAAACGAGGCGCTGGCGACGCGCGTGGCGGTGCCACGCAAGGAGCCAGCAACGAAGTGTGGCGGCTTGGCAGGCCCCGGCCCGAAGGGTGAGCCCGAAAAAAGCGCGCACTCCGCGTTGCAAATGCTCGCCGTGGCACCGCCACGGCTGCGCTTTGCGCCTTGATTGCGCGCTTTTTTCGGGCTCACGCGGGGACGATCGTAGTGTGAACAGGCCCTAGCCGCCCGGATCAGACACCATGGCCGCCCGCCAGGACGCGGGCGACCATGGTGCCTAGCCCGGCGGAAGGGTCGTGCGAGGCGCCGACCGGTCGCCCGCGCGGCGGGCGACCGGGACGTGCGCCTGCGCTTCGCTTCGCATCGCCGGATCCCGGATCATGTCTTCGCCGCGGGCGCGGCGCAATACGCTCGTGCGGTCCCGGGCGTGGGCCCGTTCCGATGCGAAATCGTCGTCGGTGTCATGCAGCCAGGCAAGGGCAAGCCCCAACGTAGTCATGTCTTCTCCTCGGCAAGTTCCGGGCTCATCCGCGGTTCGCGGAGGCCTCGACGAGCAATGTAGGAGAAGCGAAGAGCTTCCGCCCCCTCCACTCAGGAGGGGCTGTGAAAGCGATACCAGCATGCCGGCTCGCCGCCCCCCTCCCAACAGGAGGGGCCGCGGCGCCGTGCCTCGACCTCTTGATGTGCGGCAAGACAATCGCAAAGAACGCTTGCGTCGAGGGGCGCGCCGGATAGGATTCAGCGGAACTCCCACTCGAACGCATCGACCGCCGGCGCGCTTGCTCGTGAACGCGCGAGCCGCGGCATACCCGGAAACCCCGCAATGAACCAGACCGCACCGCTCGCCCGCCTGTTCGAGCCCGCCCGTTGGGGCAAGCTGCAGAGCAAGAACCGCATCAAGTACGGCTCGTGCTGCGTATCGAACTACAACAACCGCGACGGCACGCACACGATCCGCGAGCACGCGCGCACGCAGGTGATCGCGCAGACGGGTTGCGGAATCATCACCAACCAGGGCGCGTACCCCGATCCGCTGGGCGAGGGCAAGGGCTACTTCCGCCAGGTCGCGATCTACGACGACAAGTGCATCCCGGAGTTCGAGAAGATCGCCGGCTACATCCACGACGCCGGCGCGATCGCCGTGCAGCAGGTGCTGCACGCCGGGCGCTACGGCGGCATCGACCTCGGCTACTGCCTGCAGCCGTCGATCGTGCCGCAGACGCTGCCGCACTTCCGCCCGCCGCGCGAGATCACCAAGGAGCAGATCCGGGCAACGGTGCAGCAGCATGCCGACGCGGCGAAGCGTGCGCTGAAGGCGGGCTTCGACGCCACCGAGGTCACGAGCTTCATGGGCTACCTGCTGGCGACCTTCAACTCGAAGTTTACCAACCGGCGCACCGACGAGTACGGCGGCTCGCTGAAGAATCGCGGCCGCTTCATGTGCGAGCTGATCGACGCGATGAAGCAGGCGCAGGGCGACGCGCCGCTGGTGATCCGCCTGAACGGCAACGAGCTGATGGACCGCTGGGGCGGCAACACCGAGGACGAATGCTTCGAGCTGATGCAGTTGGCCGCCGAGCACGGCGTCGACATGATCAGCGTCACCGTCGGCTGGCAGGAAGCGCCCGAGTCGTCGATCGGCCGCGACGTGCCCCCCGGTTACTGGCGGCGCCTGGCCGCCCGCGCGAAGAAGATGCTGCCGAATACGCCGATCGCCTTCGGCAACCGGCTGCCCGACCCGCACATGGCGTCGAAATGCATCGAGGACGGCGAGTTCGACTTCTGGGAGGTGTGCCGCCCGATGCTGGCCGACCCCGAACTGGTGCACAAGGCGGCCGCCGGCCGGATGGGCGAGGTCAAGCGCTGCATCGGGTCGCTGAACTGCCTGTCGCGGCTGTTCCGCGACCTGCCCTACACCTGCACGCGCAATCCGCAGCTCGGTCACGAATACGACCCGGCCTACCAGATCACGCCGGCGGTCATGCCGAAGAAGATCATGGTGATCGGCGCCGGCCCGTCGGGCATGGAGTGCGCGATCACCGCCAAGCGGCGCGGACATGACGTCGTCGTCTTCGAACGCGGCCCGGGCATCGGCGGCGCGCTGGCGGGCTACGCGAAGAACGACCTCGCCAACAGCGACGACCTCACCAGCGTCGTCGCCTACTACCGCAACATGGCCGAGGCGTTGAACATCGAGGTGCGCTGCAACACGGCTATCGACGTCAAGGCGATGCGCTCGATGCTGCATCAGTACGACGTGGCCGTGATCGCCACCGGCGCGCGCATCGACTCCCGGTTCCTGCCGGAATGCACACAGCCCGGGCTGCTGGTGGATGCGCTCGACGTGGCCGCCGACAAGGTCCAGGCCGGCGCGCGCGTGGTCGTGCTGGGCGGGGGCAAGATCGGGCTGACGCTGGCCGAGTCGCTGAAGAAGAACCACGGCCGCGAGGTCACCGTCGTCGACTCCGACAAGCGGATCGCCGGCGACGTCATGCCGTCGTTCAAGTGGCGGCACACCGCGTGGATCGAGGAACTGGGCATTCCCACGCGCACCGGCGCAAAGGTGCTCGCAATGGGCGACGGCGGCGTGAAGATCCGCAACGGCCAGGGCGAGGAGGAGTTCCTCGCCGCCGACACGGTCATCTCGGCGGTGGAGCGCCGGCCGAACCAGGAGCTCTTCCACGAGCTCG
>CALCZN010000037.1:0-4070 GCA_937903095.1 uncultured Burkholderiales bacterium
TCGGGCGTTCCGTAGCCCTTGTGGGGGTCGAAGCCGTATTGCGGGAAGCGCTCGTGCAGCAAGCACATCGCCTCGTCGCGCGCGACCTTGGCGAGAATCGACGCCGCCGAGATGGCGCGATCGCTGGCATCGCCGCCGATGATCGTCTGCACCGCGCAGGCGAGCTTCGGCGCCCGGTCGCCGTCCACGCGCGCGAGCGCCGGCACCAGGCCGAGCGCAGCCACCGCGCGCTGCATCGCGAGCAGCGACGCCTGCAGGATGTTCAGCGCATCGATCTCCTCGACGCTGGCGCTGGCGATCGCCCACGCGCGCGCGCGTTCGCGGATGCGCAGCGACAGCGTTTCGCGCCGCGGCGCATCGAGCTGCTTGGAGTCGCGCAGGCCGCGGATGGGCCGCGACGGATCGAGCACGACGGCCGCCGCGTAGACCGGCCCGGCGAGCGGGCCGCGGCCCGCCTCGTCGACCCCGCACACCGGCCCCTCGACGTGCAGGGCGCCGAGCGCCAGCTCGGCCTGCGTGCGCCTACGCGGCCGCGCGGTCATCGGCCACTTCCAGCACCGCCTGCGCGGCGCGCGACGCGCATCCGCGGCGCAGCTCCTCGTGCATCCGCGAGAAGGTCTCGACGATCGATGCGCGATGCGCCGCGTCGTCGAGCTGCCGCAGCAGCGCGCGCCCCATCGCTTCGGGCTGCACCTCGTGCTGCAGGAACTCGGGAACGACGAAGCGCCCGGCCAGCACGTTCGGCAATCCGATCCACGGCAACAGGGCCATCGGACGCATGATCCGGTAACTGATCGCGCTCATCCGGTAGGCGATGACCATCGGCCTGCGGAAAAGGGCCGCCTCGAGCGTCGCCGTGCCGCTGGCGACGAGCACCGCTTCGGCAGCAGCCAGCGCATCGTGCGCGCGGCCGCGCACGATCGTCAACGACATCGTCGACGGCAGCCCTGCGCGTGCGGCGATGGCCTTCAGCCGCTCGAAGCCGGCATCGGAGGCGGCCGGCAGCACGAAGCGCAACTCGGGAAGGCGCGCGTGCAGCCACGCAGCGGTGTCGAGGAACGGCATGGCGAGGTGCTCGATCTCGGCGGGCCGGCTGCCGGGCAGCAGCGCGACCACCGGCGCCTCGGCCGGCAGCCCGAGCGCGCGCCTCGCCTCGGCGGCATCGATCTCGAAGGGAATCACGTCGGCCAGCGGGTGGCCCACGTAGACCGTGTCGATGCCCGCCTCGCGGTACAGCGCCTGCTCGAACGGGAACAGCAGCAGGATGCGATCGACGCTCGCCGCGATCCGGCGGATGCGCTCGCGCCGCCATGCCCAGATCGACGGGCCGATGAAGTGGACGACGCGGATGCCGCGGCTGCGCAGCGCGCGCTCCAGATCCAGGTTGAAGTCGGGCGCGTCCACGCCGACGAACACGTCGGGACGCCACTGCAGCAGGCGCTCGCGCAATGCGTTGCGCATGCGCCGCAGCCGCGGGTACTCGCGCAGCACCTCGAGATAGCCGTTGACCGACAGCGCGTCGATCGTCCACCACGCATCGAAGCCCTGCGCGCGCATCGACGGACCGCCGATGCCCGCCGCGTGCACGTGATCGGCCTGCGCGCCGATGCCCGCGAGGAGCGCCGCCGCGAGCACGTCGCCCGAGGCCTCGCCGGCCACCATGCCGAGCGCGAGCGATTCGCGGCGCGCGGGCTGTGCGGGCATCAGCGGACGATGCCGCGGCTCACGCGCTCGAGGAAGCCGGCGAGCAGCGCGAGATCGAGCGCCGCCGCCGGCGCGTCGGCCGCGGAATCGCGTTCGAGTTCGTCCTGCCGTTCGCGCAGCGCCGCGATCGCCTGCTGCAGCGTCAGGCCGCTGCGGTACAGCGTGCGGTAGGCCCGGCGTATCGTCTCGATGCGCTCGGCGGAAAAGCCGCGGCGTCGCAGTCCCTCGGAGTTGATGCCGTGCGCGGCCGCCGTGTTGCCCGAGACCGTCACGTACGGAGGGATGTCGTGCAGGACCACGGTGCCGGTTGCCGTCATCGCGTGCGCACCGATCTTGCAGAACTGGTGGACCTGCGAGGCGCCGCCGAGGAAGGCCCAGTCGCCGATCTCGACGTGGCCGCCGAGGTTCGTGCTGTTGGCGAAGATCGTATGGCTGCCGACGACGCAGTCGTGCGCCACGTGCACGTAGGCCATGATCCAGTTGTCGTCGCCGATGCGCGTGACGGTGCGGTCCTGCACGGTGCCGCGGTTCAGCGTGACGCATTCGCGGATCGTGTTGCCGTCGCCGATCTCGAGCCAGGTCTGCTCGCCGGCGTATTTCTTGTCCTGCGGATCGGCGCCGATCGACGCGAAAGGGAAGATCCGGTTGTCGGCGCCGATCGTCGTGTTGCAGTGGACGACGACGTGCGCGCCGATGCGCGTGCGCGCGCCGATGCGAACCTGCGGGCCGATCACCGCACAAGGTCCGATCTCGACGCCTTCGTCGAGATGCGCGCCCGGATCGACGAAGGCGCTCGGATGCACGCTCGTCATTGCGCCGGCTGCGCCGCCTCGGCCGGCGCGATCTCGCGCAGCGTGCACATCAGCTCGGCCTCGGCGGCGACCTGTCCGTCGACGGTGGCCTTGCCGGCGTATTTCCAGATCGAGCGCGCGATGCGCACGATCTCCACCTCGAGGCGCAGCTGGTCGCCGGGAACGACCGGACGCTTGAAGCGCGCGCTGTCGATGCCGACGAAGTAATAGACCGAGCGCGCGTCGGAGGTGCGCCCCATCGTCTGGAACGAGAGGATTCCGGCCGCCTGCGCGAGCGCTTCGATCTGCAGCACTCCCGGCATCACCGGGTAATGCGGGAAGTGCCCGAGGAAATACGGTTCGTTGATCGTCACGTTCTTGATCGCGACGATCCGCTTGCCGAGTTCCAGCTCGACCACGCGGTCGACCAGCAGCATCGGGTAGCGATGCGACAGGTGTTCGAGGATCGCGTGGATGTCGAGCACGGTCATTCGTCGGTCCTGTGGTTGTTCGTCGTTGCCCGCCGACGCGCGCGCGTCTGCGGAAGGCGGCGCACCAGCGCGGCCGCCTTCTCCCAGTCGGCATTGTCCATCAGCGGAAACACGCCGGAGTAGAAGCCGGGCCGGCGAATCGAACGGGTGACGAGGCTCATCGCCGAGATCGTGACGTCGTCGCAGATCTCGAGATGGCCGAGGATGCCCGCGCCGCCGCCGATGCGGCAGCGTCGCCCGATGCGCGCGCTGCCGGCGATGCCGACGCAGCCGGCGATCGCCGTGCGCTCTCCGATGCGCACGTTGTGCGCGACCTGGATGAGATTGTCGAGCTTGCAGCCGCTGTCGATGACCGTGTCGTCGAGCGCGCCGCGATCGATCGTACAGTTCGCCCCGATCTCGACCGCATCGCCGATGACGACGCGGCCCAGTTGCGGGATCTTCTCCCAGCCGGCGCCGGTGTCCACGAAGCCGAAGCCGTCGGCGCCGATGACGGTGCCCGGGAAGACTTCGCAGTCGCGCCCGAGCACGCAGTCGTGCTCGATGACGACGCGCGGATGCAGGCGCGTTCCGGCGCCGATGCCGGTGCCCGCGCCCACGTGCGCGGCGGCCTCGACGAGCGCGCCGTCACCGATCGTCGCGCCGTCGTCGATGGTGGCGAAGGCGCCGACGTGCACGTCGCGGCCCAGGCGCACCGAGGCGCCGATCGCCGCCGTCGGATGCACGCCCGCCGCCGGGCGCGGAACGAGGCGCGGCGCGACGTGGCGGGCGATCGCGGCGAAACTGCGCTGCGCGTCGTCGCTCTCGAGCAGCGCGGCCTGCGCGGCCACGCGATCGGCGAGCGCGGGCCCGACGACGACCGCACCGGCGCGCGTGGCCTGCGCCGCCGGCGCCATGCGGGCCGAGGCGAGAAAGGCGAGATCTTCGGGGCCGGCCGCTTCGAGGCTGGCCAGCGAATGCAGCCGTAGCGATGGGTCGCCGCGGACGAGCCTCGCGCCGCCGAGCCTGGCCAGCTCGCCGAGGCTCAGCGGCGGATCGAGCCGGCGCACGGCGGCCTCACCGCTTCTCAGGGCTTGCCGTTGGT
>CALCZN010000038.1:0-4963 GCA_937903095.1 uncultured Burkholderiales bacterium
TCCAGCGCGAGCTGGAAGACCCCGAGGTCTGGAACGACGCGCACCACGCGCAGGCGCTGGGACGGGAGAAGAAGTCGCTCGAAGCGGTCGTCGAACGCCTGGCGTCGATCGACGCACGGATGACCGACGCGGCCGAGCTGTTCGCGATGGCCGCTGCCGAGGACGACGATGCGACGCTCGTCGCCGTCGAGTCCGACGTGCGCGCCGTCGAGTCCGAGGTCGAAGACCTCGAATTCCGCCGCATGTTCTCGAACCCGGCCGATCCGAACCCGTGCTTCGTCGAGATCCAGGCCGGCGCCGGCGGCACCGAAGCGCAGGACTGGGCTGCAATGCTGCTGCGCCAGTACCTGCGCTACTGCGAGCGCAAGGGCTTCGAGACCGAGGTGCTCGAGGAATCGCCCGGCGACGTCGCCGGCATCAAGGGCGCGACGATCCGCGTCGACGGCGAATACGCCTACGGATACCTGCGCACCGAAACCGGCATCCACCGGCTCGTGCGCAAGTCGCCCTTCGACTCGAGCGGCGGCCGGCACACCTCCTTCGCGTCGGTGTTCGTCTACCCGAAAGTGGACGATTCGATCGCCATCGACATCAATCCGGCCGACCTGCGCATCGACGTCTACCGCGCTTCGGGTGCCGGCGGCCAGCACGTGAACAAGACCGAGTCGGCGGTGCGCATCACGCACAACCCCACCGGCATCGTCGTGCAGTGCCAGAACGACCGCTCGCAGCACCGGAACCGCGACGAGGCGATGAGCATGCTGCGCGCGCGGCTGTACGAGCTGGAACTGCGCAAGCGCCAGGCCGAGCAGGACAAGGTCGAGGCGGGAAAGACCGACATCGGCTGGGGGCACCAGATCCGCTCGTACGTGCTCGACCAGTCGCGCATCAAGGACCTGCGCACCGGCGTCGAGGAAAGCGACACGCGCTCGGTGCTCGACGGCGATCTCGACGAGTTCATCGCCGCAAGCCTGAAACAGGGAGTCTGACCGGTGAACGAACCCGCCAGCGAGCACGACGCCCCCGCCTCGATCGAGGAGATCCGCGCGCGCGACGACAACGCGATCGTCGCCGAGCGCCGCGCCAAGCTCGCGCGGCTGCGCGAGGAAGGCACGGCGTTCCCGAACGATTTCGTTCCCGCGCATCGCGCCGCCGCGATCGCCGAGCACTACGGCTTCAAGACGCGCGAGCAGCTCGAGCACGAGAACGTCGAGGTCACGCTGGCCGGCCGCATCGTGCTCAAGCGCGTGCAGGGCAAGGCGAGCTTCGCGACGATCCAGGACGCCACCGGCCGCATCCAGCTGTACCTGAACGACCAGGGCGCAGGCGCCGACGTGCACGCCGCGTTCAAGCACTGGGACCTCGGCGACATCGTCGGCTGCCGCGGCGTGCTGTTCCGCACGATGAAGGGCGAGCTGACGGTGAACTGCGCCGGGATCCGCCTGCTCGCCAAGGCGCTGCGCCCGCTGCCCGACAAGTTCCACGGCATCGCCGACCAGGAACTGCGCTACCGCCAGCGCTACGTCGATCTCATCGTCACCGGCGAGACGCGCGACACCTTCGTCGCGCGCAGCCGCACGATCGCGGCCATCCGCCGCTTCATGGACGGCAACGCCTTCCTCGAGGTCGAGACGCCGATGCTGCATCCGATCCCGGGCGGCGCATCGGCCCGGCCCTTCGCCACGCATCACAACGCGCTCGACCAGCAGATGTTCCTGCGCGTGGCGCCCGAGCTGTACCTGAAGCGCCTGATCGTCGGCGGCTTCGAGCGCGTCTACGAGATCAACCGCAACTTCCGCAACGAAGGCATCAGCCCGCGCCACAACCCCGAGTTCACGATGCTCGAGTTCTACGCGGCCTACACCGATTACCGGTGGCTGATGACCTTCACCGAGGAGCTGCTGCGCGAAGCGGCGCGTGCGGCCACCGGCGCCACCACCGTCTCCTACCAGGGGCGCAGCGTCGATCTCGGCCGTCCCTTCGCCCGGATGACGATCGCCGAGGCGATCCTGACGCATGCGCCGCGCTACACGGCGGCGCAGATCGAGGACGAGGAATTCCTGCGCGCGGAACTGCGCCGGCTCGGCGAGGACGTCGAGGCGCCGGCGCTGCGCTGCGCCGGCGTCGGCGCGCTGCAGCTCGCCCTGTTCGACGAGGTCGCCGAGCACGAACTGTGGGAGCCGACCTTCATCGTCGACTACCCGGTCGAGGTATCGCCGCTGGCGCGCGGTTCCGACACGCGCGCCGGCGTCGCCGAGCGCTTCGAGCTGTTCATCACCGGGCGCGAGATCGCCAACGGCTTCTCGGAGCTGAACGACCCGGAGGACCAGACGCAGCGGTTCCTCGCGCAGGTGCAGGCGAAGGACGCCGGCGACGACGAGGCGATGTATTTCGATGCCGACTACATCCGCGCGCTGGAATACGGCATGCCTCCCACCGGCGGCTGCGGTGTCGGCATCGACCGCCTGATGATGCTGCTCACCGACAGCGCGAGCATCCGCGACGTCGTGCTGTTCCCCGCGCTCAAGCGCGAAGACTGAAGCGCGCTGACCCTCCCGCACCGTGTCCGCTCCCCCGGTCGGCGCAGCGATCGCCGCGCTCGGCGTCACGCAGATCGTCGGCTGGGGCACGACGCACTACCTGCCGGCGATCCTGGCCGATTCGATCGCCGAAGGAATCGGCGCGAGCCCCACGCTGGTGCTCGGATCGTTCTCCTGGGGCCTGCTGATCGCCGGAGCGAGCGCGCGCGCCAGCGGCCGCCTGATGGACCGCTACCGCGCGCGACGGGTGATGACGATCGCCTCGGTGCTCGTCGCGCTCGGCCTGCTCGTGATGTCCTTCGCGCACGGCGGAGCGCTGCTTTTCGTCGGCTGGACGCTGATCGGACTGGCGATGCGCTCGGTGCTCTACGACGGCGCATTCGCCGCACTGACGGTACTGGCCGGCCATCGCGCACGCCGCGCGATCTCGCTGCTCACGCTGTTCGGCGGACTCGCCTCCACCGTGTTCTGGCCGATCGGCGGCTGGCTCGACGCCACCTTCGGCTGGCGGGCGACGCTGCAGGTCTACGCGCTGCTCAATCTCGTGCCATGTGCGCTGTTGCACGCGCGCTTCGCCGGCGGCGCGCGGCGCCGGACGGACGCCGGGGCGCCGCACGCCGCGGATGCGTCCGCCGGCGGGCCGCTCGATGCGCAGCGCGCGCTGGGACTGGCGACGCTCGCCTTCACGCTATATGCGTTCGTGCAGTCGGCGATGGCGGCGCACCTGGTACGGCTGCTTGCCGACTTCGGCTTCGGTGCGGCGGTGGCGGTATCGGCCGCGTCACTGATGGGCGTGGCGCAGGTGCTCGCGCGCATCGCCGAAATGGCACTGCAGCGGCGCCTGAGCACGTTCGCCGTCGCCGTGCCGTCGGTGGCGCTGCTGCCGATGGCCTTCGCCGTCGCCCTGCTGCTGCCGACGAGCGCGATCGCGGCCTCGCTCTTCGTGCTGCTGTACGGCTGCGGCAACGGCCTGATGACGATCGTGCGCGGGGCGCTGCCGCTGGCGATCTTCGGCAGCGAGGGCTATGCCGAACTGCTCGGGCGCATCGCCGGCCCGGGCTTCGTCGCCGCGGCCGCGGCGCCGGTGCTGTTCTCCGCGCTGCTCGAGGCCACCGGCGCGAGCGCCGGGCTGGCGCTGCTGGGGCTGCTCTCGCTGGGCGCGCTCGGCGCAATCCTCGCGCTCATCCGGCTTGCGCGACGCGGCCTGCATCCGTAGCCGGGCGCAGGCCGGTGTCAGGCGGCGAAGGACTCGCCGCAGCCGCAGGTGGCCTTGACGTTCGGATTGTTGAACCGGAAGCCTTCGTTCAGTCCTTCGCGCACGAAGTCCAGCTCGATTCCGTCCAGGTACGGCAGGCTCTTCGGATCGATCAGCACCCGTACGCCGTTCGACTCGAATTCCACGTCGTCGGCCTTGCGTTCGTCGGCGAACTCGAGCTGATACGACAGGCCCGAACAGCCCGAGGCCTTCACGCCCACGCGCAGCCCGAGACCCTTGCCGCGGCGCTCGAGCGATCGCGCGACGTGGCGGGCGGCCGCCTCGGTGAGACGAACGCCCGTCGATTCTTCTCCCATCCCTTCCCTCATAACGTCGTGATGCGACCCTTCTCCAGCTTGATCGGCTGCAGCGTGGAGGTCGGAAACTCGAGCGCGGCTCGATGCTCCTTGAGCACCGAGATCTCCCTCGGATGCGACTTCGTCTCGCGCCCCTTCTGCTGCTCGACCAGGTCGGCCAGCGTAACCGAGTCGAGATACTCGATCATCCGCTTGTTCAGGTTCGTCCACAGCTCGTGCGTCATGCACGGGCCGTCGTCGCTCTGGCAGTTCTCCTTGCCGCCGCAGTGCGTGGCGTCGAGCGGCTCGTCCACCGCGAAAATCATGTCGGCGACGGTGACGTCCTTCATCGGCCGCGCCAGCGTGTACCCGCCCCCCGGGCCGCGCGTGCTCTCGACCAGCTCGTGACGCCGCAACTTGCCGAACAACTGTTCGAGGTACGACAGCGAGATCTTCTGTCGCTGGCTGATGCCGGCGAGCGTGACCGGGCCGTGATGCTGCCGCATCGCCAGGTCGATCATCGCAGTGACCGCAAACCGTCCTTTCGTGGTGAGTCGCATGGAGAAGCTCCGAGTAGTGGACTAGTTTAGTCTGATATTCCGAATTGTCTACTTCGGCACTGGGAAATCTTTCCGAAAAGTCGGAAACGATTTCCGCCTTTCCTTTCCTTCCTGTCGCCGGACGACCCCCGTGCCGACTTCGCGATGCGGTCTTTCCGGGGCTTTCCCCAGCGAAAGGCCTGTCGCGATCCCGAAGCGATGGAGTCGCCGCAACCCACAGCATTTCAGGGTCCCGTGCAGGGAAATCCCTAGCGCGAGAACCCTGCGCGCCGAAGGGCTTCTGCCGCGCCCCGGCATTCGACGGAATGCGCC
>CALCZN010000039.1:0-5532 GCA_937903095.1 uncultured Burkholderiales bacterium
TCGGAAGCGACGGCGTCCCGGTCGAGTTCTGGCGCGTACTCGAGGTGCTCGCCGACGAAAAGGGCCGCTCGATGTCGGATCTCGCCCGCGAAGCCGGCATGCGGATGTCGGCCACCAGCAAGGTGATCGATCGAATGGTGGATGCGGCGCTGGTGCAACGCTCGGTCGATCCCGTCGATCAGCGACGCGTCGTGCTGCACATCTCCGATTTCGGCTTGCGCAAAGTGGAGCTGCTGAACGAGAGCATCGCGCGCAGCCGTCGCAGCCTGGAAGGCCGCCTGGGAGAGCCGCGCGTGCGCGAGCTGCGCGCGCTGCTGCAGGACTTCATCGGCTCGGCCCGGACAGGTCCTGGATGACCCGAAGCGCCAGGCCGTCGGCCTCGGCGAGATAGACGCATTCGGCAGGGGCACTGCGCGGCCCCGGCCGGCGGACGCTTCGAACGCTCGACAGGGGCGAGTCGTCGTTGTCCGTCGTCTCGCCGCATTGCCGCCGCAGGTGGACGAGTCCTTCGTACACCGATTGCGCGAGCGAGTTCAGCGTCGGCGCACGGTCGCCGAAACGGCCGTGATAGCGCTCCTTGAAGCGCGCGTTGGCTTCCGAGCCGATCGTCGCGAAGTAGCCCGACACGGCGAACAGGCCTTCGGTGTTGCGATGGCCCATTCCGAGCAGCGCGTTCTCCTCGATGCTCGAGGACAGCCGCAGCACGCGTCCGGGGAGATCGGCGGCCGCGAACGCGCGGCACATGTGGACGGAGTCGCTGCCGATCAGCGACACGAGCACCGCGTCCGCCGAGCTGTGCGCGATCTCTTCCACGACGCGATCGAAGTCGCGCTCGCCCAGCGCGACGTAGCGTTCGGCGGCGACGCTGCCGCCGAGCCCGCGAATGCGTTCGGCCACCTTGCGATGCGCGCAGCGCGGCCACGAGTAGTCGTTGCCGAGCAGATACCAGCGCCGCACCCGGCGGTGCTCGCTCATCCACTGCACGGCCGGCAGCAACTGCCGATCGGGCGTCTCGCCGATCGCGTGCACCCAGCGCGGCAGGCCGGTGCCTTCGAACTGCGTCGTGAAGATCATCGGGACCCGGGCACCGATGATCTCGCTGACGCGGTGGCCGACCGGCGTCGTGCCCAGCGCGACGATCGCGTCCAGCTCGTCGTTGTCGAGGAGCGTGGCGACTTCGTCGTCGAGTCGAGCGCTCGGAGCGCCCGCATCGAGCACCGCGAGCCGGACCTCGCGCCCGAGCGAGCCGCCGGCACGGTTCCACGCTTCGCCGGCCAGTCGGCCGCAGGCGAGCGCCGA
Source organism: uncultured Burkholderiales bacterium (assembly GCA_937903095.1). Classification (GTDB taxonomy): domain Bacteria; phylum Pseudomonadota; class Gammaproteobacteria; order Burkholderiales; family Burkholderiaceae_E; genus Zeimonas. Next base: position 1,300 of record CALCZN010000039.1, read on the forward strand.
CGGCCCCAGCATCGCCAGCGGCCCGGAGACCGGAATGAGCAGGCCGACGACGAAGCTCTCGCGCGACCGCTTTCGCGCGCGCAGGATCGTGCGGCCGAATGTCTCGCTGGGGGTCATCGTCTTTCGCGAAGGCGCGTCCGTCAGGATTATCTTTGGCGTGCAGGCCGCACGAGCTTCGCCCGCGCCCCGGCTTGAGTCGAAGTTCCGATTCGTTTATGTTGCGGCTCTGTTTCCTAGGAAACTAATTCGGACATCGGGAGCCCGCATGAACGCGAATCGACCAGAATCTTCTCTCGTCGCCGAAATTTCGCCGCATCGCCCGGTGCGGCGACGGCTGCTCGGGGCGGGGGCTGCGGCGGCGGGCGCTTCCGTGCTCGGCTTCCCCGCCATCGTGCGGGCGGCCGAGCCTGTTCGACTCGGCATGCTGCTGCCGTTCTCCGGCGGCCTGGAACTGTTCGGCCAGCAGGGCGAGCAGGGGATCACGCTGGCAGTGGAGGAGGTCAATGCCGCCGGCGGCGTTCTCGGGCGCAAGGTCGAGATCGTCAAGGCCGACGACAAGACCGATCCGAAGACGGCGGTCGAGCGTGCGGGACAGTTGATCCGCCGCGACAAGGTGGCGGCGATCATCGGACCGGTGACCTCGGCCAACCGCGATGCGATCAAGTCGACGATCGAGCGCGGCAAGACGCCGCTGCTGTATGCCACCGACTACGAGGGCGGCGTCTGCAGCCCCTACATCGCGTGCTACTCGGCGCTTCCGGCGCACTACGTCGATCCGCTGATCCCGTGGCTCGCGAAGAACGCCGACGGCCAGGGAGGCTACTACCTGTTCGGCGCCGACTACGTCTGGCCGCAGAAGATGAACGCCGCGATCAAGGCGGCGGTCGCGCGCAGCAACGGCAAGGTGCTCGGCGAGGAGTACACGCCCTTCGGCGTCAAGGATTTCGCGCCGACGCTTCGCAAGATCGCCGACTCCGGAGCGAAGGTGCTCGTGCTCACGCTGCCCGGCGCCGACGGCGTCACCTTCGTGAAGCAGTTCGTGGCCGCCGGCCTGAAGGACCGCGTGCGCATCGCCTTCATGGGCTTCAACGAGAACTACCTGCCCGGCTTCTCGGGCAGCGAAGCCGACGGGATCGTGACCTGCTCGCATTTCATCCAGACGCTGGACCGGCCCGAGGCGAAGGACTTCGTCGCGCGTCAGCGCAAGCGCTTCGGCGAGGGCGCCACCGTGAGCTACTACGTCGACGCGCATTACGGTATCACGCGCTTCTATCTCGACGCGCTGAAGAAGGCGAACTCGGTCAAGGCGGAAGACGCCATGAAGGCGATCGTCGGCCAGACGCTGACGGTGGGCAACGGGCCGGTGACGATGCGCGCCGACGATCGCCACGTCGACCTGAACATGCTGGTGTCCGAGGCGCGCGGGGGCAAGCTGCAGATGCTCGAATACATCGGCAAGGTCGTCGCTCCGAACCAGTGCGCGAAATAGGATGGGCGAGCCGCTGCTCGCGGTCGAGGGGATCCGCAAGCGCTTCGGCGGGCTGCACGTCCTGAACGGCGTCGAGCTGCGGCTCGGCGCCGGCGAGGTGAAGTGCATCATCGGGCCCAACGGCTGCGGCAAGAGCACGCTGTTCAACATCCTGAGCGGCGTGCTGCGGCCCGACGCGGGGCGCTGCGTCTTCGACGGGCAGCGCACCGAACGCATGCCGGCGCATCGCATCGCGCGACTCGGCATGCTGCGCAAGTTCCAGGTGCCGGGCGTGCTCGCCGGTCTTTCGGTGCTGGAGAACCTGGAGCTCGCGCGGGTCGGCGCCGCGGGCAGCAGCGTGGCGGGAAGCCTTCGCGGATTGCCGGTCGACGGCTACGCGGCGCTGCTTCGCGAAGCGGGTCTCTTCGACCTGCGCTTCGCGCCGGTCGAGCAGCTGCCGCACGGCGCGAAGCAGCGGCTCGAGTTGCTGATGCTCGTGTCGCGCGGTCCCCGCCTGCTGCTGCTCGACGAACCGACCGCCGGCATGACGGCGCAGGAGACCGCCGACACCGTGCGGCTGATCCACCGGATCAGCGGCGAGCGCGGCATAGCCGTGCTCGCGATCGAGCACGACATGCGCTTCGTGCGCGACCTCGAGTGCCCCATCCTCGTCATGCTCGGCGGTATCGTGCAGAGCAAGGGCGACTACGAGAGCGTGCGGCAGGATCCCCGGGTGCGCGCCGCCTATCTCGGCGAGGCTGCATGAGCGATCCGGCGCTTTCGATCCGCGCGCTGTACGCCGGCTATTCGCGCGGCGACCAGGTGCTCAAGGGACTGTCGCTGCAGCTCGGCGAAGGCCGCACGCTGGCCGTGATGGGACGCAACGGCATGGGCAAGACGACGCTGGTGCGCGCGATTATGGGGTTGGTCGCGGTTTCCGCGGGAGAGGTGCGCTTCGGCGGCCACGACGTCGCCGGCTGGCCGACGCACCGGATCAGCCTCGCCGGCGTGGCCTACGTGCCGCAGGGCCGCGAGGTGTTCCCGGGCTTCAGCGTCCTGGAGAACATCCGGCTCGGTGCCCTCGCGCACGAGCACGGAGAGCCGGATCTCGAGCGCCTGTACGGCTATTTTCCGGTGCTGCGCGAACGCAGCGCGCAGCGCGCCGAGACGCTGTCCGGCGGCCAGCAGCAGATGCTCGCGATCGCGCGCGCGCTCGCCGCGCGTCCGCGCCTGCTGCTGCTCGACGAGCCGTCGGAGGGAATCCAGCCGTCGATCGTGCACGAGATCGCGACGATCCTGCTGCGCATCAACCGCGAGGAGCGGCTGAGCATCCTGCTCGTCGAGCAGAACCTGGAGATGGTGCAGGCGCTCGCCGACGACGTCCTCTTCATCGAGAACGGGCGCGAGCGCGAGCGGATCGAGGCGGCGCGGCTGCGCGAGCAGCCCGAGATCTTCGAGCGCAACATGGGGTTGTGACATGCAGACCGTGCTGCCGATCCTGCTCGACTCGCTGAACTACATCTCGGTGCTGCTGCTGGTGAGCATCGGGCTGGTGCTGATCTTCGGCCTCATGCAGGTGATCAACCTCGCGCACGGCGAGTTCTTCCTGATCGGCGCCTACGGCCTGTGGTTCGCGCAGCAGATGGGGCTGCCGTTCGCCGCGGGCGTGCTGCTCGGCGCACTCGTGGCCGCGGCCGTCGGGTTGCTGGCCGAGGTGGCAGTCATCCGCCGCATGTACGACCGGCCGCTCGACACGATCCTCGCCACCTGGGGGCTGTCGATCGCGATCAAGCAGGCGATCGTGATCGCCTTCGGCGCGCAGTCGCAGCAGATCGCTTCGCCGCTCGATTCGGCGGTCTCGCTGTTCGGCGTGCCGTATTCGGCGTACCGGCTGCTCGTCATGGCGATTGCCGTCGTCGTGGCGCTGCTCGTCTTCGCGATCCTGTACCGCACGCGCTTCGGCCTGGCGGCGCGGGCAGCGATGGTGAACCGGCCGATCGCGCGCGCGATCGGCATCGACACGCGCCGCGTCGATCGCGCCGCCTTCGCCTTCGGCACCGGGCTGGCGGGGCTCGCCGGTGCGGTGATGGCGCCGCTGATGAGCGTCGATCCGCAGATGGGCTTCGGCTTCATCCTGCCGGCGTTCCTGTCGATCCTCGTCGGCGGCGTCGGCTCGCCGGCGGGTGCGCTCTGGGGCACCGGCCTGATGGGCAGCTCGCAGACGCTCATCGCGAGCTGGTGGAACCCGGTGATCGCGCAGATCGCCGTGTTCACGCTGGCGATCGTCGTCATCCGCCTGTACCCGAACGGCATCACGGGGGTCAGGCGGTGAGCGGCTACGCCCGCGGCGACCTGCGCAACCTGGTGGTCGGCGCGATCTGGGCCGTCGTGCTCGCTGCGCCGCTGTGGCTCGGCGAGTGGGAGCTCGCGCGTTTCGCGCAGCTGCTGTGCTACGGCATCTTCGCGATGAGCCTGGCCTTCGTCTGGCGGCAGGCCGGGCTGCTGTGCTTCGGGCAGGCGCTGTTCTTCGGCGTCGGCGCCTATGTCGCGGCGCTGGCGGCCAAGGGCATGCTGCCGCCGGGGCTGCCCGACTCGCCCTGGCTCGGGGTGCTGCTCGGCTGCGCCGCCGGCGCGGTCGCCGCCGCGCTGCTCGGGCTGTCGCTGTTCATCGGGCGCGTGGTCAAGGGCGCGTTCTTCGGCATCGTCACCCTGTGCGCGGCGGTGATCGCCGAGCGCATCGCGATCAACTGGGACGCGATCGGCGG
>CALCZN010000040.1:0-2116 GCA_937903095.1 uncultured Burkholderiales bacterium
CCAGCCGTCGACCTCGCGCGCGGTGCCGATGCCGGCACGCGCCGCCACCTGCCACTCGCGCCAGTCCCGCGAGACCGAGACGAAGAGACGCGCTTCGCGGTACTCCTTCGGATTCCAGTAGCCGCGCCAGGCGACGGACGGCCCGATGGGGTCCGAACTGCGGAAGGCGAGCGCCTCGATGCCGGCGCGCACGCGCGGCACCGCCACGATCGTGCGCTCGATGCGGCCGTACACGCGATCGCGTTCGTTTCCGTCGTCGAAACGGAAATGCGCGAGCGAGCCGGCGAGCGTCCAGGCGGGCGCCGGCCGGAAATCCATGCCGAGCGACGCCACGTCGACGTGCACCCGCTCGTCGACGGCCTTCGGCGTCTCGACCGTTTCGCGCCCGAGCTCCGCATCGACGCGAACATCGTTCGCCGGCAGCCAGCGCAGGCGCGCAGCGCCGGTGAGCGGATGCCAGCCGTCATAGTCGTTGAACGCGATCGCGACGCTCGGCCAGGCGGCGCCCCAGCGCGAGTCGACGCCGCCCAGGCGCGCGCTCGCCTGCGTCTGCCAGCGAAGGCCGTCGACGCGGCCGTGGGGGCGTCGAAGCGCACGCGGCGCAACGACGTCTCGAGCGCGCGCCCGCCTTCGAAATGCCAGCCGGTGGCCGCACGCGCCGCGCGCGTGTCGAGGTCGTCCCGGTCGGTCGACGCATCGAGCTCGATCGCCCACCAGCGCGACCGCTCGCGCGACGTGCGAAAGCGCCGCAGCCACTGTGCATCGGGCTACTCGGTCGCCAGCTCCCGGTCGGCGAGATCGTCGAAGCCTGCCCAGCTCAGCGCACGCGCGTAGTCGAAGCGCGTCTCGTCATCGAGCGGGGCGATCTGCGCATTGCGATACTCGAGCACCGCGGCGCGGTGGCGACCGGCGTCGTTCAGCGCGCGGGCGAGGCCCAGCCGGCTGCGACGGTCCTCCGGATCGCGCGCGAGCAGTGCCTCGAACGCGGCGACCCCTTCGTCGGTGCGCCCCAGCCAGACGAGGATCTGCGCCGCGCGCCGCGCGTTGGTTGCATCGTCCGGATCGAGACGCAGCGCCTCCCGATAGGCGTCGAGCGCGCCGCGCAGGTCTTCGCGCTGCTGGCGCGCTTCGGCCACGCCGCGCCAGGCGTCGGCCGGTTGCGCATCGAGCGCGGCCGACTCCAGGAACCACGCTTCGGCGCACGCTGCTTCCCCCGACCACAACGTCTGCCAGGCGAGCGAGCGGCGCACGTCGGGCCGGCGCCCGGGCGCAATGGCCAGCACGCGCCGGTACGCGTCGGCCGATTCGGCGTTGCGATCGGCGAAGCCGAGCACGCGCGCCACCTCGATCAGCAGGTCGTCGTCGTCGGGCCGCTGCGCGAGAAGCGGCTCGTAATGCCCGAGCGCCTGCGCATACCGGCCGCGATCGACCAGCTCGCGCGCACGGGCGAGTTCGCTCGCGTATCGGGTCTTCGGCGATTGCCCTGAAGCAGCCTCCGCTCCCGGCGCAGGCTGCACGGGTTGCGCGTCTGCGGCATTGCCCGCCAGGCACAGGCTCGTCCCCGCGACCGCCGCCGCCACCGCGACCGCGATGCGCAACGGCGTTGACCTCAAGCGCCGGCTCCGACGCGACGCGTATCCCAGCGTACCGAGCGCCGCTGCGGGCGGCGCAACAGCCACGGCAGCGACACCACGGCCGCGAGCGCAAGCAGCATCCAGTAGACGATCGGATACCAGATCGCGTACGGCGCCATACGCACGATCGACGGGTCGTAGCGCCGGTCGATCCATGCGCCGACCGCGAGCTGCAGCACGCACATCGTGCCGATCGTCATGCCCCACAGATTGGGGATCGGCGAGGCGCCAACCGGCGGCAGGCCGACCGCCCACGAAGCGACCCAGATCCCGGTGAGCACGACGAAGCACAGCGCCCACAACGTCGACAGCGACGACTCGGCGAACACCGGCCACATGCGGCGGAACTTCCAGTGCATCATCACGTCGCGGTGCCGGCGCAGCACCTGCATCAGGCCGCGCGCCCAGCGCAGGCGCTGCTTCCATAGTCCACGGAAGGTGGCGGGCACCGTCATCCAGCACACCGCGCGCGGCTCGTAGCG
>CALCZN010000041.1:0-6694 GCA_937903095.1 uncultured Burkholderiales bacterium
GGCGGCCGCGAGCCGCTCGAAAGCCTGCCGGTACGTGTCGCCGCGCCGGCTCTGGAAGACGATCCCGCCGTCGTGCCGGAAGCCGAGCCGTGCGAGCGTGTCGATGATCGCGCCCGCGGCACCGGGCATCTCGCGCGGCGCATCCAGATCCTCGATGCGCAGCAGCCATCGTCCGTGCCGCGCGCGCGCGTCGAGGCAGCTGGCCAGCGCGGCAACGAGCGAGCCGGCGTGCAGCGGGCCGGTGGGCGAGGGCGCGAATCGGCCCACGTACGCACTTCGATCGACGGCGGGCATCGGGTTGCATTGTATTCGGCGAGCCGCGCCCGGGCAGCGCATTACACTGGCCGGATCCGATCGGGAGACGACGATGATCGAGATCCGACGCAGCGGCGAACGCGGCAGCGCCGATCACGGATGGCTGAAGACGCTGCACAGCTTTTCCTTCGCCGATTACTACGACCCGCGCCACATGGGCTTCGGCGCGCTGCGCGTGATCAACGAGGACCGCGTCGCGCCGGGCACCGGCTTCGGCACGCACGGCCATCGCGACATGGAGATCATCACCTACGTGCTCGAAGGCGCGCTCGCGCATCGCGACAGCCTGGGCAACGGCTCGGTGATCCGGCCGGGCGACGTGCAGCGCATGAGCGCCGGCACCGGCGTGCAGCATTCGGAGTACAACCACGAGAAGCAGGGCGTCACGCATTTCCTGCAGATCTGGATCGAGCCGGCGCAGCGCGGCATCGCGCCCGGCTACGAGCAGCGGCATTTCGACGAGATGCGCAGGCGCGGACGCCTGCAGCCGATCGCTGCACCCGATGCGCGCGAAGGCGCGCTGACGATCCATCAGGACGCCATCGTGTATGCGGGGCTGTTCGACGGCGGCGAGAGCGTCGCCCTCGCGATCGGCAGCGGGCGCCGTCTCTATGCGCACCTCGTTCGCGGCCGGCTGCACGTCAACGGCCAGGCGCTCGAAGCGGGGGATGCGGCGAGCTTCACCGAGGAGACCGCGTTCGTCTTCGATCGCGGCCAGGACGCCGAAGCGCTCGTCTTCGACCTGGCCTGACATGAGCCGGGTCGCGATCCCGTACCACTCGGGATACGATCACACGAAGCGGTCCACGAAGGCGCCGCTTCGTTCGCGCCCCACCGAGGTGCGTAGCATCACGTCTCGCGCATCACGTCGACGGCTGGACGGCGCTCCCCATACGATCGTTTTCGGCGCGCCCACCTGCATGAGCGGACCATCGACGCCGCTCAAGACCTTCGCCGGCGACAAGCTTTCGACGCTGAACTACTTCTTCACGCTGGAGGTGCAGCATGGGATGATCTGGGCCGTGAAATAGCGGGTATCTATGCAGGTATCGTCGCTGTGGGATAGCGGAAGCGGCCTTGATCCCGGCGCTCCCTGACGAGGGCAGGGTAGATTGGCGCATGACGGGATTGGGGCGATTGCTTTCGCTGCGAGCCTTGCCTTTGATGGAAGGCTTCAGAGCTGAAGCGGGGCGGCCGGTCTGAGCTGCGCACGAGCAAGGGAAGGCGAAGCTGATCAATGGCAACACGACGGGCGGCGGTGGGTGATCAGGCGAGGCGAAGCCGCGCGGCGGGTGCAAAGCGTAGGGCAGCTGACGCAAGCGGCGTAGAGGCTGTCATTGAAGGCATCGATGCCTCTGACCCAGCGAATATCGAACTCGTCTTTGGTTTCGTCGGACCTACAGGGATCGACCTGAACAAAGTGGGCGATGTGCTGCGCACTCAGCTGCGAGCGGTCCAATACGATGTCGTGGAGGTTCGCCTTAGCGAGTTGATCACGACCTATCTCGGGAAGTCGCACAACTTCCCGAACGAGTACGAGCGGATCAAGACGCTCATGGACCGCGGCACGTGGCTGAGGGAGGAATCGAAACAGCCCGACATCGTGGCCCGTTTGGGCATTGCCGCTATCCGCGAGTCGCGGGAGCAGAGGACCAAAGATGTTCGAAAGCCTGCGAAGCGATTGGCCTACTTCGTGCGCTCTTTCAAGCGTCCAGAGGAAGTCGAGATCTTCCGACAGGTCTACGGAAAGGCCTTCACACTGATCTCGGTGTACGCGTCTAGGGCTTGGCGCCTGCAGTTTCTGAAAAAGTTGCTTGCCCCCTCGATTGGCGCAGATCGGTCGAAGGCGGAGGAGCATGCGACAGAGTTGATCGGACGGGACTACGAAGAAGAGGGCCGCAAGCTCGGCCAGCGCGTCGGAAAGACCTTCCCGCTGGCCGACTACTTCGTAACCAGCGAGTCAAGACCGGATCTCGAGCGTCAACTTAAGCGACTCGTTCAGCTCACCTTTGGGAATCCGTACGTCTCACCGACGAAAGACGAGCAGGCCATGTTTTTTGCGAAAGCGGCGGCACTGCGATCACTCGACTTGTCCAGGCAGGTGGGGGCAGCAATTGTGTGTCCAGACGGCGAGATTCTTTCCACCGGCTGCAATGAAGTGCCGCGATTCGGCGGCGGTCTCTACTGGGCCGATGACAACGGGCGCATGCGCGACTTCGAGAGAGGTAGCGATTCGAACGTCGATATCAAGCGCGAAATCGTGGAAGACGCGTTCGACCGCATGCAACGCAGGAAGGGACTGCTTGGAATGGCGGCACAGCGAAGGACAAGCACGGACTTGGCACGTGATGCGCTCTTTGCTGAGGGAGCCTATCTTCGAGACGCCCAGTTGTTCGATGTGATCGAGTTCGGCCGTGCGGTCCATGCCGAGATGGCTGCGATCACGCATGCCGCGAGGTCAGGTGTCCGGTTGCAGGATGCGCGTCTTTTCTGCACGACGTTCCCGTGCCATATCTGTGCTAGGCACATCGTTGCCGCCGGTATTCGCGACGTGGTCTTCATCGAGCCGTACGAGAAGAGCCGGACCGCGGAGCTTTACAGCGACTCCATCAGCGTCGAGCCGGCAGAGCCGTCCCCGAGCAGAGTCAACTTCCGCGCGTTCGTCGGAGTTGCGCCGAGACGGTACATGGAATTTTTCGAGAGCTTCGGTGTGCGGAAGTCTCCGGACGGTAAGATCAAAAATGTTGACGAGATCGCGGCGACGCCTCGCATCCGACGGCTCGTTTTCACCTACACTTTTGCCGAGGCGTTTGTGGTTGGTGAAACCTCGCCTCCTCCGAGCCCTACTCGAGTAAGGAGCATTGCATGAAGCAGCAATATAAGTCGTTCATGGGGCAATTCCAAGCCGCTCGCCAAGAAGTGGCTCAGTTGAAAAGCTGGATGGGGGAGTCGGCCAAGGTCGCTACCTTGACCTTCCCCACGACCAGCGCGACTACAAAGACGAGTCAGCGCACACCGACAAGTCAAAAGAAGAAATCCTGACGCCGAGTTCAAAGCGCCCCACTGCGGGGCGCTTTCATGTGGCGACCGCGGCCACGCATGTCACACGCCAAGTGCCGAGCAGTTGGAGTCGCCAGATGCGCGTAGCCTTCAGCGACGCTGTATTAGCCCGCCCGCATCACGCAAATCGGTCGAACCGGATGGCATCGAGCCAGGCACCGAGGTCGCCGAAGACGCGCCTGCGCCCCGGCTCGCTCTCGTTGAACAGCTCATGCCACAGGCCTTCGTAGACGCGCTCGTCGACGCGTCCGGGCGGGGCGCGCTGTGCGAAGCGGCGGCTTCCCGCCGGTGAGACGAGCCGGTCGTCGCCGGCGACGAGCAGCAGCGTCGGTACGGCGAGCATCGCGGCGCGCTCGATCGCGTCGCGCGCGCCGTCGACGATGAACCGAGCCAGCCGCGCGGTGATGCGATCGTGCACGAGGGGATCTTCGCGGTATGCGCGCACGACGGCCGGATCGTGCGAGATCTTCGATGCGTCCAGTCCGTTGCCGACCGCGACATCGGGCGCGAGCCGCGACATCGTCGCGAGCAGCAGCTTCTGCCCGAGGCTCAGCGTCGGATCGAGCGCCGGCGACGACAGCACGAGCGCAGCGACCGTCTCCGGGTGCGCGAGCGCGTAACGAAGCGCCACCAGCCCGCCCATGCTGTGCCCTACGAGCAGGATCGGCGCGCTCGCGGTCGAATCGACGATCGCCGCCAGATCGTCGACGAGGTTTTCGGAGCGGCGCAGCGCGCCGCGGGCACCATCGGAGCGGCCGTGGCCGCGATGATCGAAGGCGACGACGTCGAAGCCGCGTCGTGCGAGGAACTCGGCGACGTTGCGCTGCCTCGCCGCGTGTTCGCCGAGCCCGTGTACGACCACCGCGCGTGCGCCGCCGGGACAGCGCCAGCGCAGGCCGCGCAGCACGGCGCGATCGGGGCGCGTCAGCTCGATCGTCTGCGGAGCGGGCGCCGGCGACGCCGATATCCCGGTCATGCTCGCACCGTGGTCGATGTGTCGTTCACGCCGGCATCAGATCCATGCCGGGGCCCACGTCGCAGCACTCACACCGGCGCGGCGCGCGTCGCCGGCGCCGCCGCCCTGCGCCCGAGCAGCGCATTGACGACGAGCGCGCCGAGCACGACGAGTCCGCCCTGCAGCGTGGCCGCGGAAATCGCCTCGTCGGCCCACAGCCAGGTCCAGATCGGCCCGAGCACGACTTCGAGCAGCGCGATCAGCGCGACCTCGTGCGGCGCGAGCGGGCGCACCGCGCGCACCAGCAGGAAGCAGGGGATCGCCAGCTGCACACTGCCGAGCAGCACGAGGATCGGCAGATCGGCGACCGGCAGCCGCATCGGCCAGGCGAGCGCGAGCGTGAAGGCGCACGACAGCAGCGCGCCGACCAGCACCGCGGGCGCGAGATCGACCTGCGCCTGCAGGCGTTTGAGCACGACGATCTGCGCCGAGCTGGCGAGCGGCACGCACAGCGCGATCGCCATGCCGATGCGGCCTTCGCCGTCGACGCCGTCGCGCACCATCCACGCGATGCCGGCGCCGGCGAGCAGCGTGGCGATCCAGTCGAAGGCGCCCAGCCGCGTGCCGAGCACGATGCGGCCGAGCAGCGCGGTGAGCAGTGGCGCGACGCTCATCACGACCAGCGCGTTGGCCACGCTCGTCATCGTGAGCGCGATCATGAAGCCGGTGAACATCGTTCCCCACATCGCGCCCGAGACAAGGCCGGGCCAGCCCATGCGCGCGATCGCCGGCAGCGGGTTGCCGCGCCGCTGCGCGGCGAGCAGCACGAGCATCGTCGCCGCGCAAAAGAAGCTGCGCCAGAAGGTGACGTCGAGGCTCTCCGTGTGCTCGAGCCGACGCGTGAGAACGCCGGCGACGCTCCAGCACAGCGCGCAGAAGGCCAGCAGCAGCATCGCGCGCCGGCGTGGGAGCGAAGGGCGGGGCAACATGGGTAGAATTTCGGGCCGATGAGATTCTACCGATGAGCGCGCCCGGTTTCGTCCATCTTCGGGTCCACACCGAATACTCGGTCAGCGACTCGATCGTGCGAATCGAAGCGCTCGTCGAACGCGCGCTGGCCGACGGGCAGCCGGCCATCGCGGTCACCGACCTGGCGAACCTGTTCGGCTGGGTGAAGTTCTACACGGCCGCGCGCGCGCGCGGCATCAAGCCGATCTGCGGCGTAGACGCGTGGGTTTCCAACGAAGCCGATCGCGAGCGGCCGTTCCGCATGCTGCTGCTCGCGCGTGATCGCGGCGGCTATCTGCGGCTGTGCGAATTGCTCAGCCGGGCGTGGATCGAGAACGAGTACCGCGGCCGCGGCGAATTGCGCGCCGAATGGTTCGACGAACGCGACGCCGATGGCCGCCTGGCCGGCGAAGGCCTGATCGCACTGTCGGGCGCGCAGCACGGCGACGTCGGCCAGGCGCTGCTCGCCGGCAATGCGCGCGGCGCCGCGGAGCTGGCGCGCGCATGGACGCGGCGCTTTCCCGGCGCCTGGTATCTCGAAGTGCAGCGCGGCGGTCACGCCGAGGACGAGGCGCACACGCGCGCGGCCGCGCAGCTCGCCGTGCGCCTGTCGCTGCCGCTGGTGGCCACGCATCCGGTGCAGTTCCTCGACCGCGACGATCATCGCGCGCACGAAGCGCGCGTGTGCATCGCGCAGGGCGCGATCCTCGCCGACCCGCGGCGCGTTCGCGCGTTCACCCCCGAGCAGCATTTCCGCACGCAGCGCGAGATGGCCGAGCTTTTCGCCGATCTGCCGTCGGCGCTGGCCAACAGCGTCGAGATCGCGCGTCGCTGCAACGTTCCGATGACGCTGGGCAAGGCGCAACTGCCGAAGTTCCCCACGCCCGACGGCGTCTCGCTCGACGACTACCTGCGCACGCTGGCGCGCGAAGGCCTCGGGCGGCGCCTGGCCGCGCTCTTCCCGTCCGATCGCACGCCGCCCGCCACGCTCGAGGCGAAGCGCGCCGAATACACGGCGCGCCTCGAATACGAGTGCGACACGATCGTGCAGATGGGCTTTCCCGGCTACTTCCTGATCGTCGCCGACTTCATCAACTGGGCGAAGGCCAACGGCGTGCCGGTCGGCCCCGGGCGCGGCTCGGGCGCCGGCTCGCTGGTCGCCTATGCGCTCGGCATCACCGATCTCGACCCGATTCCCTACGCGCTGCTCTTCGAGCGCTTCCTGAATCCCGAGCGCGTGTCGATGCCCGACTTCGACATCGACTTCTGCCAGGAACAGCGCTATCGCGTCATCGAGTACGTGCGTGCGCGCTACGGCGAACAGGCCGTCTCGCAGATCGCCACCTTCGGCACGAT
>CALCZN010000042.1:0-14263 GCA_937903095.1 uncultured Burkholderiales bacterium
CCCGTCGTGCGGGGCGCATGCCTACATCCGGCGCGACGGCTGCATGTTCTGCACCGCCTGCGGGCACCAGGGCGAGTGCGGGTGAGGCGGGCGACGCCGACGCTCTCCTAGGGCAAGCGCGAAGGAGATGGCCGAGCGCATCCTCGTCGTCGACGACGAAGAGGGAATCCGCGAACTGCTGTTCGCGTACCTGAGCGACTTCGGGTTCGACGTCGCGGCGGTGGCCGATGGCAGCGAGATGCGCCGCCATCTGGCCGAGCATCCGGTCGATCTCGTGCTGCTCGACCTCGGCCTGCCGCAGGAGGACGGACTGGTGCTGGCGCGCGAGTTGCGTAGCCGCGCCGACGTTCCGGGGATCATCATCGTCACCGGCCGCGGCGAGCCGGTAGACCGCATTCTCGGCCTCGAACTGGGCGCCGACGACTACATCCCCAAGCCCTTCGACCTGCGCGAACTCGTCGCGCGCGTGCGCAGCGTGCTGCGGCGCCTGCGCCCGGAGGGTGCGGCGCAGCCGCCGCCCGCGACCGCCGCGGAGCCATCGCAGCGATTCGAGTTCGACGGCTGGCACATCGACCTGGCGGCGCGCTCGGTCGCTCGCCCCGACGGCACGCCGGTCGCGCTGACCACCGGCGAGTTCGACCTGCTCACCACCTTCGTGCGCCAGCCGAACCGCGCGCTCACGCGCGACGAACTGATGGACGCGTTGTACCGGCGCGAAGCCGGCCCCTTCGACCGCGCGATCGACGTGCTGGTCGGACGGCTGCGGCGCAAGATCGAGAGCGATCCGGCCGAGCCGCAACTGGTGAAGTCGGTGCGCGGCGTCGGCTACCTGTTCGCTGCACGGGTTTCGCCAGACGCCCGGTCGAGCGATGCCTCGCGCTGAATCGAAAACTGCGTCGAAAACCGCGTCGAAAACCGCAGGCGCGCAGACCGCCGCCGCGATCGACGAACCGGCGCTGTACCGCCAGATCTTCCAATCGGCATCCGAAGCGATGCTGATCGTCGACGACGCGGGCCGCATCCGGATCGCGAACGCCCGCTGCGAAGCGGTGTTCGGCTATCGCCTGGACGATCTCGTCGGCCGCTCGATCGAGGAGCTGATGCCGCAGCGTTTCCGCGAATCGCACGCGCAGCATCGCGCGCGCTATCGCAGCGCCCCTCGCGCGCGCCCGATGGGCACGAACATCGCGCTCACCGCCTGGCATCGCGACGGACACGAGTTCGCCGTCGAGATCAGCCTCAATCCGCTGCGCGTCGACGGTGCCGTCTGGACCTGCGCGAGCGTGCGAAACGTGGACGATCTGCGTCGTGCGCAGGACCTCATCGTCCGCGCGCAGCAGGCGAACGCGGTGGCCGATTTCGGGCGCCTGGCGCTCGCCACGCGCGACTTCGCCGCGATCCAGCAGCAGGCCTGCGCGCTGATCATCGAGCACCTGCGCGTCGACTTCGCGCTGTGCGGGCGGGTCGCGCTCGCCGGAGGCCGGATCGACATCGCCGCCCGGCTCGGCCTGGGCGCCGACGAGAGCATCGAAGCGCTGCGCGAGCATCTCGGACAGCTCGTCGCCGAGGACGCCGAGCGGCTGCTCGATCGGCCGATGCTGCTCGAGCAGCCGATGCTGTTCGGCTCCGGCGATGCCGCCGATCCCTCCACCGCCATTGTCTGTGCGATTCCCGGCGAGGAAGGCCAGTGCCTGGGCCTGCTGCTGGCCGGTTCGCGCACCTCGCGCAGCTTCTCGCGCGACGACGGCAACTTCGTGCAGGCGCTGGCCAACATGGTGGGCGCTGCGTTGCAGCGCGAGAGCGCGGAGGCGCGGCTCTTCCAGTCCCAGCGGCTCGAGGCCCTGGGCCAGCTCACCGGCGGCGTCGCGCACGATTTCAACAACCTGCTCACCGTCGTTTCGGGCAACCTGCAGATGCTCGAAGACCGCATCGTCGACGACGCGCTCGGCGCGCGGCTGGCGAAGGCGGCGCTGCGCGCAACGGGCCGCGGCGCCGACCTCACGCGCAAGCTGCTCGCGTTCTCGCGCCGCCAGACCCTGCAGCCGCGCGCGATCGACGTCGCGCAGTTGCTCGATTCGATCGTCGACATCCTGCGTCGCACGCTCGGCGCGAAGATCGACGTGCGCCTGGAGGTCGAAGACGCGCTGCCGCCGGCGAAAGCCGACCCCGGAATGCTCGACACCGCGCTGCTGAATCTCGCGGTGAACGCGCGCGACGCGATGCCCGACGGCGGCCGGCTCACGCTGTCCGCCAGCCGGGTGAGCGCGCCGGCGCATACGGCGACGCGCGACGAGCCGCTGGTTCCCGGCGACTACGTGCGGATCGTCGTTGCCGACACCGGTTCGGGCATGTCGCCCGAAGTGCTCGCGCGCGCCTTCGAACCCTTCTTCACGACGAAGGAGAGCGGCAAGGGCAGCGGCCTGGGATTGAGCCTCGTCTACGGCTTCGCCAAGCAGTCGGGCGGTCACCTCGACGTGCACAGCACGCCCGGCGCCGGCACGTCGATCGCTCTCTACCTGCCGGCCGACGACGGCAGCGCCGGGCCGCGCGTGCATCGCGCCGGCAACGCCGACTACGAGGGCGGAGCGGAGACGATCCTCGTGGTCGAAGACGACGAGGAAGTGCGCTCGGTGGCGGTCGGTTTCCTCGGCAAGCTCGGCTACCGCGTACTGCCGGCAGCCGGCGCGGCGCAGGCACTCGCCTGGGTCGATTCCGGCGAGCGCATCGACCTGCTGTTCACCGACGTGGTGATGCGCGGCGACATCGACGGACCGGCGCTCGCCAGCGAAGCGACGCGCCGGCGCCCGGGGCTGCGCGTCGTCTTCACTTCCGGACACGCGCCCGAGACCATCGAGCTGCTCGGACGCCGGGTGGGAGCGGAACTGCTGGCCAAGCCTTACCGGATCGACCAGCTGGCGCGCATCCTGCGCCGCACGCTCGACGCGCCGGCGCCAGGGCCGATCACGTCGCCCGGCGGCTGACGATCGCGCTCAGCGTGCCTCGCGCCGCGTATCGTTGCGGCCGATCACCGCCCGCAGCGCCTGCTGCGACACGATCGCGATTTCGCGATTGCGAACGTGGATGAGGCCTTCGGCCTGGAAGCGCGACAGGATCCGGCTCACCGTCTCGAGCTTCAGCCCGAGCATGCTGCCGATTTCCTCGCGGGTCATGCGCAGCACGAAGCAGCTGGCGGAGAAGCCGCGCGCCGCCATGCGCTGCGACAGGTTGATGAGGAACGCGGCGAGCCGCTCCTCGGCGCGCATCGAACCGAGCAGCAGCATCAGCGCACGCTCGCGCTGGATTTCGGCCGAGAGCATGCGGAACAGCTCGCGCTGCAGCGCCGGATCGCGCGTGGCAAGCGCGTCCAGCTCGGCGAACGAAATCTCGACGACCTCGCTGTCTTCCAGCGCCACGGCGTCGCCGGCGTGCACGTCCAGGCCGATGCCGTCGACGCCCAGCACTTCGCCGCCGAGGTGAAAGCCGGTGACCTGCTCTCGTCCGTCCTCGGTGAGCAGCACCGACTTGAACGAGCCGGCGCGAATGCCGAACAGCGAGTGGAAGGGATCGCCGTAGCGATACAGATATTCGCCGCGGCGCACTCGCCGACGGGTGGCCGACGCGGCGGCCAGCAGCGTTTCCAGGCCGTCCGCGCGCCGGGCGGGCATGCGCGGACGGGCGACCTGCGCGCTCGCGGGCTGTTGGCCTTCGACGAGAGCAAGACCCAGCGGCGCGACGCGGGATTCGGCGAGGTGCGGCATCGACATGAGCAGACTCCTGCACACCGGGCCGGTTGCCCGGTTCGACGCCAATCTACCGATCGAAGCCCGCCCTTCGATGGCAGTGCGGCAACAGCCGGTAACAGTTTGTAACGACCGCGGCGGAACCCGGTGCAGCGGCCTCGGCGCGGCTCGCGCGGCGGCGGCGCATCGACTAGCATGCAAACCATCGTTGCTCGCGGAGAAGACGCATGTACAAGCACCTGCTGGTTCCCACCGACGGATCGGAGCTGTCGAACAACGCGGTCGAACGCGCCATCGGACTCGCCCGCGAAAGCGGCGCGCGCATCACCGCGCTGCACGTGATGCCCGAGTACATTCCGCCGGCCTTCGCCGAATTCCCCGCCGCCGGCCAGGCCTCGTTCGCCGAGTTCACCAAGGCCACCGAGGAAACCGCGCGCATCGTTCTCGAAGCGGTCGCGCAATCGGCGGCAGCGGCCGGCGTCGACTGCGACACCGTCTCGGTAAGGCACACGCAGCCGTACCGCGCGATCATCGACACGGCGCGCGACCGGGGCTGCGACCTCATCTTCATGGCCTCGCACGGCCGACGCGGGCTGAGCGCACTGGTACTCGGCAGCGAAACCAACAAGGTGCTCACGCATTCGAGCATTCCGGTGCTGGTGTTTCGCTGAGCGCACCGGGCATCGCGAACAGGCCCCAGGCCACGAACCGGAGAACAACGAATGGAAGCGATGGAACAGGCCGCGGAACAGGCGGCCGCTGCACGCGATCGGCTCGCCGCCGAACTGCGCTCGCTGGTGTCCGACGCCGAGGAAATGCTCAAGGCGGCCTCGCGCAGCGGAAACGAGCAACTGAACCTCGTTCGCGATCGACTCGAGCGCGGCGTGAACGCGGCCCGCGGCGAGCTGAACGCGTTCCAGGAGGCCGCGCTGGAAACCGCGCGTCGAACGGCCGCCGATACCAACGAATACGTGCACGAGCATCCGTGGAACGCGGTCGGCATCGCCGCTGCCGTCGGCGTGCTGCTCGGCGTGCTGCTGACGCGACGCTGAGGAAGGCCATCATTCCGCAGCCGGCGCCGGGGACACCCCCGGCTCTGACGCCGGGCACGCTCCCGGCCCTGCCCTTCACGCGCGCGCTGCTGCCTGCGCGCGCGCTGCTGCCCGCGCTGTTGCTGGCGCTGTTGCCTGGATCCGTCGCCGCCGCGCCGGCGGCCCACGCGCGCGACGCATCGCGATCGCCTTCGGCCTTCGAGGCGGCCGCCGATGCGCAGTCGGCGCGGAAAATCGCCTGGATCGACGGCGTCGTCGAGCACGTCTACGACGGCGACTCGTTCCGCCTGCGCACGAGCGACGGGCGCGAAATCGGCGTGCGCATCGCCGGAATCGACGCCCCCGAGCGCACGCAGCCTTTCGCCAACGTCTCGCGCAAGGCGCTGCGCGACACGATCGACGAGCGCGAGGTGCGTGTCGAGGCGATCAAGGTCGACGCCTACGGACGCGTGGTCGGGCGGGTGTTCGTCTCCGGTCGCGACATCGGACTCGAACAGCTCGACCGCGGTCTCGCCTGGCACTTCACGCGCTACGACGCGGATCTCTCTCCCGCCGAGCGCGAACGCTATGCGCAGGCGCAGGCACAGGCGCAGGCCCGGCGCGCCGGACTGTGGCGCCAGAACGATCCGCGGGCGCCCTGGCTATTCCGGCAGCAACGACGGTAGCGCGACGGCCGCCGGCGCACGAATGCACGCATCGGCGATGTCGTCGATCGCCGTCTCCGCCGGATCGACCACGATGAGCCGAGCGCCGCCGCGCCGCGCCAGCGCCGGCAGTTCCGCGGCCGGATAGACGAGCGCCGAAGTGCCGACGACGAGCATCGCGTCGCAGGTCGACGCTGCGCGCTGCGCCTGGGCGAGCGCCGCTTCGGGAAGAAACTCGCCGAACCAGACCACGTCCGGCCGCAGCGGCGCCCCGCAGCGCGGACACGGCGGAGGCTCGCGCGGATCGCCGCGCCAGTCGAAGCCTGCATCGATCGACTCGGGAGTGCCGCATCCTTCCAGGCACTTCACCCGCGTGATGTCGCCGTGCAACTCGAGCACGTTGCGACTGCCGGCGCGGCGGTGCAAGCCGTCCACGTTCTGCGTGACGACGTCGACCCGTCGGCCGCCCCGCGCCTCGCAGGCGGCAATCGCCGCATGCCCGGCATTGGGCCGCGCCTTCGCCACCGCCGCCCTGCGCTCGGCGTACCAGCGCCAGACGAGCGCCGGATCCGCACGGAAACCGGCCTCGGTCGCCAGCGCCTGCGGATCGAATCGCGCCCACAACCCGGTGAGCGCATCGCGGAAGGTCGCGATGCCGCTCTCGGCCGACACGCCGGCGCCGGTGAAGACGACGACGCGCTCGGCCTCGCGCAGCCATGCGCGCGCCCGAGCGACGACGGCGTCCGACGCGATCGTGGTCTCGGTCGCAGGCTGCCTCATGCCGTCGCGGTCGCAGGACATCGACACTCACGCTGACAGACGACGACGCTCGAGCGGCAGGCGGCAGCGGCCCGGCCCGCTGCCGCCTGCCGCGAACGCGCGGAGCAACGAACGCCCTTCACTTCGCCCCCGCCCCCCGCTGACGCAACGTCTCGTACAGCACGACGCCCGCCGCGACCGACACGTTCAGGCTGCCGACCGCACCCCGCATCGGAATGCGCACCAGCGCATCGCAACGCTCGCGCGTGAGCCTGCGCATGCCCGTGCCCTCGGCGCCGAGCACCCAGGCGAGCGGCCCCTCGAGCCGCTGCTCGTACAGACCGACCGACGCACGCTCGTCGGTTCCGACGACAAAGATGCCCCGATCGCGGATCTCGTCGAGCGCACGCGCGAGATTCGTCACCATCAGGTACGGAACGCTCTCGGCGGCGCCGCTCGCCGTCTGCATCGCGATCTCGGTGAGCGCGCAGGCGCGATCCTTCGGCGCGATCACCGCGGCGGCTCCCGCACCATCGGCCACCCGCAGGCACGCGCCGAGATTGCGCGGATCGGTGACCCCATCGAGCACGAGCAGCAGGATCGGCTCCGCACCGTTCTCGTGCGCGTCGAGCAACTCGTCGAGTCGCTGCCCCTTCGGCGGCGCCTCGACCAGCGCGACGACGCCCTGGTGCCGCTTGTGCGGACACAGCCGCTCGAGGCGATCGGCATCGACGAAATGCGCGCGCACGCCCGCCGCCTCGGCCACGCGCAGCAGATCGCGCACGCGCACGTCCTCGCGCCGCGCGTCGACGTACAACTCGCGCACCCCGGCCGGCGCGCGGCGCAGCCGCGCGAGCACCGCATGGAAACCGTAGATCAGCATCGCTTCAGTGACGCCGGCGCAGGCCGGTGCGCCGCTTCTTCGCCGACGCCGCGGGCGCCTTGCTGCGTGCGGCAGCGCGTTCGGCGCGCGCCTTCTTCACCTTCTCCGACTTCGCCGGCGCCGCCTTCGGCGCCGAGGGCGTCTCCGCGTCGCGCATCTCGCCGCCGCGCTGCAGCTCGCGGAAGCCGAGGCGATCGACCAGCCGGAAGTCGATGCGCCGTGCCTCGAGATCGACGCGCGAAACCTGCACCTCGACCTCGTCGGTGAGCCGATAGCGCCTGCCGGTGCGCTCGCCGCGCAACTCGTGGGCGACCTCGTTGTACTGGAAATACTCGCTGCCCAGCTCGGAGACGTGCACCAGGCCCTCGACGTACAGCTCGTCGAGCGTGACGAAGATGCCGAAAGGCGCCACGCCGGTGACGCGGCCGACGAAGGCCTCGCCGACGCGCTCGCGCACGTACAGGCACTTCAGCCACGCCTGGACGTCGCGCGAGGCCTCGTCGGCGCGCCGCTCGTGCATCGAGCAGATCGCGCCCAGCAGCCGCCACATCTCGTGCTCGCGGCGCGCGTCGCCGGCATCGACCCGCGCGGATGCGGGTGCGCGTGCACCGGCGCGCGACGACGGCGCGGCAGACGAAGCGTGCGACGAAGTGCGAGCCGACGCGGGCGCCGCGCGCTTCGCCGCTCGCTGCGACTTCTTCGCGCCGGCGCCGGTACGTGCGGAGGCCATCGCCGCGCCGCGCGCCGAACCCGCCGTCCCGCCTGCCCCTGCCCCTGCCCCTGCGACCGCGTCCGCCGCTCCGCCTTCCGCATCGTGCGGCCGTCGCGCATCGAAGGTCAGCCCGGTAGCCGCGCCCTCGTCGTCGATCCCGGGTTCGATCAGGTCGTCGTCGGCGCCGGGCGGACGGATGCGGATCGCCTCGCTGAGCAGGGCGGCGTCCGGCGCCGGCCGATAACGCCCGCCGCGCAGCAGCGCCTTGATCACGCGATGCGTGAGCAGGTCGGGATAGCGCCGGATCGGCGAGGTGAAATGCGCGTAGGCGTCGTAGGCCAGCCCGAAGTGCCCCTCGTTGTCGGGCGAGTACACCGCCTGCTGCATCGAACGCAGCATCATCGTCTGCAGCAGCGTCGCGTCGGGGCGCGCGCGCACCGATTCGACGAGCGCCGCATAGTCGGCCGGCGCAGGATCGTCGCCTCCGCCCAGCGCGAGCCCCAGGCTGCGCAGGAATTCGCGCAGCTTCGCGAGCTTCTCGGGAACCGGCCCCTCGTGCACGCGATACAGCCCCGGATGGCGGACGCGGCGCATCCAGTCGGCGGCGCAGACGTTCGCCGCGAGCATGCACTCCTCGATCAGCTTGTGCGCGTCGTTGCGCTGGCTCGGCACGATGCGCTCGATGCGACCTGCCGGGTCGCAGACGATCTTCGTCTCGACCGTCTCGAAGTCGATCGCGCCGCGCGCGCGACGCGCGCCGGCGAGCACGCGGTACAGCTCGTGCAGATCGCGCAACTGCGGGGCGAGAGCGGCATGCGCGGGGGCCACCGACAGCGACGCGGCGCCGCCCGAGAGCATCGCCCATACCTCGTCGTAGGTGAGGCGCGCCGCCGAATGCATCACCGCCTCGTAGAACTGGTAGCCGCGCAGCCGACCGCTGCGCTCGATCACCATGTCGCAGACGAGCACGAGACGATCGACGTTCGGATTCAGCGAGCACAGCCCGTTGGAGAGCTTCTCCGGCAGCATCGGGATCACGCGGCGCGGAAAATACACCGAGGTGCTCCGCTCGAGCGCATCGTGATCGAGCGCGTCGCCGTCGCCCACGTAATGCGCGACGTCGGCGATCGCGACGATCAGGCGGAACGCCGCATCGCGCCGCGCGCTCGCCGGCATCGGCTCGCAGTAGACGGCGTCGTCGAAATCGCGCGCGTCCTCGCCGTCGATCGTCACCAGCGGAACGTCGCGCAGGTCGACGCGCCCGGCGAGGTCGGCCGCCGGCACCGCATTGGGCAGGCGCGCCGCGCGATCGAGCGCCGCGTCGCTGAATTCGTGCGGCACGTCGAACTTGCGCACCGCGATCTCGATCTCCATGCCCGGGTCGTCGATCTCGCCCAGCACTTCGACGACGCGCCCGATCGGCGGCGAGCCGCCCGCCGGCGGCTCGATGATCTCGACCGTGACGACCTGCCCCTGCTGCGCGCGCTGCGTGTCTCCCGACGGGATGACGATGTCGTGCTTGATGCGCTGGTCTTCGGGCACAACGAGCGAGACGCCGCGCTCCTCGAGGAAGCGCCCGACGATGCGCCGGTTCGCGCGTTCGGTGACCTCGACGATGCGTCCCTCGGGACGTCCGCGCGCATCGAAGCCCGTGCGCTTGAGCAGCACGCGATCGCCGTGCATCACTTTCTGCATCTCGCGCGGCGACAGGAACACGTCGATGCCGCCCTCGTCGGGGATGAGAAAGCCGAATCCGTCGCGATGCCCCTGCACGCGCCCGGCGACCAGATCGAGCCTGCTCGCCAGCAGCAGCACGCCCTTGCGGTTCGGCAGCAGCTGTCCGTCGCGCTCCATCGCGAGCAGCCGCCGGTTCAGGTTCTCGAAATGCGTCGACGGCACCGCCAGGCGCTCGGCGAGCTCGTGCGGCGTCATCGGCACGTCGGCCGCGCGCAGGCACTCGAGGATCGCTTCGCGCGTCGGCGCGAACCAGGTCTTGTCGGTCAAGCCGATCTCTCCAGCGTCTGCGTTGCCTGCGGCGTCGCCGTCGGCGATTCGACAAAGCCGGGGTCGAAGTGTAAGATCCCGCCTCTACGCGCGACCGGACTTCCCTCCGGTTGCAGCCTGCGGAGTTCCTCCGCAGCCCATCGCCCAGATGGCGGAATTGGTAGACGCACCAGGTTCAGGTCCTGGCGGTGGCAACACTGTGGAGGTTCGAGTCCTCTTCTGGGCACCATCACGAAGCCTGCGCAAGCGGGCTTTTTCGCGAAGCCCGCATGAGCGGGCTTTTTCGTTTTCGCGGCTACCCCCATCGCGCCTTCAGGTCGCCCGGCCGCATGTGGTCGTACTCCTCGAAGGGCTGATGAATCCACGGGTTGCTCGGCAGATGCTCGACGGCGTAATCGGGTTGCGCGATCGAGGCGCCCTTTCGCCATAGTACCGCCGTGCGGATCTCCCTCGCCTGCGGGTGTCGCCCGAGCAGCGCGGGCACCAGCTGCACCAGCGTGGCGCCGGAATCGGCCAGGTCGTCGGTGAGCAGCCAGTTCGGCCCGGGCAGCGCCCCTGCGCAGGCCAGGTGCTCGCCGATGTGCAGTTCGCCGCGGCGCTTGCCTTCGTCCTCGCGATACGAGCTGGTGAAGACGACGCCCAGCGGCTTGTCGAACAGGCGCGAGAACACGTCGCCGATGCGCAGTCCGCCGCGCGCCACGCAGACCACGGCATCGAAGCTCCAGCCGGAATCCCAGACCTTCAGGGCGAGCTTCTCGACGAGCCGGTTGTATTCGTCCCACGAGACGTGCAGGTCGCGCATGACGGCACTGCACCCCGCGTTTCAGGCGAACGGATGGCGCAGCACGATCGTCTCGTCGCGATCGGGACCGGTGGAGACGAGGGAGATCGGCGCGCGCGCAAGCTCGGCGAGCCGCTCGAGGTAGCGCCGCGCGTTCAGCGGCAGCGCCGACCAGTCGCGAACGCCCACCGTGCTCTCGCTCCAGCCGGGCATCTCCTCGTACACGGGCTCGCAGTGCGCGACGGCGTCGGCGCCGAAAGGCAGCATGTCGAGCGTGCGCGAGCCGCGGCGGTACGCGGTGCAGAGCTTCACCGTGGGCAGCCCGTCGAGCACGTCGAGCTTGGTGACGACGAGGCCGCTGACGCCGTTCAGCTGGATGGAGCGCGCCAGCGCCGGCGCATCGAACCATCCGCAGCGACGCGGCCGGCCGGTAACCGAGCCGAACTCCTTGCCGACCGTCGCCAGGTGCCGGCCGACCTCGTCGTGCAGTTCGGTGGGGAACGGACCCGCGCCGACGCGCGTGGTGTAGGCCTTCACGATGCCGAGCACCGAATGCAGCGCCTGCGGACCGACGCCGGCGCCGGCCGCCGCGGCGCCGGCGACGCAGTTGCTGCTGGTGACGAAGGGATAGGTGCCGTGGTCGACGTCGAGCAACGCGCCCTGCGCGCCCTCGAAGAGCAGCGGCTCGCCGCGTGCCATCGATGCGGCGAGCATCGACGGCACGTCGGCGAGCATCGGCGCGATGCGCTCGGCCAGCGCCAGCGTGTCGTCGGCCACGCGCTGCGCATCGAGCGGCTGCGCGTTCAGGAAATGCTGCAGCGTGAAGTTGTGCAGCTCGAGCGTCTCGTCGAGCTGCGCGCGAAAGCGCGCGGCATCGAGCAGGTCGCCGGTGCGCAATGCGCGCCGCGCGGCGCGGTCTTCGTAGGCCGGGCCGATGCCGCGACCGGTGGTGCCGATCGCGCCGGTGCCGCGCTTCGCTTCGCGCGCCTGGTCGAGCGCGACGTGGTACGGCAGGATCAGCGTGGCGGCATCGCTCAGGTGCAGCCGGCCGCGCACCTGGATGCCGGCCGCCTCGATTTCGTCGATTTCCTGCAGCAGCGCGGCCGGCGAGACGACGACGCCGCTGCCGATGTAGCAGTGCACGTCGTCGCGCAGGATGCCCGACGGGATCAGGCGCAGCACCTGCTTGCGACCGCCGATGACCAGCGTGTGTCCGGCGTTGTGACCGCCCTGGAAGCGCACGACGCCGCGCGCGGTGTCGGTGAGCCAGTCGACGACCTTGCCCTTGCCTTCGTCGCCCCACTGGGTTCCGACGATCACGACGTTCTTCGCCATCTGCAGCAGCTTCCTCGCTTCGCGTTCGATTGCCCGGTCGCGTCGCGTCAGTGCGACGCGGCTACCGGGTCGACGATCCATTCGTTGCCCCGCAGCACGAGTTCGCGATCGCAGACGAACTCCTGCGGCCCCGGGTCGCGCCCGGGAAGGGCCTGCACGACGATCTCTCCGGCGGCGCGCAGCGCGTCGATCGCCTCGACCAGCGCCGCATCGTCGGACCAGGGCGCGCGGATCGCCGAAGCCGGTGCGCCGTTCTCGAGCAGGCCGGCCAGCGCGCGCAGCTCGATCGAGAACCCGGTGGCCGGCCGCGCCCTGCCGAAGGCGCGACCGACGTCGTCGTAGCGACCGCCGCGCGCGATCGCGTAGGGCAGCGCCTCGACGTAGGCCGCGAAAGTGATGCCGTTGTGATACCGATAGCCGCGCAGGTCGGCGAGGTCGATCGACAGCTCGAGCTGCTGCCAGCGCTGCAGCACGGGCGAGGCGCACAGGCGCTCGAGCCGCTCGAGCGCGTCGCGGATCGCCGGCGCATCGGGCAGTTGCGCGCGCGCGCGGGCGAGCGCCGAACCGGTGCCGTCGAAGCCGGCGCCGGCGCGCCCGTGCAGCCGCGCGAGCGTGGGCAGCGCTTCGCGCAGCGCGGCCGGCGAATCGCGCAGCACCTCGTGCAGCCCGGGGATGTCCTTGCCCTGCAGCAGCCGGTACAGCTCGTCGACGTCGACCTCGGGGTCGAGCGGTCCGAGCGCATCGAGCAGGCCCTGCACGACGCCGACGTGGCACAGGTCGATGCGCAGCTTCTCCACGCCGGCGGCGGCGAGCGAGCGCACCATCAGGTCGATCGTCTCCACCTCGGCTTCGATGCCCGAGTGCCCGTACAGCTCGGCGCCGATCTGGATCGGCTCGCGCGTGGCGAGCACGCCCTGCGCGCGCGTGTGCAGCACCGAGCCCGCGTAGCACAGGCGCACGACGCCGTCGCGATCGAGCAGGTGCGCGTCGATGCGCGCGACCTGCGGCGTCATGTCGGCTCGCACGCCGAGCGTGCGCCCCGAGAGCTGGTCGACCAGCTGGAAGGTACGCAGGCCGAGGTCGCGGCCCGAGCCGGTGAGCAGCGAATCGAGGTGCTCGATCAGCGGCGGCATCACCAGCTCGTAGCCGTACGACCGGTACAGATCGAGCAGCCGGCGGCGCAACTCCTCGATGGCGCGCGCTTCGGCCGGCAGGACGTCGGCAATACTCTCGGGCAGCAGCCAGCGCAGCATGGGAAGGAGCAGTACCTCGTGCGAAGGCCGGGCGCGGCAAACGCCGCGTCCGGGCGAACCGGCTATTGTAGGTTAGATCAACAGCAGCGCGAGACCGGCCAGCGTCGCGCCGAATCCGACGAAGCGGATCTGCCCGTCGCGCAGGCGGGCGATGTGCAGGAACATCTCGCGCCAGCCGGAAGGCGCGAACAGCGGCATCGCGCCCTCGAGAATCAGCACCAGGCCGATTGCCCGCAGCCAGTCGTCGATCGTCACTTCGGCGACCCGTCCGGCGCCTTGAAGTAGCGGAAGAACTCCGACGACGGATCGAGCACGAGGACGTCGGACTTGCTGCCGAAGGCCTGCCGGTACGCCTCGAGGCTGCGGTAGAACGCGGCGAACTGCGGGTTCCTGCCCCAGGCCGCGGCGAACAGCTGCGCCACGCGCGCGTCGCCCTCGCCGCGCATCTGCTGCGCCTCGCGATAGGCCTCGGCGACGATCACTTCGCGCTGGCGGTCGGCCTCGGCGCGGATCTTCTCCGACTCGGCGGCGCCGGTGGCGCGGCGCTCGTTGGCGACCTGCTTGCGCTCGGACTCCATGCGCGCGAACACGCGCTCGGAGACCTCGGGGGCGAAATCGACCCGCTTCAGCCGCACGTCGATGACCTCGACGCCGATCTGCTTCGAATCGTCGTTGACCTTGGCGCGCACGTTCTCGACGACCTGGTCGCGCGCGCTCGAGATCATGTCGGAGACGGTGCGCCGCGCGATCTCGTTGTTCAGCGCATCGCGCAGGCTGCGGTTGATCCGGTCGACGGCGATCTGCTCGCTGCCCGACACCGAGCGGATGAAGCTGGGCGGATCGATGATGCGCCACTTCACGAAGGTGTCGATCATCACGTTGAGCTTCTCGGAAGTGATGAAGCGATCGCTCTCGGAAGTGTCGATCGTGAGGATGCGCTTGTCGTAGTAGACGACGTTCTGGAACGGCGGCGGCAGCTTGAAATACAGGCCGGGCGCGTCGATCACCTTGCGGATCTCGCCGAGCGCGTAGACGACGGCGAACTGGCGCTGGTCGACGACGAAGACGCACGACATCAGCACGAAGATCGCGATCAGCAG
>CALCZN010000043.1:0-31847 GCA_937903095.1 uncultured Burkholderiales bacterium
ATCGCCGTCGGCGGGCTCACCGATTTCGCCTCCGGCAACCGCGCCGTGCTGTACCGCGGCGCCGAGAAGAAGGCCTACAACATCCGCCTGGCCGATCTCATCAAGCGCGGCGACGTCGACGCGAACATCCAGGTGCTCCCCGGCGACGTGATCATCATCCCCGAAAGCTGGTTCTGAAGCGGTAGAGGCAGCATGGCAGAAACACTGGCCCTCATCCGATCGACGCTGCGCGCGATCTGGTTCTATCGATGGAGCGCGCTGCTCGTCGCCATCGTCATCGGCGTCGCCGGCGCCTTCTACGTCTGGAAGATGCCGAACCAGTACGACGCATCGGCGCGCGTCTATGTCGACACGCAGAGCATCCTCAAGCCGCTGCTCAGCGGCCTGGCGGTGGAGCCGAACGTCAACCAGGTGGTCGACATGATGGCGCGCACGCTGGTGAGCCGCCCCAACGCCGAGCGCGTCGTGCGCGCCGCCGACCTCGACCTGAAAGCCACGAACCAGGCCGAGCGCGACGCGATCGTCGACAACCTGATGCGCAACATCCGGTTCAGCGCGGTCTCCGGCGGCAACAACCTCTACACGATCACCTACGTCAGCCCGGAGCCGAACACCGCGCGCAACGTCGTGCAGTCGCTGCTGAACATCTTCGTCGAGTCGAGCATGGGCGCCAAGCGGCGCGACACGGCGCAGGCGCAGAAATTCATCGACGAGCAGATCGCTTCCTACGAGCAGAAGCTCGTCGCCGCGGAGAATGCGCTGAAGGACTTCAAGATCCGCAACATGCGCCTGATGCCGGGACTCGCACCCGACTACCTCAGCCAGATCGCCACGCTCGAGTCGCAGCTGCGCGAAGCCCGGCTCGAGGTACGACAGGCCGAGACGGCGCGCGACGAACTGCGGCGCCAGCTCGTCGGCGACGCGCCGCTCGTGGCGGGCCCGCCCGAGATCCCGGTGGGAGCGCACGCCGCCTCGCAGCCCACGGAGTTCGACGCGCGCATCGAAACGCAGCGTCAACGGCTGGACGAGCTGAAGCTGCGCTTCACCCCGGTGCACCCGGATGTCATCGCCACGGAGCGCGTGCTCAAGGAGCTGGAAGCGCAGCGCGACAAGGCGCGCAAGGAGAGCGCGCAGGCGGCCGGCGACGGGCAGCCGGGCGGTACCATGGTGAACCCGATCTTCCGCGAACTGCGCATCGCGCTGGCCGATGCCGAGGCGCAGGTCGCAGCACTTCGCACGCGCGCCGCCGACTTCGAAGCACGGCTCGCCGAGGCGCGCGAGCTGGCGTCCGCCGTGCCTCGCATCGAAGCGGAATACAAGCAGCTGAACCGCGACTACGACGTCAACAAGCAGAACTACGAGAAGCTGCTCGCACGGCGCGAGTCGGCGCAGATGTCCGGCGAACTCGATGCCTCGGCCGGCATCGGCGAATTCCGCGTGATCGACCCGCCGCGGGTGAAGCCCGAGCCGGTCGGCCCGAACCGGCCGGCGCTGCTCGCCGCCGTGCTGCTCGTTTCGCTCGGCGCGGGCATCGGAGTCGCCTTCCTGCGCGATCAGTTGCGCCCTACCTTCATGGACCTGCGCTCGCTCGCGCGCGACACCGGGCTGCCGCTGCTCGGGGGAGTCTCGTATATCACGACGGCGGCGGAGCGAGCACGCGCCCGATTCGCACTGATCGCCTTTGCGGGAACCACCGCCAGCTACCTGGCGTTGTTCGGCCTCGCGATCGCTTTCTATGCGCTGAAGAGCGCCTCCAAATGAGGACGGCCCGATGAGCCTGATCGAACGAGCGGTTGCCCGGCTGAACGAGGACCGGCCCGAGGCAACACCGCAGAGCGGGCCGCAAGCCGGGAGCGCGTCACCTGCGACGCAACGCACCTCGATCGAGGCGCTCGCCGATCGCCTGGGCGAGCCGGCCGACGTCGCGGTCGCGCCCCCACCGGAACGACCGATCGCTTCTCCTCCTCCCGCACCGCCGCTGCCGGAACGGGAGCCGGTGCGCATTCACCTCGAAGGGCTGCGCGCGCGCGGAATGGTCGTTCCCAACGGTCCGGCCTCGCAGAGCGCGCACGAATTCCGCGTCATCAAGCGGCCGCTGCTGGGCAACGCCTTCGGTCGCCACGGGCAGAAGCCGGTACGCAACGGAAAGCGCATCATGGTCACCAGCGCGTTTCCCGGCGAAGGCAAGAGCTTCACATCGGTGAACCTCGCGATGAGCATCGCCGCCGAGCGCGATCACGGCGTGCTGCTGATCGACGCCGACGTGGCGCGCCCGACGATCCCGCGCGAACTGGGCATCCACGCCGACGTGGGCCTGATGGACTGGCTGATCGACGG
Source organism: uncultured Burkholderiales bacterium (assembly GCA_937903095.1). Lineage (GTDB taxonomy): Bacteria > Pseudomonadota > Gammaproteobacteria > Burkholderiales > Burkholderiaceae_E > Zeimonas. The sequence goes on from CALCZN010000043.1 coordinate 2,338, forward strand.
CGGTCCTCCCCTGTCGCAACTCGTTCTTCCCACGAACGTGGAGACGCTGTCGCTGCTGCCCGCAGGAAGGCACAACGAACACGCCACCGAGTGGCTCGCCAGCGAGGCCATGGGTCGCCTGCTCGACGAGTTGACCCGGCTGTATCCCGATTGCGTCCTGATCTTCGATTCGCCACCGTTGCTCGTCACGACCGAAGCACGCGTGCTCGCGTCGTACATGGGGCAGATCGTCATGGTCGTCGAGTCGGGGCGCACGCCCCGCGAGGCGGTCACGCAGGCGTTGTCCACCATCGAGTCGAACGAAGTCGTCGGGCTCGTCCTGAACAAGGCGCACAACATTGAGAGCAACGGCTACTACCAGGGCTACGGATACGGGTACGGATACGGCGCGACGGGTTCGTCGTGACGCAACCGCCGGCGCCCGCCTGATAGTCAGGGCGCTGCTCGGCGCGGCCGCGCTCGGAACCTCGGCGACGTTGCCGGCGCAGGCGCTGACCGGCTTCGGCTATCCGATCGAGAAACCGGGGCTGCAGCCCGGCGTGCGCGCGAGCGCGACGTGGTCGAACAACATCGGTCACCGGTCGAGCGGCGGCGACAGCGACGTCGTTCTCGAAGCCTCGCCGTACGTCACCGCCGAGTCCACCGCTCCGCGGGCAAGCTACCGGCTCTTCTACCAGTTGCGCAACTTCGTTCGCCTGAGCGACGGCGAGACGAATTTCTTCCGGCACGCGCTCAACGGGCAGGGAAGCTTCGCGCTGGTCGACGACCGCTTCGGCGTCGATCTCACCGGCTTCATGGGAACGATCAACGCCTCGCCGATGGGGGCGATCTCCGCCGATCCCGCTTCGTCGTTCGCCAACACGGCGAACGTGCGCTACTTCAGCGTCTCTCCCTGGTATCGAGACGTGCTGGGGCGGCTCGCCACCTACCAGCTTCGATACAGGCTCGCGCACAGCGGCGGCAACAGCGGTTTCACCACGGCGAAACTCGACCAGACCGCTTCCGCGGAGGTCGACGGAATCCCTGCGGCAGGTTCCCGCTGGAACTGGCGCTGGGCCGGCAACATGCAGCGCCGCGAATTCAGCGACAACCTGACGCGCGATCGGCAGCATTCGAGCTTCTCCGTCTTCTACAGCATCTATCCGTCGCTGCGCGTGTACGGCATGGTCGATTACGAGTACATCGAGGGCCTGCGCAACAAGGACGGCGACAACGACGGATACGGACCGGGCGCGGGCTTCGACTGGACGCCGTTCCAGCGCACGACGGTCAGCGGGTCCGTCTCGAAGCGCTTCTACGGCACGGTAGGCAATCTCGGCCTCTCCCACACGATGCATCGCGCCACGATGGGCCTGCGCTATTCGCGCTCGGTGCTCACCAGCGCCGATGCGTCGCTGCTGCTGTTCAACCCGGCTGCGCTCACCTCCGGCGGCTTCGGGCAACCGAACCCGGTGCTCTCGAACCTGCTCTCGGCAGGGATCCTCCTGCCGCCGGGCACCGTGCTCACGCAAGGCCTGTTCACCGACGCCGCCGTCCTCGATCGGCGCCTGACGGCCTTCTGGGGACTGCGCGGCGCGCGAAACGCGCTCACCTTCACCGGCTACTTCTCGAACCGCGAATCGACCACCGAACTGCAATCGCAGACGCAGTTCACCGGCATCCGCGGCAGCGCCACCTTCGGCGGCATCTTCACAGGCGAGGTCCGCGAACGCGGGATCGTCGCCTCTTACTCCCACACCCTCGACGGGCGTTCGACGGCCGACTTCACGATCGATCGCCGTCGCATCGAGTCGGCCACCGCTTTCTTCGAAACGCAATACACCACGTTCCGCGTCGGCTACCGCACGTGGATCACCAGCGACCTCGCAGCCTTCGCGGGCGCGCGCCGCACGCTCCAGACGGCCGAAGGGCGCGGCACGAACTACAACGAAAACGCAATCTACGGCGGCGTAGACCTGAGGTTCTACTGATGTACGAGTCGTACTACGGCTTGTCGGGCAAGCCGTTCCAGCTCAGTCCCGACCCGGAGTTCTTCTTCGGCAGCCGGGGCCACCGCCGGGCCATGGCGTATCTCGAATACGGGCTGCACCAGGCCGAAGGCTTCATCGTCGTCACGGGCGAGGTCGGCGCCGGCAAGACGACGCTCGTGCAGCAGTTGCTCAGGCGCCTTCCGGCGAACAATATCGTACCGGTGCAGATCGTCACCACGCAGCTCGAAGCCGAAGACCTGGTGCGCATCGTCGCCAGCTCGTTCGGCCTGCACACCGACGACACGAACGACAAGTCGACGCTGCTGATCCGCCTCGAGCAGTACCTGCGCAAGCTGCAGGGCGAAGGCAGGCGGGCGCTGCTGATCGTCGACGAAGCGCAGAACCTCGGCGCGCGCGCGATCGAGGAACTGCGCATGCTGTCGAACTTCCAGCTCGGCACCAAGGCCACGCTGCAAAGCTTCCTGCTCGGCCAGCCCGAACTGCGCGACCTGATGCAGCGCCCCGAGATGCGGCAACTGAAGCAGCGCATCATCGCCGCGTATCACCTCGGCCCGCTCGACCGCGCCGAAACGCAGCAGTACGTCGAGTACCGCCTCGCCCATGTGGGCTGGAAGGGCGATCCGTCGTTCGACGCACCGGCCTTCGATCGCATCTTCGCGCTCACGCACGGCATTCCGCGCCGGATCAACACGCTGGTCGACCGCCTGCTGCTTGCCGGCTACCTCGGCGAGAAGCACGCGCTCGGCGAGAGCGACGTAGCGGAGGTCGCCGCCGAACTGAAGATGGAACTGGGTCCGCGGCGCAACTTCGTGGGCGCCGTGGCTGCGCCGCCGAACGGCGCCCGGCCGACCGCGGGCGCGGCAGCGGCCGAGCGCGAAGGCGGCAATGTCGACACCACGGAAGGCGCCCCCGAACCTTCGTCGCTCGCCGCGCTCGAGGAGCGCGTAGCGCTGCTCGAATCGACCACCGGAATGATCTTCGGCACCCTGAAGAAGGTGCTGCGCATGCTGCGAAACCGGGTCGCGGACAACGAACGAACGGTGGCCTGAGCGCCAATCGCAGCATGCAGTCACCGGCAGTGAACGCGATGTCGATCGACGTGGAAGACTATTTCCAGGTGGCCGCATTCGCGCCGTACATCGACCGCGGCCGCTGGGACACCATGCCCTGCCGCGTCGAGCGCAACATCGCCCGCATTCTCGAACTGCTCGACCGCCACGACACGCGCGCCACCTTCTTCACGCTCGGCTGGATCGCCGAACGCTACCCCGCGATGATCCGCGACATCGTCGCGCGCGGGCACGAGCTGGCCAGCCACGGCTACTCGCATCGGCGCGCCAGCGAGCAGACGCGCGAAGCGTTCCACGACGATCTCGCACGCGCGAAGGCGCTGCTCGAGGACATCGGCGGGGTCGCCGTGCGCGGCTATCGCGCACCGAGCTTCTTGATCGGCGCGTCGAACCTCTGGGCGCACGAGGTCATTGCGGAGACGGGGCACGCGTACAGCTCGAGCGTCTACCCCATCGCGCACGACCACTACGGCATGCCCGATGCCCCGCGCTTCGCGTGGCGCACGCCGTCGGGCGTCGTCGAGATCCCGCCCAGTTCGCTGCGCATGCTCGGGTGCAATCTGCCCGCTTCGGGCGGCGGCTACTTCCGGCTGCTGCCGTACCCGGTGTCGCGCTGGAGCCTGCGCCGCATCAACGGGCGCGACGGTGAAGCCTGCGTCTTCTATTTCCACCCGTGGGAAATCGACCCCGAGCAGCCGCGCATCGGCGAAGCGGGCGTGAAATCGCGGTTTCGCCATTACGTGAACCTCGAGCGCACGGCCGGCCGGCTCGACCGGTTGCTGCACGATTTCCGCTGGAGCCGTGTCGACGAGGTCTTCGCCGAGCATCTCGACGCGCCCGCAGCCCTGGCGCAAGGCACGGCATGAACCGCGAAAACGATTCGCTGCTGTCGCAATTGGCCGAGGTCGCGGCTGACGAAATCTCGGGGTGCGCGCGCGATCCGGTCGTCGTCTCGGTTGCCGCCGAAGAAGACCGCGACGACTGGCAGCGCTGGCTCGCCTCGCGCGCCGACGCCACGATCTTCCACGATTGGGCGTGGCGCGCCGTGCTCGCCGAAGCCTTCGGACATAGCCCTCACTATCTCGTCGCGTGGCGCGGCAATCGCGTGGTGGGCGTGCTTCCGCTGGTCGAAGTGAAGACGCTGCTCTTCGGCCATTCGCTGGTGAGCCTGCCTTTCTGCCCTTACGCGGGGCCGCTCGCAGACGATCGCGCGGTGCACGACGCGCTGGACGCGCACGCCGAAGCCCTCGGGCGCGAACGGAAGGTGCAGTTCATCGAGTACCGCAGCCTGGGTCCTTCGCACCGCGACTGGCCGCGCCAGGATCTGTACGTCACGTTCCGCAAGCCGATCGTTGCGGACCCGGAAAGCAACCTCGCCGCGATTCCGCGCAAGCAGCGCGCGATGGTGCGCAAGGGCATCCGCAACGGGCTGACGAGCGACACCGGCGACCTGGACGCGTTCTTCGCGCTGTTCACCGACAACGTGCACCGGCACGGCACGCCGGCGCACAGTCGCCGGTTCTTCGAGCGGGTGCTCGATGCCTTCGGCGATCGCGCCGAAGTGCTCGTCGTTCGTGACCCGAATCGCGAGCCTTTGAGCGCGGTGCTCAGCCTGTATCATCGCGACGAGGTGCTGCCGATGCACGCCGGCGACTCGCCTCGCGCGCGCGAACTCGCCGCCAACGACTTCAAGTACTGGGAACTGATGCGCCGCGCCGCGGGGCGGGGCTGCTGTGTCTTCGACTACGGGCGCAGCAAGCGCGACACCGGGCCCTTCCATTTCAAGAAGAACTGGGGCTTCGAGCCGACGCCGCTCGTTTACGAGTACCGGCTGCTCACGCGCGACACGGTGCCGCAGAACAACCCGCTGAATCCGAAGTATCGGCTGATGATCGCCGCGTGGCGGCGGCTGCCGAGATGGTTGGTGAACTCGGTGGGCCCGTACCTCGTGCGCGGTCTGGGCTGAGAGCGAAACCGATGGCGAGTCCCCCCCTTCCCCTCGGCCCCACGCCCGGGCCCGACCCCGCTGGCGCTCCCGGCGCGCGCTGGAGCGAACGGCCCGACATGCGCGTCTTCGCGACCTTCGCCTTCGCGTGCGCACTGTCGATAGCGGCGTTCCCGGACGTGTGGGTGTCGATGGTGCGCGTCTGGCTGGGATCGGAAACCTTCGCTCACGGCTTCCTCGCACTACCCTGCGCCGCATGGATGCTGTGGCGGCGCCGGGAAGACTGGTCGGCAATGCCGCAGCGCGTCTGGTGGCCGGGGATTGCGGCCTTTGCCGGCTGCGGAATCCTGTGGTTGGTCGGGAGTCTGAGCGGCGTCGCCTCGCTCGAGCAACTCGGCGCGGTGGGGATGATTCCCTCGACGATGCTGCTGCTCGCCGGCCCGCGCGTCACGCGTGCGCTCGCGTTCCCGCTCGCGTTCCTCTTCTTCGCGGTGCCGGTGGGCGAGTTCCTCACGCCGATCCTGATGGACTACACGGCCGACGCCACCGTGACGGCGCTGCGCTGGACCGGCATCCCCGTGTTTCGCGAAGGACTGCATTTCACCCTGCCGACGGGGCGCTGGTCGGTGGTCGAGGCATGCAGCGGGCTGCGCTACCTGATCGCCTCGCTCGCGCTCGGCGTGCTCTACGCATACCTGCAGTTCCGCACGCTGAAGTACCGGCTCGCGCTCGTCGCGCTGGCGCTCGTCGTGCCGATCGTCGCGAACTGGATTCGGGCGTACGGCATCGTGCTGCTCGGCCACGTCTCGAACATGAAGCTGGCCGCCGGCGCCGACCACCTGATCTACGGATGGGTGTTCTTCGGGGTGGTGATGGCGCTGCTGTTCTGGATCGGATCGTTGTGGCGGGAGCCGCCGGCGCCGGAACACGAGAACGCGTTCGCGACGGGCGTGCGGGAAACGTCGGCCCCGCCCCGCTCGAACGGTCCCGTTCTCGCCGGCATCGCGGTCGCCGTCGTCGCTGCGCTGCTCTGGCGCCCGCTGTCGGCGGGCCTGCTCGACGCAACTCATCCGGTCGACGCCGTGGCGTCCCTGCGCACGGCAACGGAAGCCTTCCCCCCGGCGCCCGCGCTCGATTTCGAACCGCATTTCACCAACGCCACCGGCACGCTGCGCAGCGCCCGCCTCGTCGAAGACGTTCCGGTCGAGCTGCACGCGTTCTACTACGCGCGTCAGCACGAATCCGGGGAAATGATCCATTCGGGGAACTGGGTCGTACGCGTGGACGATTTCCGCTCACCGATCGTGTGGCAGGGCACGCAGCAGACGCCGTGGGGAACGGTAGCCGCGTACCGCATCGGCCGTCCCGAAGGCAACGAGCTGCTGGTCTGGCGGTGGTATGCGGTGAGCGATCTGCAGACGGCAAGCGCGTATCGCGCGAAGGCCGCCACCGCATGGTCCCTCGTCACGGGCCGCGGCGATCATTCGCTTGCCGTCGTGCTCGCAACGCCGCTCGACACCAGCGATGCAAGAACGAAAGCGGAGGCGATACAGTCCGCGCAGCGTCGCCTCGCGGCTTTCGCCCGCGGATTGCAGCCTGCGATCGAAGCCATCGCGCACGGCCGGCGATGAACGATCCCCGTCCGCATATCGTTCATCTCGTGCACCGGCTCGACACCGGCGGGATGGAGAACGGGCTCGTCAACCTGGTGAACCGGCTGCCACCCGAACGGTTCCGTCACACTATCGTGCCGCTGACGACGACGGGCCGAATCGCCGAGCGCATCACGAATCGGGAAGTAGCCATCGTGCCGCTGGAGCTGTCTCCCGGCCCGCTCGCCCTTGCGCTGCCGCGTCTGTGGCGGCTTTTTCGACGGCTTCGTCCGTCGATCGTCCATTCCCGCAATGTAGGCACGCTCGAGGCGCAGATCGCCGCGTGGCTCGCCGGCGTTCCGGTACGCATTCACGGCGAACACGGCTGGGAGGTCACCGATCTCGTCGGCAGCAACCGGTCGCTGCGGCGTACGCGCCGCCTCCTCAGGCATCTGGTGCACGCGCAGGTCGCGCTCTCCACGCCGACCTTCGAATACCTGCGCGACCGCGTCGGTGTGCCTGCCGATCGCCTGTACTCGATCTGCAACGGCGTCGATACCGCGCGCTTTCAGCCGACAGCACGTCGACAGCCGGGTGACGCCGGCGCAGCGGTCGTCGTCGGCTACGTGGGGCGCCTGGCCGAGGTGAAGAATCCGCTGCTGCTCGTCGAAGCCTTCGAGCGCGCTCATGCGCGCATCGCGCAGGAAAGCGCAACACTCGCGGCACGCCTGCAGCTTCAGATCGTCGGCGACGGGCCGCTGGCTGCCACCCTGCGCGAACGCGTTTCGCGTTCGCCGCTGTCGGACGCAATCGTCCTCGCGGGCGAGTGCTCCGACATTCCCGAGCGACTGTGCCGCTTCGACGTCTACGCGCTCCCCTCGCTCGCCGAAGGGATCAGCAACACGCTGCTCGAGGCGATGGCGAGCGGCCTTCCGTGCGTGGCCACGCGCGTCGGCGGCAACGAGGAGCTCCTCGAGGCCCGGCAAGGGGGGACGCTCGTTGCTTCGGGCGACGCGGACGTCTTTGCCGATGCCCTCGCCGCGTACCTGCGCGACCCGGCGCTGCGCGCCGCGCACGGCGTGCAGGCGCGCAAGCGCGCCGTCGAGCGCTTCGGCATCGAGCGCATGATCGATGCATACCAGTCGCTCTACACCGATCTGCTCGTGCGGCGCGCAGTGGTCGCCCGCGACTGGCCCGCCGCACAGGCTGCATCGTCGAGAGTCTCGTCGGGCGCCGTACCCCGGTCGAGCTGACGAACCATGTGCGGCCTCACCGGAATCTTCGATCCGCGCGCACCGAGCCGCTGCAGCGAAGCGCTGCTGCGCCGGATGAACGACATCCAGCGGCACCGGGGCCCCGACGAAGGCTCGGTGCACATCGAGCCGCACCTGGGATTCGGCCATCGGCGCCTGTCGATCATCGACGTCGCCACCGGCCAGCAACCGCTCTTCAACGAGGACGAAAGCGTCGTCGTCGTGTTCAACGGCGAGATCTACAACTTCCAGTCGCTCGCCGCCGAGCTCGAAGCCGCCGGCCACCGCTTCGCGACGAAGAGCGATACCGAAGTCATCGTCCACGGCTGGGAACAATGGGGCGAGGAGTGCGTGCAACGCTTCCGCGGGATGTTCGCGTTCGCGCTGTGGGATCGCAACCGCAAGACGCTCTTCCTCGCCCGCGATCGGCTCGGCGTGAAGCCGATGCACTACGGACTGCTGCCCGATGGCCGCCTGCTCTTCGGCTCGGAGCTGAAAGCGCTCGTCGCGCACCCGGATTTCCGGCGCGAGATCGACGAGCCGGCGATCGAGGAGTATTTCGCGTTCGGCTACATCCCCGATCCGCGCACCATCTACCGGGATGCACGCAAGCTCGCACCTGCGCACTGGTTGCGCTGGCGGGTCGGCGAGCGCGAGCCCACGCTCCAACGCTGGTGGGACGCACGCTTCGAGCCCGACGAGAGCATCGGCATGACGCAGGCCTGCGAGCAGTTGCAGGCGCATCTCGCCGAGTCGGTGAAGCTGCGACTGATCTCCGAAGTTCCGCTCGGCGCGTTCCTGTCGGGCGGCGTGGATTCGAGCGCGGTCGTTGCCACCATGGCGCAGTTCTCCGACGCGCCGGTGAAGACCTGCTCGATCGCCTTCGACGTCGCCTCCTTCGACGAATCGGAGTACGCGAAACAGGTGGCGGAACGTTACCGCACCGACCACTACAGCGAGACCGTGCGCAGCGACGACTTCACGCTGATCGACCGCCTGGCCGGCCTGTACGACGAGCCCTATGCCGACAGCTCGGCGATTCCGACGTACCGGGTGTGCGAGCTCGCGCGCAAACGCGTGACGGTCGCGCTATCAGGCGACGGCGGCGACGAAACCTTCGGGGGCTACCGGCGCTACAAGTTCCAGGTGCGCGAACAGGCGTTCCGCGATCGCATTCCTGCCGGGCTGCGTCGCACGCTTTTCGGAGCGCTCGGCCGCGTCTACCCGCAATTCGACGCCATGCCGCGCGTATTGCGTGCGCGGTCGACCTTCGAGGCGATGGCGCGCAGCGCAGTCGATGCATACTGTCACTCGGTGTCCATCGTGCGCGAGCCGGAGCGCGCCTCGCTCTTCTCGCCGGCGTTCCGTGCGCGCCTGGGTGGTTACAACGCACGCGAGGTGTTCGCCGCGCACGCCGCCCGGGCGAACACCGACGACGCGCTGTCGCTCGTCCAGTATCTCGACTATCACACCTATCTTCCGGGCGACATCAACACGAAGGTCGATCGCGCCGCAATGGCGCATTCGCTCGAAACACGCGAGCCGCTGATGGATCACGTGCTCGTCGAATGGGCCGCACGCCTGCCGTCGCGCCTGAAGCTGGCTGGCGGCGAAGGCAAACTCGTGCTGAAGAAGGCGATGGAAGGAAAGCTGCCGAACGACATCCTGTACCGGCCGAAGATGGGCTTTGCCGTCCCGCTCGTCGCCTGGTTCCGCGGTCCGTTGCGCGGCGAAGTGCAGCGGGTGCTCGAGGGCGATGCGCTCGCCGCCACGGGCTGGTTCGACCCGCGTACCCTGGCCGGCATCGCCGACGAGCATCTTTCGGGCCGGCGAGACCGCAGCGCGACGATCTGGGCGTTGCTGATGTTCGAGCGGTTCATCGCGTCGCAGAATTTCAGTGCTGCCGAGGCTCAAACGACGCGAAGGACGCTGGCCGATGTCGCTCCGTGACCTGCTGCTGACGGTTCTGCTGGTCGGCGGGTTGCCGATCGCGCTGCGCCGACCGTTCGTCGGTGCGCTGATCTTCGCGTTCATAGGCCTGGCGAACCCGCACCGGTACACGTGGGGCTTCGCCTATTCGATGCCGTGGGCATTCATGTATGCGGCGGCGACGGTAGCCGGACTGTTCGCGACGCAGGAGCGTCTGATCGGCGACAGCATCCGCCGATATTGGCCGGTGCTGCTCTACCTGGCGTGGATGGGAATCACGACGATCTTTGCGATCGAGCCTGCTTCCGCACGGATTCGATTGGTCGAAGTGGCGAAGGTTCAGCTGATGTGCCTCGTCACGCTGATGTTGCTGACCGACTGGAAGCGGATACGACTCCTCGTCTGGGTAACGGTAGCAAGTGTCGGTTTCTATGGTCTCAAAGGGGGTATCTTCACTCTCGCCAGCGGGGGGCAGTTTCTCGTCTGGGGCCCGCCCGACAGCGCGATCCAGGACAACAATCACCTCGCGGTCGGCCTCGTGATGACGCTGCCGATGCTGTATTGGCTGTATCGGGACGCGAGCCGAAGGTGGTTGAAGAACCTGGTTCTGCTGATCGCCTTGATGTCGGCCGTATCAATCTTCGGCTCGCACTCGCGCAGCGCATTCCTCGGCATTCTTGCCATGTCGTCATTTCTCGTACTAAAGAGCGACAGGAAGATCGCCATCGGCGTCGCAGCCTTGACACTCGCCAGTATCGCCGTCTTCTTCATGCCGCAGCAGTACTGGGACCGAATGGCGTCGATCGAACACTACGAGCAGGACGCCTCCGCAATGGGTCGTATCAATGTGTGGAAGACGGCGGTCAATATCGCCAACGACCGACTTACAGGTGCCGGGTTCGAGTATTACGGAATACGCGCGTTCCAACAGTACGCGCCGAATCCGAACGACATTCATGCGTCACATAGCATTTACTTCCAGGCACTCGGGGAGCATGGCTGGATTGGCCTCGCGATGTTCCTGACAATATGGATCTACGTCTGGTGGCGATGTCGCCGGACGATTCTATTAGGGAAGGGAACACCCGAGACCGACGCACAGGTTCTTCTCGCGCGCATGATCCAGGTTAGTCTCGTGGGGTTTGCCGTGGGCGGAGCATTCGTCAACATCGGCAACTGGGACTACACTTATTACATCGCATGCTGTGCGATCGCTACAGCGCGCTTGATGCAATCTGCAAGAGTCGCACGAGGAGCGTTCACGTCAAATTACGATACCAAGAAGATACGCAACGCCGGTACCGCCATGAACCGCCTTCCCGCACTTCGACGCGTCCCCGATCGGTGAGATTCCCGTCTTGTTCTTCGGATTGGTGCGGCGAGATGCGTGGGAGCGGCTCTCGTCGATCAGTGTTCGGATGTGAACGCTTTGCGTGCAAATACCCGTAGTAAACCGGGATATTCAGCAAGCAATGCGAACGACGCGAACAAGGCTTGCAGGTCACCGCGAACGATTCGATGCGCCGCATTCGCGAAGAAGGTCTTCAGATGCCCTCGAAGGGCCAAAAAATTCTTTTCCGATTGTGCCGCATTCAACGCGAATGAGTCGGAGATCGAACGACGCATTCGGATCTGTTCCCGCAGCACCGAGAGCAGTTCGCGATCCCCCCACCCTGCGCTGCGATACACATTGACGCCTTTGCCGATTCGCAACGCAATCCTGTTCGTGCAAACGACGCGATTGGTTCGTGCGAGCAGCGAGAGCCAGAAGAACCGATCCTCGCCGATACGGAAATCGGTACGGAACCGTATGTCCGAAAGCGTCCGATATCGGTATACGACGGTAGGGGTTGCGATGATGCTCTTCGACAGGATTTCGTCGAAAAGTAGTCCTGGGAAAACGTACAGCTCATGTTCGGGGTCGAAGATTGCGAATCGCTCGAAGAGCGCTCGGCAGTCCGTTTCGAAATGACCGACTACCTCGTTGCCTTCGACGCTATCGGCGAAGTACAAATCGAAGCCGCAATCGAGTGCATACAGTGCACGCGATAAATGGTCATCGCTCCACTCGTCGTCGGAATCGAGAAAAGCTACGTATTCAACTTCCGGGGCGACATTATCCAGCCCGGTGTTCCTGGCAGCTCCCGGCCCCCCGTTCGGGCGCTCGAGCACCACTACCCTCGATCGGAGCGCCTCGTCGAGCCGATCGAGTTCTTCGCGAGCGGGGACGGGCGAGTTATCGTCGACGACGATAATTTGTGCAACCCTGTGAGGCTGTTGTAGTTGTACCGACCGCAGCGCGCGCTGCAGGATACCCCTCTCCCGTTGAAAAAAGGGAATGATGACAGCAACTGTAGACTGCACTTACCCTCCGGAGAAGACGACCGGTTGCGACGTGAAGCGATCTCAGCTGTATACGGGCAGGTCGATCTTCTCGAGCCTCTCGAGTTCATAACACGGACGAAAGCGTTCGACGAGCGCCTCCAGTTCCGGAGTAACGATCTCCATGAAGGGCTTTACCCGCAGCAAGGCGACCTCCCCTTTGCCTAATCGCGTGCTCGCGAAGTGCCCAGCATTCGCAAGAGCCGCCCGACGTTCGGCGATCGGCTTCCATCCCCCCAAGCGATACTTCATATGGCGAATTTCCTTCTCCCGCGTACGCGTCGCGATCAGGGCGAAGTCATGCAAGATTGCCCAGTCCGGGTCGCCCTGCCCCGATTGGGGCGGTATGGCGATGTAGTACGGGATCTTGGGACGAAGGAGCCGGGTGCGCACAATTCGACGGCGCCCCTCCCAATCGATGATCCTCGCCTCGCGTTCTCCGGGCAGCAGGTAATTCGGAAAATTCGCCCGCTCCTGCAGGTGGTGCAGCAGGCTGAGAATCGGCGTCTCGATCATCAGGATGTACGAAGAATCCATTCGAGCCATTCGCCCGAAGGGGGTCTCGTCGCCGTATGGAGTAGGAGAACACTCGTGGTCCCGAAGCAATTCTTCTGCGCCATCGCCCCACGCGGCGAGCGGGTTGGTCGGATGAGCGCTGCGCAACGCCCCAGGCCATGTGCGGAACAACTCCGTGAGCGAGCCGACCTTGGACGGCGTGTGGCGCACGTCGAACACCGGGTTGGTATCAAGATACTTCGCCATCGATCCGAGGGTGGGATACGACGGCATTGCAACGCAGCCTTCCCGGCCGACCGCGTCAATAAGCGCTTCGATGATCGTACGCGGCCCTCCCTCGACAAAGCCGAGCGACCCGAGTGCCGAATGCACACACACGGTCGATCCACGCGGCAGACCGACACGGTCAAGAGCCGCTCGAAACGAGCGGAAATCGATCGAATGAAAGGCTTGGTCGAAGCGGCGTCCGAGGACTTTCCGGAAGTTGCTGAGCATGTCTTGATCGACTCTTTTACTGACGTTGAGACGGATTCTCGCACGGCGCTCGTCAGTGAACCCGTCGTCGCTCATTCAATGGACCAGCGGCACTGACGTGTCTCGCAACCATCCCGTTTCGCGCCCCCATCCGTTCCGCAAATGATGCACAACTCTACGGAACCAATCACCAAAAACCGCCCGCCGGCGCCGCTACGCTCGCCGCGCGCACCACTCACGGTGGTTGTACCCACCTTCAATCGCGCGCGTTTCCTTCAGGAGTCCCTGGACAGCCTTCTACGACAGGAATGGAGGCCGGAGTCGATCCTGTGCGTCGACGACGGTAGCACCGACGAGACCCGCTCGGTGGTCGAGCGCTACGGGAAGGACGTGCGCTACATAGGTAAGCCGAACGGCGGGAAATCCTCCGCGCTGAATCTCGCAATTCCTACGGTCCAAAGCGAGTTCGTCTGGATTTTCGACGACGACGATATCGCATACCCCTGGGCCGTTTCGACACTGGTCCCGGTGTTACAGGCCGACCCGTCTCTGGATTTCGTCTTCGGAGCAAAGGACTATGGAGTCTCCGGTCCGGACGGCAGATTGCAATTCTCGAGGGCGGCGGAAGTGCCTTCTGCCCTATCCGCCGGACTCATGACGCAACGCGTCTCCCTATTTCGCGAGTCGATCTTTCTGCTCAATGGCACTATCGTTCGAACAAAGGCGATGAACGCGGCCGGTGCATTCCGCGAAGATCTGTTCCGCTCACAAGATTACGAGTTCCTGGTTCGGCTCGCGGCGAAGGCCCGGTTTTCCTACATCGATCGCAGCATCTATATGATGCGACGACATGACGAGGAACGAGGTCCCGCCAATAGCCGCTCCGATGCTGCCAGTCGGCAACGCGTTTGGCGCCGGTTCGACAGTGCGATCGGCGCATACCTCAGAAACGAGTTGGACATTGCTGTTTTCTCGGATGAACTGACCGAACTCGTCCGGACGAACCCGGAACTACACACCGTCCCAGCCGAAAGGTTCGCGAGGATTACCAGAGCTTGGACGCTCGCCACAAAATCCCAACTTGCCACTATGAGCGAGGACCTCCTCGCGGCGCTTGAAGTGTATGGGACCGAGTTGAGCGGCGTCGAGAAGAATCGACTGGGCGAACTTATGAACCATCACTACTTTGTCGACGCCATAATGGAATCAATCAGACCGCTGCTGCGACTCTGTAGGCTACGTAAAAGCGCAAACGGACGATATGCCCTGCGACAATTTGCTCGAGCTCTGTATTGGCAAACACGGCGGGCATCAGGGCCGCGTCACAAGGTCATAGCGATGACGTTCTCGGCTCTATACCTTTTCTTCGCGCTACAAGGAACGTCGGCGCAGCCCCGACCTGAGGGACGGTAGAGGCAATGAGTGGGGTTCGATCGTCGCTGGGCTGGGCCTTCAGCGAACGCTACCTCTTGCTGGCGATGAGCATCGCCTCTTCATTCGTTCTCGCGCGACTGCTTACACCGACAGAGATCGGCACCTACTCCGTCTCGCTGGCCGTCATCGGCATCGCGCAAGTGGTTCGCGACTTCGGTGTCGGCGGCTACCTGGTCCAGGAGAAGAACCTGACCGAAGATCACGTTCGGTCGGCATTCGGCTTCACGCTGCTGATCGGCGTATTTTTGTTTGTGTGCTTTCTGCTGGGCGCTCCCTGGATCGGTCGCTTCTACGGGAACGAAGCTCTCACGCGACTCATTCGTATCTCGTCGTTTAATTTTCTCACGCTTCCCTTCTGCATCATTTCACTCGCCCTGTTGCGCCGTGAGATGCAGTTTGAACGACTGCTCTATGCAAATCTCGCAACATCGGTCCTCAGGGTCTCGACGACAATCGGCTTGGCCTGGAAAGGCTTCGGGGCCGACAGCCTCGCCATCGGGTCGGTCGTCTCGAACCTGGGCTTGGGTCTCGCCACCTGGATCGCTCGAGGTGCTCCTCGATTACTGGCGCCGGGCTTTCGTCAGTGGAGCTCGATTTTCGGCTATGGAAAGCAGAGCACCCTGGCAAACGTAGTGACCGGTGTGGCGATGGACGTGAATGACCTCGTCGTAGGAAAAGTGCTTGGAGTGCAACCTGTTGCAATTATCAGCCGAGCGCAGGGAATCATGAACCTCTATCACCTCGATATAACCGGCGCCGTGCGTAACGTGCTTTTTCCGGCATTTGCGGCGCAGCACCGCGAAGGACGAAACCTCGAGGAGAAATTTGTTTACGCAGTCTCGGCGCTCACCGTGCTCGGATGGCCATTTTACGCCTTCGTGTCCATCTATTCCGTCGAAACACTGCGGCTCTTGTTCGGCCCGCAGTGGGACGAAGCCGCCCCGCTCGTGCCCTGGTTCTGCGCGGCCGGGGCATTTTCCGCCACGTGGAGTCTTGTGCTGTCGCTGCTGACTGCCGTAGGCCGGATCGATCTGGCAAGCCGAGCCGATCTCATCATTCAGCCGCTCCGTGCCGCGATCCTGATCGCCGTCATCGTGACCTTTCGCTCCCTCGAAGCGTTTGCAACGGCCTTCGCGATCGTTTACGCGTTGATGACGCCAGCCTTCTATCTGATGAAACAGCGCGCTGTCCCGAATGACGGCAAAGCAATACTCAGAGTACTCGCGAAAAGCGCGGGAGTAACGTTGCTCGCCATCGCTCCGGCCGCGGCTATGAAGTTTACCCTCTTGAATGCCGGATATGCTACCGTTCCAATCCCGGCAATGGTCCTGGCGGGCGCACTCACGCTCGTCACATGGCTAGCCGCTCTGCATCTGGTTCGTCATCCAGTCGCGAAGGACCCGGCGCTTCAGCGTGTAACTTCGTACATTCCCTTCGCAAGAAGCCGGTAAGCCGAATTCTCTCTGGCAATACTCCGCAGCGACGCGACTTCGACGGCGCTTGGATAACGGCCATTGTTTCAACACGGCAAACACGCAGGATTCTTCTTATCGCGACGTCCGAATAAAATATACGTTTGTCGCCTCATCCCTCATGAACACCAGACCAGATAGCTCGGGCGCATAGTTAAATCGTCCATAAGTGTTGTGAATGCTCGTAACTCGCGCGTTATTCGGCTCCACCCCCGAAGTTGGCTGCACGGTCGCTTCCCATGTCTCGGGGTGTATGCGATACAGTCGGGAATCCCCTCTCTTCCAGAACCAGAAAACATCGGCTCCCGAATCGTAGACGAGTTGCCCGCTTCCGCCAGCCTGCTCGGCTGCCTGACCCTTAACGATGACATCAACTTTCGCAGCGCCGTGTGCGAGGTCGAAGTAAGCCGCAGGCACCTTTCCGTTAGACAAGCGAAACATATGGCCCCTCCGCGTGTCAATTGCATAGGGCGTTTCATACTGATATTTACCTCTCATGCCGAAGCTCGTCCATGTGTTTGATGATTGATTCCATCGCACCAACTCGCCAGTCCGGAGAATATGGACGTAAACGTTTCCTTCCGCGTCCTTGGCAATACCAGTCGCATAATTGGCAATACCTGGATACCCGGGCAGCCTACCCGCCGGCAGATAGTCGTTCGTCGACGGATCGAACGCGTCCAGGACATCCTCGGTTCGCCCCACGCGAGCCCAGAGCGCGGGGGCACCGAAAAAAAACAGTAGATTTCGTTGTTCGATGAACTGCAGCGTCCAGTACGTGTGTCGGGACGCCGGACGACCGTCATCATAGTAAGCAACGTTCCTGTCGGGCAGCGGCGGAGCAACGCTGGGATTGATGCGCCTCGTCCATTTTGGGCGCTCGCTTCCCAAAACGATCGAGAAGATCTCGTTGCCCGAATAGTCCGTGTGCCCACCTCCTGCGATGAACAACTCGCTTCCACGTGCCTTGATCGCACCGCCGGAAAACGCAAGTATTCCTCTCTTGGATCCGCCTTTCGAACCCGGATATCCAGTCCATGCATCCGAGCGCTGCAACTCCGTCCCCGGAATCTCATACCATTCAAAGAGGGGAAGAGCCGCTGCCCACGAAGGTAACGGACGGGGGTCGGGAGCACGAACCGGCGAAGTTGACAAGGATCCAACGTCGGCTGCCCCGTGGAGCGCTGCGGGGATCTTGCGAACCGACGCCGCGCGCTCCGAACGAGACTCTTCGCTCGCAACGTGGCTCGGCCGGGCCGTCACACGCTCAACTGCCGCACTCGTGCGATCAGTACCGTAATTCTCGTACCATGGACGCGCGCAACCGGTGATTCCGACCGCAGCCAGCACTAACATACGCAAAAGCCGAATACAATGGTACGGGAGTTCCTTTCGTCTTTTTTGCATTGCGCTCGATTGTTACAAGATGTGGATCCGAAATGCGAACCCCGAACGACTCGGCCATGTCTACGGCTATTGTCACCCCTCCTCGCGGGATGCCTGCCTCTTGCTTCGTGCCGGGATCTGTGCTGGAGTAGCTTCCCCTGACAGGTATTTCGTCACTGCATAACTACTCCAACGCCAGTAGCTTGGCGAATCTCGCCTGAGTTGCCTTACTTGAGGCGGCGGCGGGAATGGATAGCGCCCCGAATCTACGTCCACTGCGTCAACTAACAATGTTTCGTCTTCTACGCCCATCCACCAGATCTGAAAAGAAGCGCGCAAATCTGGATGAACATCTGCTGGGAGCTATCGACTGGATTTGCAGGGCGCATGATCTTTCCGAGGACGACGGAGTCCCGCACAGCTACGATCTCCAGACTCGGACCTGGAAGCCTTCATATCCCGAAACTACCGGATATATTATTCCTACGCTGTTCGATGCCGCACGCCTTCTCGAACGCCCGGACCTGTTCGACCGGGCTGTACGAATGGCGCGGTGGGAGGTAAGTATCCAACTGGAAGGCGGCGGGATTCAAGCCGGTACCATAGGCGCGCAGCCTATCACCCCTACGATCTTCAATACAGGACAGGCATTGTTCGGATTCGTTCGGGCCTGGGAAGAAACGAAGGAGGAGGACTTCAGCGACGCTGCTCGCGCAGCGGCACGATGGCTCGTCGAGGCGCAGGATACGGACGGCTGCTGGCGGAAATTCCCCTCTCCCTTCACCTCTACGCTAACAGCCACGTACAACACGCGCTCTGCTTTTGCTCTTGTCCGTGCCGCGCACGCCTTCAGTGAGCAGGAATTCCTGGATGCGGCAATCCGGAATGTTGAATGGGCGTTGAGCAACTCGAGGCCTAACGGGTGGCTTACCGGGAATTGCCTTTCCCATCACAGAGACGACCGGGCATTGACCCACACGATCGCCTATTCGATACGAGGAATCCTGGAAGTGGGGGTAGCCGCCGAGCGTTCGGATCTGATTGAACGTGCCATCGAGCTCGCCGAGAGAACCGCAGGCCTGCAACGTGAGGACGGGAGTCTGCCAGGGTTCATCTCCCGCGAATGGAAGCCTGCAAGTAAATGGACATGCCTGACCGGAAATTCCCAGATGGCCGTTAATTGGAGCCGGATAGCTCATGCAAGCGGGATCATCCGGCCGATCCAGTTTGCAACCGCGGCTAACGACTTCAATATGACTGTACAAGACCTTGAGGGCGGCGATCCGGGTGTACGAGGAGGAATTCCGGGTTCTTGTCCGATCAACGGTGAATACATGAAGTACCGATACCCAAACTGGGCTGCCAAATTCTTCGTCGACGCCTTGTTGATACAGAAATTCGGCACAGCGGCTGGCGTCATCGGCGCCTGACTTTGGTGAATGCTGAAGGGTATGAGAAGCGTACCGATCTTCCGCCCGCAAGCACCCGCCTCACGGTCGCCTGACCCTCGCGACAGAAACACGCCCCCGTCGATACACACCATTGTCGGTTGGTGATGCGCGAGTATCGGCGAAATGACGGCGGTACGACGGAAACTCCAACAGCCGCGCCATCCCGGGGCTTTATTTGCCAGCTTCTGACTTCCGGTATTGCTCGGGAGCGTGATTTGCTCCACGCCAGCGACTTCATCTCGATGTACATTTGGTGGTGCCTGCGAATCCGCTAGACATTACAGTTGTAATCCCGACTTTTAACCGCAGCAGTTCAATTGGCCGTGCGTTAGACAGCGTCCGGGCGCAAACGAGGCTACCGAGGGCCGTTGTCGTCGTAGACGACGCCTCCGCGGACGACACTGTCGCGTCGGTAGAGAAGTGGTCTTGGCAGCAAGATTTTCCTGTTGAGATCATCCAATTGCCGAAGAATATGGGACCTGGTGCCGCTAGGAACCGCGGTATCGCTTACGCCTCCACGCGCTACGTGGGTTTCCTCGATTCGGACGACGAGTACCTGCCAGATGCGCTCGAGACACTGATCAGCATGGCAGGTCGGTACCCCGACGTAGCGCTCAGCTTCGCTGATGCCACGGTGGTCTCCTCCGGTGGCGAAGAACACCACGGTCTCGTCGGAGGGAAAGTGCTGCAAAAGGAAGAACTCGGCTCCAAAGACGGTGAGGAGACGGTCTTCCGACTACCCAACGCGACGACTGCGCTGCTCAAGGCGAGCATCATTCCCACCTCGGCCACCTGCTTCCGCCGCGATGCTGCCGTACGCGTTGGCGGCATGCCCGAGAGCTTCCGTGCAGGCGAGGATTGGCTGTTCTGGCTACGGCTAGCTGGTGAAGGCTCGTTCGTATTCCAGCTGCGAGACATCGTTTTGCATCATCGGCATTCGGGCAACCTTACACATCCCGACAGCGCGGAGTTCGTCTCCCGGGAAAAGCTTCGCGGCTACATCGCCCTCGAACGAGGCCACGTCGGCGTTCGCCTGTCATCGGATCAGAAACGGGCACTTGGCCGGCATATCGAGCGGCAGGCGCGAACCTGGCGCTACAACCTGTCCCGTCTGGGACTGCGCGATTATGCGCACGGAATCAGGTCTGAAGTAGGTCGCTCGATCGGCTCACCAATTCGCCACGTGATCGACGATCCGCGCGCCCTTCTGCGCGCTGCTTACTGGTCAGTTGACCATTTCGGCAACAGGCGCGAAGTAGCTCAAGGATTGTAATCCTCTCCGACTCGCCCTTCGATCGGCGTTCGGGCTTTTGAGAGATACTCGGCGATCGGCTCTTGTCGCCGCCCGCGCTCATTGCTGACGTGAACCTGATCCCGCTGCTCAATACTCTATTACTCGTGTCCGTCTTGGGAGGCGTTCTAGTCTGCCTGCACAAGATTCGCAGGGTCCACAAGATGGCATACCGCATCGAGAACGAGGCGGCGCAGGCGAGAACGGAAGCGCAGGCGCTTTTTGGTCAACTGGCAGCGCTCGCATCATTGGATCGATGCCTGGGCCTGAAAGGACCGATACCGTCCATGCGCGGGTGGGCTGCTTCTCCCGTTTTCCTTCTCGCGGTCGCCGAGGAGGTTCGTGAACTTCGCCCGGGAAACGTCATCGAATGCAGCTCAGGCACCTCGACCGTCGTGATCGCACGCTGCCTCGAGATGAACGGTAACGGGCACGTCTATAGCCTGGAGCATGATTCGACCTATGCAGAGCAGACGCGCCGGCAACTGAAACGGTATGGTCTCGAACAATGGGCCACCGTCGTCGACGCCCCGCTGGAGCGCATAGCCGATTTCCCGGCGCCTTGGTACTCGCTTGTCGGGCTGCCAGAGACAGCACGCCAGGTCGATCTCGTCGTCATCGACGGCCCTCCGGGAACGCTCAGGCCGCTCGCGCGGTATCCGGCGCTAGCACGATTGGCCGATCGGCTGTCGCCCCGATGCTCGGTACTACTCGACGACGCCAATCGTGCAGGCGAGCGCGCGGCGCTCGGACGCTGGGAGCAGGAGCATCCGGAATTCGTGCAAGAGCGACTCGCATGCGAGAAAGGCGCAGTTCTGATGCGTCGGCGTCCCGTCCCGATGGCCGGGAAGACGCTTGCAACGCAGGAATGAACGGCCGTACACGGCCCGCCGCAGTTCGCATTTGCGATGCAGACCCTCATCGACACCGCGTATGCATACCGGAAATGGATCTCCCTGAAGTTGCGCGCGGCGCGAGGAACAGGAAACGGACCGTCTCCGGCCCGGCACCTGGCACTGTTCGCATGGTCCCTGCCTCCCAGCACCTGGGCTGGCGTCTACCGACCGCTGTCGTTCCTCGAGTACAGTCCGCGAGCGCGCTGGCGGGTCACCGCATTCGGCGGCGAGGCGACGGATCAGGACCGGATCGGCGGTGACGAACTTCTCGCCCGCGTTCCGCCTTCGAGCACGATCCTGCCTCTCGCGCCCACTGCGCGAGCGCCGTCCTGGTCGCTCTTCCCACGAACGAACGGCGGATTCCTCGATGCGGTGGAGTACGCCCACGCGGCGATCGACTATCTGCGAATCGATCCGCCATCGGCCGTTCTTGCATCGGGTCCGACTTTCGAGATGTTCATCGCGGCGGCGTTCGTCGCGCCGTATTTTCGAGTGCCACTGATCCTCGATTACCGCGACGAATGGACGGAATGTCCTTTCTCTTTCGTACGCCTGGGCAAGGACGATCGAAAATGGGAGCGTCGTTGCCTTGCGCGGGCCGACAAAGTCCTGTTCACGACCCGGTCGCAGCTGCAGCACCACCTCCTCACCTTCCCCGAGCTCACCGCCGACAAGGCGCTGCTGCTGCCCAACGGATGGGATCCCGTGGAGTTCGACGCGGATGCCGCGGTGCCCGCCACTCGAGATGCAGGCTCGCCGCTGCGCATTGCATTGGTCGGCAACCTCGCGGATCACGCGTCCCCCGATCGATTCCTCCGAAGCTTCGGGCGCCTGCTCGCCGAGCATGCCGAATGGCGCGAACAGGTTGTCGTCGACTTCATCGGCCGCAAGTCGCCGGAGGCCAAAGCGATGCTCGACACCTTCCCGTTCCCGGCGAACGTGCGTGCCATCGCTCACATGTCGAAGACGCAGGCGGTACGCGCGATGCAGCAGGCGGATGCCCTGCTCCTGATCGCGCTGCCCGAACTGGAACGCTATCTTCCCGGCAAGCTCTTCGACTATCTCGCCGCGAAGCGGCCGGTTCTCGTCCATGGAGCGCCCGGCGAGGCGTCGCGGGCGGTCGAGGAGCTCGGCGCGGGCTTTCTATGCGAGGACGGCAACGACGAACGGCTGCTCGAGATCCTCGGCAGGCTTCGGGCCGGTACGGCGCAGCCCCAGTCGGACCGGACCGAGCGCTGGCTCGAGGAGCACCGCCGCGACGTACTGGCCGGCAGGCTCTACGCGCTCCTGGACGAGTTGCAGGAACGCTCGCGCAAGCGCACCGGCTCGTTCACAGCCTTCTCCGGACGAGCATAGCAGGACGATGACTGCACGCAGGAACTTCTACCTCGCGGCCGCGGAGAGCTATCTCGGCGTCATCATCGGGCTGCTGAGTACGGTCGTACTCGCGCGATTGCTGACGCCCACCGAGATCGGAACGTTCTCCGTGGCCGCAAGCTTCACCGGACTCGCCCATGCCTTCCGCGAGCTCGGCGTCGGAAACTACATCGTTCAGGAGAAGGAGCTCACCGACGAACGGATCCGGGCCGCCTTCACGGTGAGTCTGCTTGCCGCCTGGCCGGTGGGCGCCGCGCTGCTCGTTGCCTCCCCCTGGGTAGCGCAGTTCTACCGGAATCCGCAACTCACGCCGATTCTCGTCGTGCTGGCAGCGAACTTCTTTCTGCTCCCGTTCGGATCGGTCACGCTCGCCTGCCTGCGGCGATCGATGCTGTTCGGCCGGGGATTGATCATCAATGTGTCGGGCTCGGCCGTGCGCGTGGCCGCGTCGATCGCGCTGGCGCTTGCGGGAATGGGCGCACTCTCGCTGGCACTCGGGGCCAGTGCGGGCCTGCTCGCCACGGTGATTCTCGCGACGATCCTGCGCCCCCGGCGGCTCCCCTGGCTGCCCGGCCGGCGCGAGCTGCATCGCGTGCTGAAGTTCGGGCTGACCGTGACCGGCGGAAGCCTGGCTGGCTCCGCCAACGAGGCGGCACCGGATCTCGTCATCGGCAAGGTGCTCGGCGCGGCCGACACCGGCATGTTCAACAAGGCGCTCGGCCTGGCGACGATGATCAACAACCTGATCATGCAGCCGCTGTGGAAATTCATGATGCCCTACTTCTCCGAAAGGAGCCGCAGCGGCGAGAATGTCGCACCGATCTATCTGCGCATCGTGTCGGTCGTCACCGGCTTCACATGGCCGGCACTGGTCACGGCTGCCGTCGCCGCCGATCCTATCGTTCGGCTGCTCCTCGGGTCACAATGGCTCGACGCCATACCCATCGCGCGAATCCTGTGCGTCGCCGTGGCCTCCGGCGCGGCATTCTCGCCAATGTCGTCGTTTCTCATTGCCCGCTCCCGTGCCGATCTGTATCTGCGGGCGGCGACGCTGGCTTTCTTCTTCCGTGCCGGCTTTCTGTTGGTGACAGTCTGGTTCGGCCTTCAGATGGTCGCCTGGGGCTTCGTGGGCGGCGCACTGGCGAACGCCTGCTACGCCGCCTATCTCCTGCGACGCTACATGTCGATCGGGGTACGCGACTTGCTCCGGTCCTGCGAGCGCAGCGTCCTGCTCTCGGCGATGGTCGCGCCGGTCGCGCTCGGCGCGATGTGGTTGTCTTTTGAGTTCGAACTGGCGCCAATCCTGTCGCTGATGACGGTCTTCGCCGCTTCCGCAATGTCGTGGTTGCTCGTCGTCTCGAGGGTCCACCCCGCCGCCGCTGTCGAAGTGTTCCATGTCATGCGCAAGGCAAGCGAGCGTCTCCGCATCGGTCGGCTCCGAAGCGGAAGTTGAGCAGTTGCAGGTGGCGTTGCACGCAATGAGCGAATCGGTTTCCGTCGTCATCCCCGTTTACAACCGCGCGGCCACGCTCGCTGCAGCCATCGATTCGGTTCTCGCGCAGACGAAGCCGGTCGATGAGATCTGGATAGTCGACGACGGCTCGCGCGACGAGTCGCCCGCAATCGCCCGGCGCTACGCGATGCGCCACGAATCGGTCCGCTTCATGCTTCAGAGCAACGCCGGGGCTGCGGCGGCCCGAAACCTCGGCATGTCACAGGCGGGCTCGACCTGGGTCGCATTCCTCGACTCCGACGATCGCTGGCACCCGGAAAAGAACGAGCGGTGCATGGAGGCGATCGATTCGCGTCCCGAGTGCGACTTCCTGCACACCTCCTATCTGGTCGAACGCGATGGCGACCTGCACCCGCGGCTGAACAACGTCCGCGAGATCCGCGAAGACAGGAAAAGGATGCTGTCGATCTTCGGCGTCAAGACCTCCACCGTCTGCTTCCGCCGCAGCCTGCTCGACGACACCGGCTTCTTCCGCGAAGATCTCCACACCTGCGAGGACTACGAACTGTTCTGGCGGCTGATCGCGGTCTCGCGCGAGATTGCCTATCTCACCGACGACCTCGTCACCGTCGTCGAAAGCGGGAACAGCCTCACCGTCGTCACCGACACGGTCGACCGTTGCAGGGACGATGCGCTGGCGATCAGTTCCGCGCTGGCCTGGATACAGGCACGATCCGACGACCCGGAACTGCTTTCCGGCATGCGTTCGCACCAGTACTGGGCCTTCGTCGAGCTGATGCGCGCCGGACTGAAGACCGCGCGCCTCCCGGCCGTCGCGCAGAGTTTCGGCTGGGCAGCACGCCATCTCGGCCTGTCCCGCAGCTCCCGAGCGGCAATGTCGGCGCTCGCGAGCCTGCATCGCGACGCGAGCGAAAAACACTGAGCAGGTCCGGTCACGCCGCCGGCTGGCTGCTGCGCGGCACGCGGGGGATACGTCCCGCTGCGACCCAATAGACGACGGCGAGCGCGAGCAGAGCCGCCTTCTCCTTCTGCCGGTCGGCGGCTCGCGCCTGCCAATAGAGTCCGCGCGTGAACTGCAGCAGCGCTTCGCGACCGTTTGCGCTTCGCTGCAACGCGCACAGACGCAGCAGGCTCTTCATGTGTTCGCCGGCGGCACCTGCGAAGTAATGATGATTCATGAGCGCGAGCAATCGTTCCCGCTCGGTTCTACTCAACGGCACGTCGCCGTCGACGCTCAGCCCGGACAGGAGGTCGTCGACGACGACGTCCAGCATCGACTTCGTCGCGAGGATCCACGCACGGGTGATCCGGGCAAACCGTTCCGACGGCGCCCGGCGAAGATCAGGGTCGGTCTCGGCCAGGCATGGCAATTCGCGCTCGAAGTCGGACAGATCCAGCCTCGCCAGCAGTTCGTGCCCGATCACCCGGTCGAAGTTGCGCCAGGTGCGCTGCACGCTGCTGGAAGGAATTTGCATCGTTGCCGATCCGCGAACGCCACCGTGCACGCGCTGCAGAAAGACGCTTCGCCCCACGTAGCTAAAGCGCCCGCGCAACGCCAGACGTACCAGGAATTCGTAGTCCTGTGAACGAGTCAACTCTTCCCGGAAGCAGCCCGCCGCCCGCACTGCCGACGTGCGCACGATGCTGCCGCACAGTGTGAAGTACGACATCCGCAGCAACGTCGCACGCTGGACCTCCATCGGCGCGCCCAGCACCGGGTAATCGCGTCGGCGAACGAACTCGACGCTGCCATCGGCACCCGACCGGCCGAGATCCGAAGTGCCGAAAGCGAAAGCCAGCGTCGGATCCTCCAGCAGTGCATCCAGCAGCAACGTGGTGGCCCACGGATACGCGTGGTCGTCGTCGTCGAAGAACCAGACGAATTCGGTGTCGACGAGCGGAATCGCGCGATTCAGTGCTGCGGACTTGCCGCGGTTCTCCTGATGCAGATAGCGAATGCGCGAGCCATACGATGCGGCGAGAGCGCGGGTGTCGTCGCTGCTGCCGTCGTCCACGCAGAGGATCGATTCCGGTGGCCAATCCTGACCGAGCAGGCTGTCGAGAGAATGGCGAAGAAAGGCCGCTCGGTTGTAAGTCGGGACGATGACGGTAACCGGCGACAGCCGTGTCGAAAACAAACCTTCACCTCTTCGATCGCCTTCGTTCCGCACGGCGCGATCTTCGCCATTGCTGTCCGGGGGTTCAGCATAACCGGGCTACGGCGGCTTTCGTCCGGCGCCCCCGACCCGACGTTGACATTGCTTGCCGAATTTCCCCTTCGCCCAACCCTGTTCGCCGTCGGTTTCGTCGAAGTCGCCGAACATCGGACTCTGGAAGTCGGAAGCGCGCATCGAGGGAGGAAGATCAATGCCGTCGAGATTCTTCTGCTGGTTTTGCGCTCTTGTGTTTCTGGTGGGCCTTTCCGGATGTGGCGGATCGAGCGAAGAAGGGGCGAGCGCACAGCCCGCACCTGATCCGGAATCGGCTCCCGGCCAGGAAGAACCACCGTCGCCCTCGCCGTCCGACATCGTCGTCCTTCGCGGCACGGATCCCTCCGTCAAGACAACCGGTACCTTTGTCCGCATCGACGGAGGACCGCTCGCCGAGAGCGCGCAGGTGCTCCAGAGCACCGGCGACGGCGCCGCTCGCGCCGTGTTCGAGGGGAGTGTTCCGCGTACCGGCTATTACGACGTCTCGGTCCGCTGGCCGAAACCCTCCTCCGAACCGGCGGCAGTCGCCGTATCGGTGTATCACCGGTTCGGCGTCGTCGATGCAGCGGTGCTCGATCAGGGGACGTCGATTGGCGAGTGGAATTCGATCGGCGTCTTCCCATTCGAAGCTGGCGGCGACGACACCATCGCGCTCATCAAGATCGGCGCCTCGACGCTCGTCGTCGATGCGATCCGACTGCATTGGGAAGGAAACACGGCACCCGTCCTCGAACAGGCCGAGGCGACGCTACCGGTCGGTCAGGTCGATGACGCGTACTCCGGTCAACTGTCCGCGCACGGCGGCGTGACACCGTACCGCTGGAGCGCGACGCGCGGCGAGCTCCCTCCTGGCCTCGCGCTCGAAGCTTCCAGCGGGAAGCTGACCGGAACCCCGAGCGCCGCCGGCGTTTTTACGCCGATCGTAGAAGTGCGCGACGCGGCGGGCGCCGTGGCCGATGCGGTCGTGCGCATCGAGATTCTCGCTGCCCCCGATCCCGTTCCCGAAGACCCGTCTCCGGATCTGCGCGAACTGTCCGAGATCGTGCGCACGATGCCGGAAGGCGAGTGGAAGAAAGTCAATCTCAATGAATTCTCGAGCGCCTGGCCGCCGCTCGATCTGCGCCCGGGCTACTACGGCAACCCGGCTGCGATCATCCGCGCCTGGAGCTCGTTCGCCTGGGATTCGAAGCGCGGCAACCTCATTCTCTACGGCGGCGGCCACGCGAACTACAGCGGCAACGACGTCTATTTCTGGCGCGGCTCCACCCGCAAATGGGAACGTGCGTCGCTGCCGAGTGCGATCCGCCAGGACAGCGTCGGTCATTGGCACGCGGTGGACGGGCCGTACAACGCCCCCGCGTCAGCCCACACCTACGACAATTCGATCTATCTTCCCATCATCGATCGCTTCCTCACGCTCGGCGGCGCCGCGTTCAACAACGGCTGGAACTACGTGCTCGAGGACGGCGCCGGCCGTACCGGGCCGTACCTGTTCGATCCGAACAGGGCGGATCCGATGAAAGTGGGCGGCACCACCGGCTCACACATCCAGCGTGGCGGCGCGCATCCGGAAGTCGTCGGCGGGCGCATGTGGCAGAACCGGGACGCCTTTAGGAACGGAAGACTCGTCATGCCCAGCGGCTACAGCTTCATCAACGCCTGCACGGCATACGCGCAGGAGAACGGCAAGGACGTCGTCTATATCCGGCAGACCTATGCGCTGTATCGATACACCTTGCACGAGCTGAGCGACCCGACGAAGGACACGTGGGAGAAGGTCGGGACGTACTGGGACGGCCCCGGGAACCAGGTAGCCTGCGGATACGATGCGGTGCGCCGGCTCTTCGTACGCACGGCAATCAACGATGTCCCCTTCGTCTACTGGAACCTGAACACGCCCGGGGCATCGAACCGCGATCAGACCGTCGTTCCGCTCGACGCAAGCGGCGAATTCGCGCAGATGCTATCGAGCGGAACGACGTCGATCCGCAACTGCGGCTTCGACTTCGACCCCACGCGCGCGCGCTTCGTGCTGTGGTGCGGCGGCGGGCAGGTCTGGATGCTGCAGCCTCCGGCGACGATCTCGCGCGAAGGCTGGACGATCGAGAAGCAGCGGACGCCGAGGCAGGCCGTGCCCGGCGCCGACGTCGGCACCGGCATCCTCGGCAAATGGAAGTACGCGCCGAACCTCGACGCCTTCGTCGCCTTGCAGGATCCGAATGCCGGAAACGTCTGGATCTACAAGCCGGTCGGCTGGAGGAATCCGTCGCCCTGATCAGGCAGGCACCTGCTCAACGGCTCCGGCGTTCGCCGGCGTTTGCCGCGTCCGCGGCAACACGACGATATAGACGGCTTCGCTGATCGGAGCCGCGAGGCGATGGCGCTGCGTCTCGCGCAGCCCACACGCATCGAGCAGCCGATGGACCTGCTCTTCGGTGATCGGGAAACGGGCCGACGGCTGGTGGCCGAGCAGCGATTTCACGCGTCGTCGAAGCCGCTGGTACGGCGAGCTGAACGAATGGTTGATGACGATGGGGCCGCGGCTCAGCGCCGCAACCCCGCGAAGGAAGGCGATCTGCTCGTCCAATGGAAAATGCATGAGCACGCGCGCACAGAGCACCCCGTCGAAGCGGGGATCGCTTTCGGCGAGCGACCTCGCATCGGCGACTTCCGTCGAAAAGAGGTCGCCGAAGCGCCCAAGGCGCTCGTGGGCGACCTGCAGCATCTGCTCGGAGATGTCCATGCCGTGCACGCGAAAGCCTGCCTCAAGCAGCGGCTCCGCGAGCCGCCCGGTGCCGCAGGGAATGTCGGCGACGCGTGCTCCTGCAGGAAGCAACCGGGCGAAGATCGAACGAACGAGTCGTCGTTCACGATCATTGAAGACCCGGCCGGCAAGACTCGAGAATCGCTCGCCGTCGTAGTTGCGTGCGACACGCGTGTCTCGATAATGCGTATTGGCATCCCAGCCATTTCCCTCGTGGCTCTTACTGCTCATCCCGGTCGTCTCCATTAAGCAGCCGGAAGCACGGCGTCCGATAGTCGTTTGAGATCTTCGAGCAACAGTGGACGCCGGAACCAGCGCTGCGCAGGGCCGGCTGCGGAAGCATTCAACCACAAACTGACGAGGAAGTACCCGCGCAGCCAGCGCAGCGCGTCCTCATCGAAGGGCATGAGGCTGCGGTAGCCACGAAGTACAGCCGCTTCCATCTCTCCGGATCGTCGATGCACGCGGCGCGACAGCGGGTTTCCCATTGAAACGACCATTTGTCCGAGAAACTGGGCAAGGTCGTACTCGACGAGATTGCGATACCCTGCGTGAGCGTCGATGCCGTAGATCCGCGCCCCGGATACGAGAAAGTTGTCGGGC
>CALCZN010000044.1:0-12294 GCA_937903095.1 uncultured Burkholderiales bacterium
GGGCGGGGGGCAAGGGGGCGAACCGGGTCGATGTCGGGGACATCGACCCGGTTTGCCAACGCAGCAGCGCGCCCGTGTGGCGCGAACCCGAAGGGCGAAGCTTGGCAGGGCGATCTGCCGCGTCGCAGGACCGGGTCGATATCCCCGATATCGACCCGGTCCCGCTCCTTGCATCTCACCCCGCCAAGCCTCGCCAAAGGCAAGGTATCTGCGGAACAGGACACTAGCCGCCGGCCTCCAACCGGACAACCCGTAGGGGATAGCGCCGAAGAAAACCCGTAGTGATCGCAGGCATCGCGATTGCAGCGCTGCCCGCTGGTTCGTGCGGGGAGGAGGGGGCTTGGACGCACTGCTGCTGTCGCGCCTGCAGTTCGCTTGGGTGGTGGCCTTCCACATCCTGCTGCCGGCGTTCACCGTCGGCCTGTCCTGCTACGTCGCCACGCTCGAGACACTATGGTGGATCCGCAAGGACGACGTCTACCGCCGGCTTTCCGCGTTCTGGATCAAGATCTTCGCGATCTCCTTCGGCATGGGCGTGGTCTCCGGCGTCGTCATGCCGTTCCAGTTCGGCACCAACTGGAGCCGTTTCATCGATGCTACCGGCAGCGTGATCGGCCCGCTGCTGGGCTACGAGGTCATCACCGCGTTCTTCCTCGAGGCGGCCTTCCTCGGCGTACTGCTGTTCGGACGCAAGCTCGTTCCGCAATGGGCGCACGTGCTGTCGGCCTATCTCGTCGCGCTCGGCACGCTGCTGTCGTCGTTCTGGATCCTCGCGTCGAACAGCTGGATGCAGACGCCCGCCGGGCACGAGGTGATCGACGGCCGCTTTGTGCCGGCCGATCTCGTGCAGTTGATCTTCAACCCGTCGTTTCCGTACCGGCTGGTGCACACCGTCACCGCATTCGTCGTCACCACTGCGCTGGTGATCCTGGGCGTCGGCGCGCACTACCTGCTGCAGCGCCGGCACGTGGCCGAGTCGCGGATCATGGTGTGGATGTCGCTCGTCTTCCTTACGGTGATGGTGCCGTTCCAGGTCGTCGTCGGCGACCTGCACGGGCTGAACACGCTGCACCACCAGCCGGCCAAGCTCGCCGCGATGGAAGGACTGTGGGAGAGCACCACGCACGTGCCGCTGTCGCTGTTCGCGCTGCCCGACGAGCAGGCCGAGCGCAATCGCTACGAGCTGGCGATTCCCGCGGTCGGCAGCCTGTACCTGACGCACGGCTTCTCCACCGAAGTGCAGGGCCTGAAGGCCTTCGCGCGCGAGGATCGTCCGCCGGTGGCGATCCCCTATTTCGCTTTTCGCATCATGGTCGGCCTGGGCCTGCTGATGCTGGCGATCGTCGTCTCGGGCTGGGCCGCGTACCGGCGCGGGCGGCTCTACGAGTCGCGCGCCTTCCTGCGCTTCGCGCGCCTCGGGATGCCGATGGGCTTCGTCGCAGTGCTCGCCGGATGGACCGTCACCGAGGTAGGGCGGCAGCCCTGGGTCGTCTACGGGCTGATGCGCACGGCCGACGCGATCTCGCCGTCGTTGGCCGCGGCCGACGTCGCGCTGTCCTTTGCCGTGTACATCGTCGGCTATCTGGTGATGTTCGGCGGCGGCTTCGTGCTGTTGCGCCGGATGGTGCTGATCGGTCCCGAGCAGGCCTCGCAAAAGGAGACCGAAGAGGAGACTGAAGACGCGGAGGAGGCGCACAAGCGCTCGGCGCGTCCGCTGTCGGCGGTTACCGACGAGCCGCGCCGGGAGACCTTCCGCCCGGCGGGCGCCGCGCGAGGGCCGCAACGGGAGGAGGCCGGTCGTGGCGCTTGACCTCGTGCCGCTGTGGGCGGCGATCCTCGCGTTGTCGGTGTTCATGTACGTGCTGCTCGACGGCTTCGACCTCGGCGTCGCGATGCTCTTTCCGTTTCGCCGCAATGCCGACGATCGCGAGCGGATGATCGGTTCGGTGTCGCCCGTCTGGGACTTCAACGAGACCTGGCTGGTGCTCGGCGGCGGCGCGATGCTCGCCGTCTTTCCGCTCGCCTTCGCGATCGTCATTCCGGCGATGTACTTCCCGATTCTCGTGATGCTGCTCGGACTCGTCTTTCGCGGCGTCGCCTTCGAGTTCCGCGAGGTGCACGGCGCGCGCCGCTGGCTGTGGGATACCGGCTTCGTGCTGGGCTCGTTCGCCGCCACCTACGCACAGGGCGTGATCCTCGGCAACTTCATCCAGGGCTTCGCCGTCGAGGGCCGCCACTTCGTCGGCACGAGCTGGGACTGGGTCTCGCCCTTTCCGCTGCTCACCGGCCTCGGGCTCGTCTTCGGCTACCTGCTGCAGGGCGCGTGCTGGCTGGTGCTGAAGACCGAGGGCGAACTGCAGCAATGGGCGCGGGCGGTGGCGCGGCGAAGCCTGTGGGGCGTGCTCGCCTTCATTGCGCTGATCAGCATCTGGACGCCGATCACCGAGCCGCGCATCGCCGAGCGCTGGTTCAGCTGGCCGCAGATCCTCTATTTCTCGCCGGTTCCGCTGCTGACGATCGCGGTGGCGCTGCTGCTGCTACGCGCGCTGCGCCAGGGCCGGGAGCTGCTGCCCTTCCTTTGCTCCTTCGCGCTGTTCTTCCTCGCCTTCACCGGACTCGTGATCAGCCTGTGGCCGTACATCGCGCCGCCGTCGATCACCTTGTGGGACGCCGCGGCTTCCCCGAAGGCGCTCGCCTTCCTGATGGTCGGAACGCTGCTGCTGCTGCCGGTGCTGCTGCTGTACGTCGCCTGGTCGTACTGGGTATTCCGCGGCAAGGTGCGCAGCGACATCGGCTATCACGCCTGAGCCGCCGCGCGTTCCCGCCCGCGCGTCGGATGTTCCCGCCCGCGCGTCGGGCGGGGCCACGCTGATACACTTCGCGCTCCATGCGCCCGGCCGTCTCCCGAACGCGTCTACCCGCCGCCGTCGTCGGAGCGCTCGGCATCGTCTTCGGCGACATCGGCACCAGTCCGCTGTATGCGTTCAAGGTCGCCTTCGACCCCGACCACGGACTCGACCTGACGCAGGCCAACGTCTTCGCGCTGCTGTCGATGATCTTCTGGTCGGTGATGATCATCGTGTCGCTGAAGTACGTGACGATCATGCTGCGCTTCGACAACCGCGGCGAAGGCGGCGTTCTCGCGCTGCTCTCGCATTGCACGCACGCATTGAGCGGGCATCCGCGCCTGACCTGGCTGGTGTCGATTCTCGGCGCCTTCGCCGTTTCGCTGTTCTACGGAGACGCCGTCATCACGCCGGCGATCTCGGTGTTGTCGGCCGTGGAGGGGCTGACCGTCCTCGAGCCCGAACTCGACGTCGTCGTGCTGCCGATCGCGGTCACGATTCTCGTTGCGCTGTTCGCGATCCAGCGCCGC
The DNA here is from genome assembly GCA_937903095.1 of uncultured Burkholderiales bacterium. Lineage (GTDB taxonomy): Bacteria > Pseudomonadota > Gammaproteobacteria > Burkholderiales > Burkholderiaceae_E > Zeimonas. The sequence goes on from CALCZN010000044.1 coordinate 3,377, forward strand.
GGCACCGGCCACGTCGGCGCGCGCTTCGGGCCGATCATGGCGCTGTGGTTCGTCGCGATCGCCGCGGCGGGCGTGCTCAGCATCGTGCGCAATCCGCAGGTGCTGCTCGCACTCGATCCGCGCTTCGCCTGGGCGCTCGTCGTCGAGCAACCGGCGCTCGCCTTCGTCGCGGCCGGAGCGGTCTTCCTGTGCATGACCGGCGCCGAGGCGCTGTACGCCGACATGGGGCATTTCGGGTCACGTCCGATCCGCGTCGGCTGGTTCGTGCTCGTGCTGCCGGCGCTGATGCTGAACTACTTCGGGCAGGGCGCGCTGGTCCTGCTCGATCCGCAGGCGATCCGCAATCCGTTCTACCTGCTCGCCCCGGAAAACCTGCTGCTGCCGGCCGTCGTGCTGGCCACTGCCGCCACCGTCATCGCGTCGCAGGCAACGATCGCCGGCGCCTTCTCGGCGTCGCAGCAGGCGTCGCGGCTGAACTTCCTGCCGCGTCTGCGCGTGCTGCACACCTCCGACGCCGAGCAGGGGCAGGTCTACATCCCCATGGTCAATTGGCTGCTGCTCGTGCTCGTGCTCGCGCTGGTCGTCGGCTTCCGCAGCTCCGATGCGCTCGCCTCGGCTTATGGAATCGCCGTTGCGGGAGACCTGACCCTCACCAGCGTGATGATGCTGATCGCGTTGCCCGCCTTCGCCGATCGGCGTGTGCGCGCGCTGTGGCCGCTGTTCGCCGTCTTCGTTGCGCTCGAGGCGAGCTTCTTTGCGGCCAACGCCACCAAGATTCCGTCGGGCGGATGGTTCCCGCTGCTGCTCGCCGCCATCATGTTCACCGTGCTGACGACGTGGCGGCGCGGCATGGAAATCCTGCGGCTGCGCAAGGACATGCGTCCGAAGGCGAGCCCCGACGGATACCAGATCGACCTGTCGCAGATCCCGCGGGTGCCCGGCGCGGCGCTCTTCTTCTCGTCGACGCCGCAGGGCTGGCCCAGCTCGTTCCTGCACAACCTGAAGCACAACAAGGTGATGCACGAGCAGACGATCTTCCTCACGGTCGTGTTCGACGAAGCGCCGCGCGTGCTCGACGACGAGCGCGTCGAGGTGATGCGCAGCCCCGACGGCATCGTGCGCGTCATCGCGCATTTCGGCTTCCGCGAGAACCCGCGCATCGACGGCGTGCTGCGCCAGATCGCGCGCAAGGGCGTCGTCTGCACGCTGCACGAGACCTCGTTCTTCACCAGCAAGCCGACGCTCGTTTCGGTGAGCCGACGCGGCCTGTTCGGCTGGCGTCGCTCGCTGTTCGGCTGGCTGCTGCGCAACAGCACCAGCGCGGCGAACTACTTCGGCCTGCCGCCGGATCGGGTGGTGGAACTGGGGTCGCAGGTGGCTATCTGAGCGCCTGATCGAGGTCCGCGAGCAGATCGTCCGCCGCCTCGATGCCGCAGGCCAGCCGCACCAGATTCGGCGCGATGCCGGCGGCGCGCATCTGCTCGTCGTCCAGCGTGCCGGCGACCATCGCTGCGGCGTGAACGGCGAGCGATTCGACGCCGCCCAGGCTCACCGCGTGCGTGAAGCGGCGCAGGCGCGAGACGAAGCGCGCGGTGTCCGCGTAGTTGCCGGCGATGCGCACCGAGAGCACGCCGCCGAAGCCGCGCATCTGGGAACGGGCGAGCGCGTGCTGCGGATGGCTTTCGAGCCCGGGGTAGTGCACCGCTTCGACGCCGGGGTGCGCGTCGAGGAAGCGCGCCACGCGCAGCGCGTTGTCGTTGGCGCGCGCCACGCGCAGCGCGAGCGTGCGCAGTCCGCGCAGCAGCAGCCACGCGTCGAAGGCGCCCAGCGTGGCGCCGAGCGCGATCGTGCCGCGCCAGATGCGCTCGAGGATCTCGTCGCGCGCGACGACGACGCCGGCGATGAGATCGTGGTGGCCGCCGAGGTACTTGGTGGCGCTGTGCACGACGACGTCGATGCCGAGCGTGAGCGGCTGCTGGTTCAGCGGCGTGGCGAAGGTGTTGTCGGCCACCGTGATCGCGCCGCACGCGCGCGCGGCCTCGGCGACCGCACGCAGATCGGTGATCGCCATCGTCGGATTCGACGGCGTCTCGAACATCGCGAGTTTCGCGCCGCGGCGCAGCGCGGCGACGATCGCCCCGGTGTCGGTCTGGTCCACGCGCTCGACCTGCACGCCGAAGCGCGGCAGCAGCTCGGTGAACCACTGGGTGCTGCCCATGTAGTGGCTGGTCTGCGCGACCACGCGATCGCCGGCGCCGAGCAGCCCGAGCAGCACCGAGGAGACCGCGCCCATGCCGCTCGCCGTCATCAGCGCGCTTTCGCCGCCCTCGAGCCGCGCGATCAGCCGCGCGACGCGCTCGTGCGTGGGGTTTCCGTAGCGCGTGTAGAAGCGCTGCGGGCGCACGCCGGTGGCGAGTCCGGCGAACTCGTCTGCATCGCGCGCCGACCAGGTGACCGACATGTGCACCGGCGGGGCGAGCGCCGGCTCGAAGACTTCGGGGTCGCGGTCGCCGTGCACGACCAGCGTGTCGGGACTGTCGGGGCGTTCGGCGCAGGACTGGCGGGCGGAAGCGGGGCGTTCAGTGGGCATCGGGGCGCGGGCGCCCGGGGGCACCCAGTAGAATGATGCGATGCACGATCATCGCACGGTCCGTCTCGCGCGCCTTGCTCTCACCTTCGTCGGCGTGGCATTGCTCGGCTTCGTTCTCGGATGGTCGTTCCTCGCCTATCGGGACCCGAACATGGTCGCGAGTTTCGCGTCCCTGCTGCAGGCCTGCGGCATCCCGGTGGGACGCTGACGCGGCGGCATCCGTTTCCCTTCCACTCCTCGCAGCATGGCAGCCCGCCGCAACGAATACAGCGAAGCGTCGATCCGCGTCCTGAAGGGTCTCGAGCCGGTGCGTCAACGCCCCGGCATGTACACGCGCACCGAGAATCCGCTGCACATCGTCCAGGAGGCGCTCGACAACGCCGCCGACGAGGCGCTCGCCGGCTTCTGCGACGAGATCGCCGTGACGATGCACGCCGACGGCAGCATCGAGGTCGACGACAACGGTCGCGGCATCCCGGTGGGCAAACATCCGGAAGAAGGCGTGCCGGTGGTCGAGATCGTCTTCACCCGGCTGCACGCCGGCGGCAAGTTCGACAAGGCCGACGGCGGCGCGTACAGCTTCTCGGGCGGACTGCACGGCGTCGGTGTGTCGGTGTCGAACGCGCTGTCGAAGCGCTTCGAGGTCACCGTCTGGCGCGACGCCAAGGTGCATCGCATCGCCTTCGAAGGGGGCGAGGTCGCCGAGCGGCTGCACGCGAAGGCCGCCGGACGCGGCGATCGGCGCAGCGGCACCGCGGTGCGCATGTGGCCCGATCCGAAGTACTTCGATTCGATGACGATCCCGCACGCCGAGCTGGTGCACCTGCTGCGCTCGAAGGCGGTGCTGCTGCCCGGCGTGAAGGTCACGCTGGTCGAGGAAAAGAGCGGCCGCCGCCAGAGCTGGCGCTACGAGGAGGGGCTGCGCGGCTATCTGTCGGAGAGCCTCGCGCAGTTGTCCGATTCGCCGCCGATCATTCCGCTGTTCGAGGGCGACCAGTCGATACCGGCGGGCCACGACAGCTTCTCCGAAGGCGAGGGCGCGCAGTGGGTCGTCGCCTGGACCGAGGAAGGTCCGCTGCTGCGCGAGTCGTACGTGAACCTCATCCCGACCACCGCCGGCGGCACGCACGAGTCGGGGCTGCGCGAAGGACTCTTCGCCGCGGTGAAGGGCTTCGTCGAGCTGCACGGCCTGCAGCCCAAGGGCGTGAAGCTGCTCGCCGAGGACGTCGCCGCGCGCGCGAGCTGGGTGTTGTCTACCAAAGTGCTCGACCCGCAGTTCCAGGGCCAGATCAAGGAGCGCCTGAATTCGCGCGACGCGGTGCGGCTCGTCTCGTCGCTGGTCAAGCCGCAGCTCGAGCTGTGGCTGAACGAGCACGTCGAGCATGGCCGCAAGCTCGCCGAGCTGGTGATCCGGCAGGCACAGGCACGCAGCCGCGCCGCGCAGAAGGTCGGCAAGAAGAAGAGCTCGGGCGTCGCCGTGCTGCCGGGCAAGCTCACCGACTGCGAATCCGACGACGTCGCGCGCAACGAGCTGTTCCTCGTCGAGGGCGACTCGGCCGGTGGCTCGGCGAAGATGGGCCGCGACAAGGAGTTCCAGGCGATCCTGCCGCTGCGCGGCAAGGTGCTCAACACCTGGGAGACCGAGCGCGACCGCCTGTTCGCGAACAACGAGATCCACGACATCGCGGTGGCGATCGGCGTCGATCCGCATTCGATGCGCGACCAGCCCGATCTCTCCGGGCTGCGCTACGGTCGCATCTGCATCCTGTCGGATGCCGACGTCGACGGCGCGCACATCCAGGTGCTGCTGCTGACGCTCTTCTTCCGCCACTTCCCCAGGCTGATCGAGCGCGGGCACGTCTACATCGCGCGGCCGCCGCTTTTCCGCATCGACGCACCGGCACGCGGCAAGCGCCCGGCGGCCAAGCTTTACGTGCTCGACGCGGGCGAGCTGGAGGCGGCGCTGGACAAGCTGCGCAAGGAAGGCGCGCGCGAAGGCAGCTGGAGCATCGGCCGCTTCAAGGGCCTGGGCGAGATGAACGCCGAGCAGTTGTGGGAGACGACGCTCAACCCCGAGACGCGGCGACTGCTGCCGGTGAGCTTCGCAGCACACGGCCTGGAGGCGACCGCGGCGACGATGACGCGGCTCATGGGCAAGGGCGAGGCCGCGGCGCGCCGCGAGCTGATGGAGCGCCGTGCCGACGAGGTCGAGGTCGACGTCTGAAGCCGCAGGCCGCGGCCGCGCTCGGTGCGCGCCGTTTCAGCGCCGGTGCGGGCCGTGCACGTGGCTGCGCGCGGGGGCTGCCGTGTGCGCAGGGGAGGCCGCGGCGGCGCTGTCGAGTTGCTGCAGGATGCCGCAGTCGGCGAGCGGGTTCGGCCCGCTGCAGCGGGCGCGCAGTACGCGAAGCTCGCGCTCGAGGGTGCGCAGCTCGCGAATGCGCTCGGCGACGTGGCCGATGTGCTCGTCCAGCAGCGCGTTGACCTCGCTGCAGTCCGGGCCGGGCCGGTCGCGCAGCGCCAGCAGCGCGCGGATCTCGTCCAGCGTCATGTCCAGGCCGCGGCACTGGCGGATGAAGGCCAGGCGCTCGACGTGTGCATCGACGTAGACGCGGTAGTTGTTGTCCTCGCGCCGCGGCGGCGCGAGCAAGCCCTGCTGCTCGTAGAAGCGGATCGTCTGCACCGGCGTGCCGGTGGTGCGTGCAAGGTCTCCGATGCGCATCGTTCGATGGGTCCGGGGGGTCGGGGCTTGACTCTACTGCCGCTGCAGGGTTTTCAATCGCCGCATCGACCCGTCACGACCCCGACCATGCGTCATTCGCACACCACCCCCGAGCCGCGCGTCGGCGACTGCGGCGCCTGCAGCCGCCACGCGCAGGCCCCGGTGCAGCGCCATGGGCACGACCATGGGCACGAGTCTGGCCACGCGCACGATCATGACCACGCCGAAGTCGGCATCCAGGTGCTGGCGGTAGCCCTCGGGCTCGCGGTCGCGGCCGAGCTGGTGCACTTCTTCGCCCCCGATACCATGCTCTGGCGTGGCGCGGGCATGGCGGTGGCGGTGCTGGCGATCGCGCTCTCGGGCCTGGGCGTCTACAAGAAGGGCTTGCAGGCGCTGATCAAGGGGCGCCTGAACATCAACGCGCTGATGACGGTGGCGGTGAGCGGAGCCTTCGTCATCGGCCAGTGGCCTGAGGCGGCGATGGTGATGGCGCTCTACTCGATCGCCGAAGCGATCGAGGAGCGCGCGGTCGACCGCGCCCGCAACGCGATCCAGAGTCTGCTCGCGCTCGCGCCCCAGACCGCCAGCGTGCGCAGCGAGGGTGGCGACTGGGTGGCGACGCCGGTGGCCGAGGTTGCCCTGGGCGCGCTCGTGCGCGTCAAGCCCGGCGAGCGCGTGCCGATGGACGGCGTCGTGCGCGAGGGCGCCACCAGCATCGACCAGGCGCCGGTCACCGGGGAGAGCATCCCGGTGGACAAGGGCGCGGGCGACGCGGTGTTTGCCGGCACCATCAACGCGTCCGGCAGCTTCGTCTTCGAGGTCACGGCGCTGGCCGCGGACTCGACGCTGGCGCGCATCATCCACGCCGTCGAGCGGGCGCAGGCCACGCGCGCACCGACGCAGGGCTTCGTCGACCGCTTCGCCGCCGTCTACACCCCCGCGGTGTTCGTGATCGCGCTGCTGGTGGCCGCGCTCGGGCCGCTGGCACTGGGCTGGGGCTGGCTCGACGCGATCTACAAGGCGCTGGTGCTGCTGGTCATCGCCTGTCCCTGTGCGCTGGTGATCTCGACGCCGGTGAGCATCGTCAGCGCGCTCGCCGCTGCGGCGCGGCGCGGTGTCCTCGTCAAGGGCGGCCTGCACCTCGAGCAGGCGGGCAGGCTGCGCGTGGGCGCGCTCGACAAGACCGGCACCGTGACCGAGGGCAAGCCGCGGCTGGTGCACTGGCAGGTTCTGGGCGAGGGCAGCGACGCGGCGCAGGTCGAGCACCTGGCCTACGTGCTGGCGGCGCACTCCGACCATCCGGTCTCGCGCGCCATCGCCGCGGCACTGCGGCCCAACGCGGTCGAGGCGAGGGCCTTCACCGCGCTTCCCGGCCGCGGCGTGCAGGCGCAGGTGCAGGGGCGGCACTACGTGCTCGGCAACCACCGCCTCGTCGAGGAGCGCGGGCAATGCTCGGCGACACTCGAAGCCTTGCTGCAGGAGCACGAGCGCGCCGGGCGCACGGTGACGCTGCTGGCCGGCGACGAGGGCGTGCTCGCGCTCTTCGCCGTGGCCGACACCGTCAAGCCGCACGCGCGCGAGGCGGTGCAGGCGCTGCGCGAGCTGGGGATCGCCGTGGTGATGCTCTCCGGCGACAACCAGGCCACGGCCAGCGCGGTGGCGCACGAAGCCGGCATCGGGGAGGCGCGCGGCGAGCTGCTGCCTGGCGACAAGCTGGCGGCGATCGAGGCGCTGCAGCGCGCGCGCGGCGCCACGGCGATGACCGGCGACGGCATCAACGATGCGCCGGCACTGGCGCGCGCGGACCTCGGCATCGCCATGGGCGGTGCCGGCACCGACACGGCGATGGAAGCCGCCGACGCGGTGGTCATGAACGACGACCTGCGCCGCATCCCGGAGCTGGTGCGGCTCTCGCGCGCCACGCGCGCCGTGCTGTGGCAGAACATCGCGCTCGCGCTGGGCATCAAGGCCGCGGTGCTGGTGCTGGCGCTGCTGGGCAGCGCCAGCATGTGGATGGCGGTCTTCGCCGACATGGGCGCGAGCCTGCTCGTGGTCGCCAATGGCCTGCGGCTGCTGCGCGGCCCGCCCCGGGCCTGAAGCCGGAGGGGCCCCGGAGGCAGGACGGCGGGCGCGCCCGGGCTCGCATCATCGGCAGCCAAGATGCCTCCTGCCGAATCCCTGAACCCGCGCGCCCGATTCCTCGACGCCCGCATCTCCGGCGCCCATCACGGCCGCGGTGCAGGACGCGGCCGTCGTGTGCGCGCGCTGCGGCGGCTCGCTCAGCCCGCGGGTTCGGCGGGTGTGTCGCCCTTCAGGTTCTCGCCGAGGAAGTCGAGCAGCTCGCGCACCGCCGGCACCAGGGCGCGGCGCGGCGCAAACATGACGTGCGTGATGCCCGGCGGCGGCCCCCAGCCCGGCAGCACCTCGACCAGCCGGCCGGCCTGCAGATCGGCGCGGCACATGTAGTCGGGCAGTTGCGCGGCGCCGATGCCGCGGCGCACCGCCTCCAGCAGCGTCAACAGGTCGTCGGCGACGTAGCGTGGTCCGTGCGCATGCACGATCTCCCGGCCTGCAGGCCCTTCGAGCCGCCAGCTGCTGCGGCCGTCGGTGGTGGACGTGGCCACCGTGTCGAGCCGCGACAGATCGGCCGGCGCCCGCACCGGCCCTTGCCGGCGCAGCAGTTCCGGGCTCGCCGCCAGGATGCTGCGGCTGGTGCCGAAGGTCTTGGCGACGAGCGTCGCGCTGTTCTCGATCTGGCTGCGCACGCGCAGCGCGAGGTCCACGCCTTCCTCGACCGGATCGACCGGCCGGTTCAGCACCAGCATCTCGACGCGCACCTGCGCAAAGCGCTGCATGAAGACCGGCAGCAGCGGGGCGAGGGCGCTTTGCGCCAGCGTCAGCGGGCAACTCAGGCGCACGGTGCCGCGCGGCTCGGTCTGCACCTGGGCTATGGCTTCGGCGGCGGCCTTCGCGGCGTCGCGCATCGCGGTGCAGTGCCGCAGGAACAGCGCGCCGGCCGGCGTGAGCGAGAGCTTGCGCGTGCTGCGCTGCATCAACTGCACACCCAGTTGGGCCTCCAGCCCGGCCACCCGGCGCGACAGCCGCGACTTCGGGATGCCCAGCGCGCGGCTGGCCGCGGCAAAGCCGCCCCGTTCGGCCACTTCGGCGAAGAACACCATGTCGTTGAGATCCTGCATGGGCCATTGTCCTGTATATGGAACAGTTTTGCTTGTTTTTGCCTACTTAAAGAAATTTCCCATAAAAAATAGAATGAACGGGTGCCGACCTCCTGTCGTTCTCAAAGGAAAAACCCATCATGAAACTGCTGCACGTCGATTCCAGCATCCTGTCCGCCCAGTCCGTCTCGCGCCAGCTCACCGCCGATGTGGTGGCGCAATGGCGCGCGCACCATCCCGAAACCCGCGTCGAATACCTCGACCTGGCGGTGGACGCGCCCGGACATTTCGGCGCCGATTCCCTGGGCATCAAGTTCGGCATCCAGGCCGCGCCGACCGAGGCGCAGCGCCGGGAGAACGAGGTGTCGGAACGACTGGTCAGCCAGTTCCTGGCCGCCGACGTGATCGTGGTCGGCGCGCCGCTCTACAACTT
>CALCZN010000045.1:0-7851 GCA_937903095.1 uncultured Burkholderiales bacterium
AGGGGGATGGCGCGCCCGGCACCGTGCTCGACGTGCCCGGGCGCATCGTCGTCGCCTGCGGCGACGGCGCGGTCGAGCTGCTCGAGCTGCAGAAGCCGGGCGGTCGGCGGCTTGCCGTCGACGAGTTCCTGCGCGGCTACGCGGTGCCGGCGGGCGCGCGCTTCGCCGCGCCGCGCTGAGAGCCGACCGTCCGCGCCCCGCAACGGTACAGTTGCCCTTGCAGCGCCGGCATCGCGCCCCGATATGCGTCGAAGCCGGGCGCACGCAACGCATCGGCTCAACGAGGAGTCACGAAGAAACATGATCAACTGGTTGAAGACCGGCATCCTGATGGCCGGCATCATGGCGCTGTTCGGCGCCGTGGGATCGATCATCGGCGGCCGCGAAGGAATGATGCTGGCGCTCGGTTTCGGGCTGATCAGCAACTTCTTCGCGTACTGGTTCTCCGACAAGCTGGTGCTGCGGATGTACCGGGCCCGCGAAGTCGACGAGACGAGCGCGCCGCAGTTCTACCGGATGGTGCAGGAGCTGGCGCAGCGCGCACAGCTGCCGATGCCGCGCGTCTACCTGATCGACGAAGACGCGCCGAACGCCTTCGCCACCGGGCGCAATCCGCACAACGCGGCGGTTGCCGCCACCACCGGCATCCTGCGCGTCCTCGACGCGCGCGAACTGCGCGGCGTGATGGCGCACGAGCTGTCGCACGTGAAGCACCGCGACATCCTGATCTCGACGATCTCGGCCACGCTCGCCGGCGCGATCTCCGCGCTCGCCAACTTCGCGATGTTCTTCGGCGGCCGCGACAGCGAGGGCCGCTCGAATCCGGTGGCCTCGATCGCCGTCGCGATCCTCGCGCCGATCGCCGCGATGCTGATCCAGATGGCGATCTCGCGCGCCCGCGAATTCGAGGCTGACCGCCGCGGCGCGGAGATCTCCGGCGACCCACGGGCGCTGGCGTCGGCGCTGGAGAAGATCGACCACTACGCGCGCGGCATCCCGCTCGAGACCGCCGAGCGCCACCCCGAAACCGCGCAGATGATGATCATGAATCCGCTGTCCGGCGGCGGGCTGCGCGGCATGTTTTCCACGCACCCGGACACCGCCGAGCGCATCCGCCGGTTGCTGGCGATGCCGGCTGGAGTCGCTGCAAGGGTGTGAGCGCGCACTCGCGCCAGGAAGCGGAAAACGGCGCGGCTTCCGGCGCGGAGCAGCGCGCGGCCGACGAAAACGCCGGCGCCCGGCGCGCCGCGCTTTCGCGCGAACTGGCCTGCGCGGCGCGGGCGATCGAAGCCCTCGTCGCCGGCCGCTCGCTTCCCGACGCCCTCGACCGGGCGATCGAAGCCGGGTCGGCTCGCGAGCCGCTGCCCGTCGCCTCGCACGGAGCGGTGCGCGATCTCGCCTATCGTAGCTGCCGCGAGCTGGGGCTCGTCCGCGAGCTGGCGCGCGGCCTGAACGCGCGCGAGCCGGCGCCCGCGCTCGCGGCACTGCAGTGGGTTGCGCTCGCGCAACTGGTCGAAGGCGTGCGCGCCGACGCGGTCCTCGTCGATCAGGCCGTGCGAGCCGCGCATGCGCTGCCCGGCGGCGGCGCCGTTGCCGGCTTCCTGAACGCGACCCTGCGCCGCTTCGTGCGCGAGCGCGAAGCACGTCTGCAGGCTGCCCGCCGCAAGCCGGAAGCGCGGTGGAACCATCCCGACTGGTGGATCGACCGGCTGCGCCGCGCCTGGCCCGAACGCTGGCGGCAGATCCTCGAGGCCGGCAACGGCGCGCCGCCGATGACGTTGCGCGTGAATCGCCGCCGCACGAGCGCCGACGCCTACCTCACGCGACTGCGCGAGCAGGGGATCGGCGCGCGCCGCATCGGCGAGCAGGCCGTCGTGCTCGACGATGCCGTGCCGGTAGCGACGCTGCCTGGCTGGCACGACGGGCTCGTCAGCGTTCAGGACGCCGCCGCCCAGCTCGCCGCGCCCTTTCTCGCTCCTGTCGATGGTGAGCGCTTGCTCGACGCCTGCGCCGCACCCGGCGGCAAGACCACGCACCTGCTCGAACTGGCCGACGTCCAACTCACCGCGCTCGACGTCGACCCCGCCCGCCTGCGCATCGTGCGCGAGAACCTCGAGCGACTGCGCTTCGCGAACGCGGCCCCGGCAGAGCACGACGCGGCCGCCGCGACCGGCTCCGCACCCGCGGATGCCCCGACCCTCGTTGCCGGCGACGCCAGCCGCCCCTCCGACTGGTGGGACGGCCGTCCCTTCGACCGCATCCTGCTCGACGCCCCGTGCACGGCCTCCGGCATCGTCCGCCGCCATCCCGACGTGCGCTGGCTGCGCCGCCGTAGCGATCTCGCGACATTGTCCCGACGCCAGTCGGAAATCCTCGCGGCGCTTTGGTCGGTGCTCCGCCCGGGTGGTAAATTGCTCTACACCACGTGCTCCGTCTTTCCCGAGGAAGGCGAGGAAGTAGTCACTCGCTTTCTTGGGAGGCAACGGGATGCATCGAGACTGCCCCTGCAGTGGTGCTTCGACGGCCGCACGCCGGAACCGGTGTCGACCCTGCTTCCGGTTGCCACGGCTACGCGCGACCACGACGGATTCTTCTTCGCCCTGCTGGAAAAACGCCCTTGATCGTCCGTCACGCCCTGGCGCTGGTGCTCCTGCTGGTGGCCACGCTGTGCGGACAGGCGCCGGCGGCGCGGGCGGCCGATGATCCGGAGTTCTCCCGTCCGCGCCTCGAGCTGGACGCGGCATCGAACGGCTGGATGCTGTCGGGCGACTTCGAGGTGCCGCTCACCCGTTCGCTCGAGGAAGCCGTGCGCCGCGGCGTGCCGCTGTATTTCGTCCTCGAGTTCGAGCTGATCCGCCCCCGCTGGTGGTGGACCGACGAAACGGTCGTCCAGCGCTCGGTCGTCTATCGCCTCGCCTACCACGCGCTCACTCGCCAATACCGGTTGAACTTCGACGGCCTGACGCAGACCTGGGACACGCTGTCCGACGCGACGCAGGCGATGAGCCGCGTACGCCACTGGCGCGTGTTCGACGCCTCGGTCGTCAAGCCGGGGACGCAATACGAGGCTCGGGTACGCTTGAAGCTCGACGCGTCGCAACTGCCCAAGCCGTTCCAGGTCAACGCGATCACCGATCGCGACTGGAACCCGCAGTCCGAATGGAAGGATTTCGCGTTCAGACCCTAGACTCCGAGAAGCGCGCGGTCGGCCGGCTGCTGCGCTTCGCGCTGATCGGCTCGGTGGTGCTCGCGGTCATCCTGCTGCTGCTGCTTGCGGTGGCGAGCGCGAACACCGAGCTGTTCGAGAGCCAGTACCCGATGCTGCTGTGGCTCACCGTCGGACTGGCGGTGGGCCTGCTGCTGCTGGTGCTCGAGCTGCTGCGCCGGCTCGTCGTGCGCTACCGGCGCGGGCTCTTCGGCACGCGGCTGATGGCGCGCATGGCGATGTCGTTCACGCTGATGACCGTGCTGCCGGTCGCGCTGATCTACCTCGTCTCGGTGCAGTTCGTCGGCCGTTCGATCGAGTCGTGGTTCGCCGTGCCGGTCGAGCGCGGGCTCGAGTCGGGCCTGACGCTGGGCAGGACTGCGCTCGATTCGCTGCTCGCCGATCTGACGCAGAAGGCGCGCAGCGTCGCCGTCGAATTGTCGGACACGCCGCGTGCCTCGTGGCCCGAAACGCTGAACAGCCGCCGCGAGCAGTTGGGCGTCACCGACGCGATGATCGCTTCCGGCACCGGACGCATCATCACGACCAGCGGCAGCCGTTTCTCCGGGCTCGTGCCCGACCTGCCGCCGCCGAGCGCGATGCGCCAGGCGCGCCTGACCCGCCAGTACGCGGCGGTGGAGCCCTCCGGCGACGGCACGCAGCTGAAGATGCGCGTCATCGTCGCCATCGACACCGAGGGCCAGCTGCCCGACGAGCACCGCTATCTGCAACTCGTGCAGCCGGTGCCCGGCGCGCTGTCGGAGAACGCCGAGGCGGTCGAGCAGGGTCGGCGCGACTTCCAGCAGCTGTCGCTGTCGCGCGAGGGCCTGGCGCGCATCTTCCGCATCACGCTGACGCTGATCTTCCTGCTCACCGTGTTCTCGGCGGTGGCCGCGTCCTTCCTGCTGTCGGGCTGGCTCACCGGGCCGCTGTCGATGCTCGCCGCCGGCACGCGCGCGGTGGCCGAGGGCGACTACCGGCCGGTGAAGGACTACACCGGGCGCGACGAACTGGGCGTGCTCACGCAGTCGTTCAACCTGATGACGCGGCAGCTCGAGGACGCGCGCATGCAGGTCGAGCGCAACCAGCGCGAGCTGGAGCGCGTGAACGCGCGCCTGGAGAGCGTGCTGGCCAACCTCACCGCCGGCGTGCTCGTGCTCGACTCCGATTTCCGGCTCACGCTCGCCAATGCCGGCGCCGAGCGCATCCTCGGGCTGGCGCTCACCGAGCATCTGGACAAGCCGATCGCCGAGGTGCCGCGGCTCGCGGCGCTCGCGCCGGCGATCCGCGCGGCGTTCAACGAGCAGGCCGCGGCCGGCGCGGCGAGCTGGCAACGCCAGTTCGTGCTGCCGCAGGCCGCGCCTGCCGCGACGGCTGCGCACGGGGGCAACGGAACGGCCGCCGATGCGCCGCGCGCGCCCGGCGCGCCGGGCACCACCACCGACCAGACGATCTTCGCGCGCGGGTCGATCCTGCCCGAGCGGCGCGTCGGTTATGTCGTCGTGTTCGACGACATCAGCGAAGTGATCTCGGCGCAGCGCGCCGTCGCGTGGGCCGAGGTCGCCCGGCGCCTGGCGCACGAGATCAAGAACCCGCTCACGCCGATCCAGCTCGCGGCCGAGCGCACGCAGCGCAAGCTCGCCGACAAGCTGCCGCCGGCCGACGCCGAACTGCTGGCGAAGAACTCGCAGACCATCGTCAACCAGGTCGCGGCGCTCAAGCGGATGGTCGACGAGTTCCGCGATTACGCGCGCCTGCCCGCCGCGCAGCTCGCGCCGCTGGACCTGAACGAGCTGGTCGACGAGGTGCTGCGCCTGTACGCGGCCGCCGGCGGGCGTGTCTCGATCCGTCCGCGCCTGGCGCCGATGCTGCCGCAGGTGCTGGGCGACGCCACGCAGCTGCGCCAGGTGATCCACAACCTGATCAAGAACGCGGTCGAGGCCACCGACCAGGTCGAGCACCCCGACGTCGAGCTGCTCACCGAGGCGCTCTCGCTGGCCGACGGCGAAGCGGCGGTGCGGCTGCTGGTGCGCGACAACGGAGGTGGTTTTTCGCCGAGCGCGCTGGCGCGCGTGTTCGAGCCCTACGTCACCAACAAGCCGCGCGGTACCGGCCTGGGCCTGGCGATCGTCAAGAAGATCGTCGACGAGCACGGCGCGCGCATCGACGTCGCGAACTGGGGCGAGAGCGCCGCCGGCGCGCCGGTCGGCGCACAGATCTCGGTGCTATTTACGAAACTGGCCAAAAGCGAGGACAATCGTCGTTTGATGGCAACACTGCACGGATAGGGGTCAGACGGCATCCATGGCGGAAATACTCGTTGTCGACGACGAAATCGGAATTCGTGAGCTGCTCTCCGAGATCCTCGGCGACGAAGGCCACTCGGTGCTGCTCGCGGAAAGCGCGCAACAGGCGCGCCAGGTGCGCGAAGAAAATCCGATCGACCTCGTCCTGCTGGACATCTGGATGCCCGACACCGACGGCGTCACGCTGCTCAAGGAATGGGCGAGCTGCGGCAAGCTGACGATGCCGGTGATCATGATGTCGGGGCACGCCACGATCGACACCGCGGTCGAGGCCACGCGCATCGGCGCGCTCGATTTCCTCGAGAAGCCGATCACGCTGCAGAAGCTGCTGAAGGCGGTCGAAACCGGGCTGGAGCGCGGCCGCGGCAACGACCCGAACGTCGCCGCCTCGCCCTCCGGCGCGCAGATGCGTGCGGTGCATACCGGCTACCAGGCGAGCGCGCGCATCGGCATCACCGTACCGGGCGCGCATGCGCAGCCTCCGATGACGCTCGTTCACCCCGCGCCGGCGGGCGGCGCAGGCGAGGGCGCCGGTTACGCCGCCGTCCCGGCGGCCGCGCACGTGGTCGCCGCGGTCGGCGGCGCGACGATCGGCGTCACGCCCGCGCACGTCGGCGTGCGCGAGCTGCCGCTCGACCTGCCGTTGCGCGAGGCGCGCGACTGCTTCGAGCGCGCCTACTTCGAGCATCACCTTACGCGCGAGCACGGCAGCATGACGCGCGTGGCCGAGCGCACCGGGCTCGAGCGCACGCACCTGTATCGCAAGCTCAAGCAGCTCGGCATCGACCTGTCGCGCGGCGCCTATCGCAAGCAGGGTTCGTAGCGGCGCGTCGCCGCGGCCGGCGCGAGCGCGTTTCCCGTGAAAATCCTGATCCTCGGCGCCGGTCGTGTCGGCGCGTCGGTTGCGGCGAGCCTCGTCTCCGAGCGCAACGACATCACGGTCATCGACACCGACCCGCTGCAGCTGCGCCAGCTCGCCGACAAGCTCGACCTGCGCACGGTGGCCGGCAACGGAACGCATCCGCCGGTGCTCGAGCAGGCCGGCGCCGAAGACGCCGACATGCTGATCGCCGCCGCCGCGCGCGACGAGACGAACCTCGTCGCCTGCCAGATCGCGGCGCGCATGTTCAACGTGCCCACGCGCATCGCGCGCGTGCGCGCTCCCGAGTTCCAGAATCATCCCGAGATCACCGGCGAGGGCGGCTTCTACGTCGACTACCTGATCTGCCCCGAACAGACGGTCACCGACTACATCTCGAAGCTGATCGAGTTTCCCGGCGCGCTGCAGGTGCTCGAGTTCGCCGGCGGGCGCGTCAGCCTGATCGCGGTGCGCGCGTATTCGGGCGGCCCGCTCGTCTCGCGCCACATCCGCGACCTGCGCGCGGCGCACCCCGACGTGGACATGCGCATCGTCGCGATCTTCCGCAACGACCGGCCGGTGCGGCCCGAAGGCGACACGAAGATCGAGCCGGGCGACGAGGTGTTCCTGCTCGCCCCGTCGAACCACATCCGCACCGCGTTGTCGGATCTGCGGCGCAACGACGAGCCGGTGCGCCGCGTGATGATCGCCGGCGGCGGCAACATCGGGCGCCGGCTGGCGCGACACCTCGGCACCGCCTACCAGGTGAAGGTGATCGAGGGCAACCGCACCCGCTGCAACTACCTCGCCACGCAGCTGCCCACGTCCACGCTGATCCTGCATGGAGACTCCACCGACGAGACGCTGCTCGCCGAGGAAGGCGTGGCCGAGATGGATCTCTTCGTCGCGCTCACCTCCGACGACGAGACGAACATCATGTCGTGCATGCTCGCCAGGCGCATCGGCGCGCGGCGCACGATCGCGCTGATCAACCGGCAGGCGTACGCCGACCTCGTCGAGGGCAGTCGCATCGACATCGCGATCGTGCCTTCGCAGACGACGATCGGGCAGCTGCTCACGCACGTGCGGCGCGGCGACGTCGTCTCGGTGCATTCGCTGCGCCGCGGCGCGGCCGAGGCGCTCGAGCTGATCGCGCACGGCGACCCTAAGTCGTCGAAGGTGGTCGGCCGGCGCATCGAGGAGATCGACCTGCCGCGCGGCGCGACGATCGGCGCGATCGTGCGCTCGCTCGATGGCGAACCCCTGCCGCTCGAGCCGGTGCGCGGCCGCGCGGCGCCGCGCTTCGAGGTCGTCATGGCGCACCACGACACCGAGATCCGCTCGGGCGACCACGTGATCGTGTTCGTCGACAACAAGCGCACGATCCCGAAGGTCGAGAAATCGTTCCAGGTGAACGTCGGCTTCTTCTAGTAGTGCCACACGTTAATTACGCAACATAATGCCTGGCCAGCTTTCGATCC
>CALCZN010000046.1:0-9360 GCA_937903095.1 uncultured Burkholderiales bacterium
AGCGTCACCTTCGGCGGCCAGACGCACCCGGCGGACGGCAACGCCGGCCTCGTGCTGACCACCCCCGAGCGCGCGCGCGAGCTCGCCAGCGACCCCAAGATCGGCGTGCGCCTGCTCGGCTTCGGCCAGGCGCGCGTCGAACTCGCACTCATGCCCGAGGCGCCTGCGCCGGCCGCGGCGCGCGCGCTGGCGCAGGCGGGGCTGGCCATCGGCGACATCGACGTCATCAAGACGCACAACCCCTTCGCGCTCAACGACCTCGTGTTCGCGAAGGTGATGGGCATCGCCTGGCAGCCGATCAACCCCTTCGGCTGCTCGCTCGTCTGGGGCCATCCGCAGGCGCCGATGGGCACGCGCGCGATCATCGAGCTGATCGAGGCGCTGGCGCTGCGCGGCGGCGGACGCGGCCTCTTCACCGGCTGCGCCGCCGGCGACAGCGCGATGGCCGTGGTCATCGAGGTCGGCGACGTCTGATCGACTCGCCAAGACCTGTCATGGAGCTGCTACCCGCCGACTGGATCCACGCGGCCGCGGCGCGCTGCGCCGGCAAGGACGCCCTGGTGTGCGCCGACGGCCGCTGGACGTACGAGCGGCTGACGCGCGAGATCGAGCGCTGCGAACACGCGCTGGCCGCCGGCGGCGTCGGCCAGGGACAGGTCGTCGCCTGGCTCGGACTGAACAGCGCCGCGATGCTGACGATGCTCTTTGCCTGCGCCCGGCGCGGCGCGATCTTCGTGCCGATGAACTGGCGCCTGGCGTCGCCCGAGCACCGCGTCATGCTCGCCGAGTGCCGGCCCGCGTTCCTCTTTGCCGACGCCTCCTTCGCGGGCCCCTGTCAGGCCGAAGCGGTGGCGCCCGCGGGCACGCGCTGCATCGTCATCGGCGACGGCTGCCCGGCCGGCTGGGAGCCCTGGGCGGACTTCGTCGCGGCCGGTGCCGCCCGCATGGCGGGCGCGCCGGGCGATCTCCGCCCCGACATTGCGCCGCAGGCGCCGCTGCTGCTGTGCTACACGTCCGGCTCCACCGGAAGCCCCAAGGGCGTGATGCTCTCGCACGACGCGCTGTGCGCCAATGCCGACGCGAGCGTCGACATGCACGCGATGACGCAGGCCGACCGCGTGCTCACCACGCTGCCGCTGTTCCACGTCGGCGGCCTCAACATCCAGACGCTGCCGGCGCTGCGCAGCGGTTGCACCGTGGCGCTGCACGCCAAGTTCGATCCGGCAGCGACGTTGGCGGCGATCGCTGCGCACGCCATCACCCTCACCGTGCTCGTGCCGGCGCAGCTCGACGCCGTGATGGCACTGCCCGAATGGGCGACGGCCAACCTCGGCAGTCTGCGTGCCATCTCCACCGGCTCGACGGTGGTGCCCGAGCGCCTGTGCCATGCGGTGCATGCCCGCGGCGTGCCGCTGATCCAGGTCTGGGGCGCCACCGAAACCGCGCCCATCGCCTCCTGCCAGCATGCCGACGAGGCGCTGCGCACCGCCGGCTCGGCCGGGCGCGCAGCGCTGGGCGTGGCGCTGCGCATCGTCGACGCCGAAGGCCGCGACCTGCCGCACGGGCAGTCGGGCGAGATCCTCGTGCATGGCCGCAACGTGATGAGCGGCTACTGGCAGGGCGCGTCGGCGACGGCGCGCGCCCTCGTCGACGGCTGGTTCCACTCGGGCGATCGCGGACGGCTCGACGCGCAAGGCTTCCTCTGGGTCGACGGCCGGCTCAAGGACATGATCATCTCCGGCGGCGAGAACGTCAGCCCGGCCGAAGTCGAGATCGCGCTGCAGGAGGATCCCGACATCGTCGAGGCCGCCGTCGTCGGACGGCCCGACGCACGCTGGGGCGAACGCGTGGTGGCGGTGGTCGTGCCGCGGCCCGGCGCCGACCTCGACGCGGACGCGGTGATGGCCCGGCTGGAAGGCCGCATCGCCCGCTTCAAGCAACCCAAGCAGGTCTTCGTCGTCGACGCGCTGCCCCGCACCGCACTCGGCAAGGTGCGCAAGGAAGACGTGCGCGCGCTGGTGGCGCGACTCGCCGACGCGACCCCCGCCACCCCCTCCGCCCCCTCCACCCCGGAGTCCTCTGCATGACGCTCAAGATCGGCATCGACGTCGGCGGCACCTTCACCGACTTCGTCGTCACCCAGGACGGCCAGCCGCCGCGCATCCACAAGACGCTGTCCACGCCCGAGGATCCCTCGATCGCGGTCGTGCAGGGGCTGCAGGAGATCGCGCAGACGATGCAGCCGCCGCGCACGCTGCAGGAGATGGCGCAGGCGCTGGACACCATCGTGCACGGCACCACGGTGGCCACCAACGCCACGCTCACCTCCACCGGCGCCAGGACCGCTCTGCTGACCACCGAGGGCGTGCGCGACGCACTCGAGATGCGCCGCGGCATCCGCGAGGAGCAGTACAACAACCGCTACCGCAACGTCGTGCCGCTGGTACCGCGGGCGCGCCGCATCGGCATCAAGGGCCGCCTGGACAGCCAGGGGCAGGAGCTCGACGGGCTCGATGCCGCGGCGATCGAGGCCGCGCTCGCCGGCTGGCGCGACGAGGGCGTGGAGGCGGTGGCGATCTGCTTCATGAACGCCTTCGCCAACCCCGTGCACGAGCAGGCCGCCGCCGCCGCCGTGCGCCGCGCGCTGCCGCGCGCCTACCTCTCGGTGTCCGCCGACCTGCTGCCGTCGATCCGCTTCTACGAGCGCGTCAGCACCACCGTGCTCAACGCCTACGTCGGGCCCAAGCTCGGCCACTACCTCGACCAGCTCGTCGAGCGCCTGCGCGGCATCGGCTTCGCCGGGCTGCTGCTCATCATGCAGAGCAACGGCGGCGTGATCTCGCCGCAGGCCGCGCGCGACAAGGCGGCACTCACCCTCCTCTCCGGCCCGGCCGGCGGCCCCGGCGCCGGGCTCTTCTACGCGCAGGCGCTCGGGCAGGACCGCTGCATCACCACCGACATGGGCGGCACCAGCTTCGAGACCTCGGTGGCCGTGCGCGCGCCGATGCTGAAGAACGACGGCGAGATCGCGCGCCACAAGATCGCGCTGCCGATGCTCGACATTCACACCATCGGCGCGGGCGGCGGCTCGATCGGCTGGCTGGACGAAGGCGGCCTGCTGCGCATGGGCCCGCAGAGCGCGGGTGCCGCGCCGGGGCCCGCCTGCTACGGCAAGGGCGGTACGCTGCCCACGACCACCGACGCCAATGTCGTGCTCGGCTACCTGGACCCCGGCTACTTCGCCGGCGGCAGCATGAAGCTCGACGCCGAGGCCGCGCGCCGCGCGATCGACGAGCACATCGCGCGGCCCATGGGCCTGTCGGTCGAGCGCGCCGCCGCGGGCATGTACCGCGTGGCCTGCAACAACATGGCGCAGGGCGTGCGCGAGGTGACGATCAAGCGCGGCTTCGATCCGCGCGAGTTCCCGATCGTTCCGGCCGGCGGCGCCGGCCCGATCCACGCCTGCGCGATCTGCGACGAGCTGGAGATCCCGCTGCAGATCGTGCCGCGCGAGTCGTCGGTGCTGTGCGCCTTCGGCATGCTGATGAGCGAGCTGAAGCACGACTTCGTTCGCACCTTCGTCGCGCGGCTCGACTCGGTCGACTGGGAACGCCTTTCGACGATGGTCGACGAGATGGCGCGCGAAGGCGACACGCACCTGGACGAGGAACGCGTGCCCGCCGCGCAGCGGCGCACCGAGCTGAAGCTCGACTGCCGCTACATCCGCCAGTACCACGAGGTGTCCTTCCTCGTGCCGCGCGCGCTGGTCGCCGCGCGCGACGCCGCCGGCATCGCGAAGCTCTTCCACGCGGAGCACGAACGGCTGTACGGCTACTCGCTCGAGCAGGAGAACACGCCGATCGAGATCATCAACGTGCGCGTGCAGGCGATCGGCAGCACCTCGAAGCCCGGCTACCGCCAGGACGACTGGCAGGGCGCCGACAACGCGCACGCGCTCAAGGGCCGCCGCCCGGTCTACGTGCCGGCCCGCAAGGCTTTCGCCGACGTGCCGATCTACGACGGCCACGCGATGCGCCACGGCAACCGCGTCGACGGCCCGGCGATGATCGAGCAGGTGACCACCGCGATCTTCGTCGACGCGAGCTTCGACTGCGTGGTCGACGCGCTCGGCTCCTTCGTGCTGTTCCGCAAGGGACGCGAAGACCTCGTGCGCGCCGCGCTCGGCGAACGCCGGACGCAGCAGCCGGTCGGAGCCGTCGCATGAATGCCGCCGTGCCTTCCTCCATTCCCGCCGCGTCGGGCTCCGCCTTGCCGTCGTCCGCAAACCCCTCCGCGCAACCGGAGACGAACATGAACGAATCGCGAACCGAAACGACGACGATCGACCCGATCCTGCTGTCGGTGTATGCGCGCACCTTCCGGTCGATCACCGACGAGATGAGCATCTCGATGGAGCAGACCACGCGCTCGCCGATTCTGTGCGAGGCGAAGGACTACGTCACCGGCCTGTACGACGGCGAAGGCCGCATGCTCGAGCAGACCGAGAACCTGCCGATCCTGGCGTTCTCGCTCGCTCCCGTGTGCAAGTACATCAAGGAATACTTCGGCGACGAGATCTACCCCGGCGACGTGATCTTCCACAACGACGTCTTCAGCCTGGGCAACCAGAACAACGACGTCGCGGTCTTCAAGCCGGTGTTCTTCCAGGACAGGCTCGTCGCGTGGACGGCGGTGAAGGGCCACCAGGCCGACATCGGTGGCAACGTCGCCGGCGGCTACAACCCGAACGCGGTCGAGGTCTGGCAGGAGGCGCTGCGCATTCCGCCGGTGAAGGTCGTCGAGCGCGGCAAATTGCGCAAGGACGTCTGGAACCTGATCTTCGCCAATGTGCGCCTGGACATCGTCCAGCACGACATGAAAGCCGAGATGGGCGCGTGCACGGTCGGCGAGCGGCGCGTGCTCGAGTTGCTGGACAAGTACGGGCTGGCGAGCTTCGAGGCGCACAAGCAGGCGCTGTTCGATGCCACCCGCCGCATGATGGAAGCTGAGATCGCGAAGATCCCCAACGGCCGCTACTCGGGCGAGGGCCGCGTCTACTACGACGGGCGCCACGAAGGCTCGAAATTCACGATCCGCGTGGACATCGACGTCGAAGACAACCGCATCCGCTTCGACTACTCGCGCACCGACGCGCAGACCAACGGCTTCGTCAACGGCACCTTCACGTCGAGCGCGTCGGCCACGATCCTCACGCTGCTGCAGATGGTCAACCCCGACATCCCGCACAACGAAGGGATGGTCGAGCCGATCGAGATCGTCATCCCCGAGGGAACGATCCTGAACGCGGCCTATCCGAAGGCGACCACCTTCGGCAACCACCTGTGCCCGCCCAATGCGGACGCGATCCAGCGCGCGCTCGCGCCGGTGCTGCCCGATCGGGTCACCGCGGGCTGGAACAACCTGTTGGCGTCGCTCACCACCGGCATCGATCCGCACACGAACGAGAAGTACGTCGACATCGGCTTCATGGGGCTGAAGGGCGGCTCGGGCGCGATGCTCGGCACCGACGGCTACGACCATATCGGGATGATCGACGCCTCCGGCGGCGTGCTCGACCAGGACTACGAAATGTTCGAGCAGCAGACGCCGCACACGCTGCTGCGCCACGAGCTGCTGGAAGACTCCGCCGGCGCCGGCCAGTGGCGCGGCGGCCTGGGCGTGGAGACGATCTTCCGCATCGGCTCGGACGACACGCAGCTCGTCACCTTCGGCGACGGCGACTTCGAGCCGGCCTTCGGGCTGTTCGGCGGCGGCGACGCCGGGCTGAACTTCATCCGGCTGCGCTATCCCGACGGCCGCGAGGTCGTGCCGCGCAACAAGGACCTGATCACCGGCGTGCCGAAGGGCACGATCTACCACCAGGTGGCCAGCGGCGGCGGCGGCTACGGCGATCCGAAGAAGCGCGATCGCAAGGTGCTCGCCGAGGAAGTCCGCAACGGCATGATCTCGCGCGAGAAGGCGCGCGAGCTGTACGGCTGGGAAGGCTAGGAGCGGCGGGATGGATTTCGAGCTGACCGACGACCAGCGCGCCGTACAGGAGACCTTCGCGCGCTTTGCCGACCGGCGCATCGCGCCGAACGCGGCGGCGATCGACGAGGCGCACGAGTTTCCGCGCGAGCTGTTCCAGGAGCTTGCCGACCTCGGCTTCTTCGGCATGCGCTATCCGGAGGAAGTCGGCGGCAGCGGCATGGCGCTCTCCGAGTTCTGCCTGGCGCTCTCCGAGATCGCGCGCGGCTCGATGTCGCTGGCCGGTGCCGCCGCCATGCAGTCGCTGATGGGAACGAAGTTCCTGCAGATGCTCGGCAACGCCGACATCGTCGAGCGGCTGTTCCGCCCCGCGCTGGCCGGGAAGAAGATCGGCGGCATCTGCATGACCGAGCCCGATGCGGGCTCGGACCTCGGCTCGATCTCGACCAGCGCGCGCAAGGTCGATGGCGGCTACGTGATCGACGGCCACAAGACGTGGATCACCTCCGCGCCGGTGGCCGACTTCTTCACCGTGTTCGCGCGCGCCGGTGAGGAGAAAAAGCTCACCATCTTCCTCGTCGAGAAGCATTTCGAGGGGCTGCATATCGGACGCCCGATCCACAAGATGGGCGTCTGGGCGCTGCCCACTTCCGAGGTCTCGTTCGACGGCTGCTTCGTCCCCGACACGCACCGGCTGTCGAAGGAGGAAGGCGACGGCGAGACGCACCTGAAGAAGACGCTCGCCGAGATCCGCATCATCACCGGCGCGATGGCGCTCGGGGTGGCGCGCGCGGCGCTCGACGAGGCGGTGCGCTACGCTGGTGAGCGCAAGCAGTTCGGCAAGCCGATCGACCGCTTCCAGGCGATCCAGATGAAGCTCGCCGAGATGGCGACGGGGCTCGAGGCGGCCACGCACCTCGTGCGCTACGCCGCGTGGCTCGCCGACGCGAAGCGCCCGCACCACAAGGAGGCGGCGATGTGCAAGCTCTTCGCCACCGAGACGGCCGCGTCGATCTGCGACCAGGCGGCGCGCGTGCTCGCCTCCTACGGCTACGCGATGGAATACCCGGTGCAGCGCTACCTGCGCGACGTGCGTTTCACGCTGATCGGCGGCGGCACCAGCGAGATTCTCAAACTGATCATTGCGAAAGAGGTGACGTCATGAGTACGACCACCGTTGCCGCCGGGGCAGCGGCACAGGCGGGCACGCGCCGCATCCGCGTGCTGCTCGCCAAGCCCGGCCTGGACGGGCACGACCAAGGCGTGAAGGTCGTCGCACGCGCGATGATGGACGCCGGCTTCGAGGTCATCTACACCGGACTGCGGCAGATGCCGGAGGCGGTCGCGCGCATGGCGCTCGACGAGGACGTCGACGTGATCGCGCTCTCCAGCCTCGCCGGTTCGCACCTGCCGTTCTGCCGCAAGCTCGCCCCGCTGCTCGAGGCGAACGGCCTGCGCGACAAGCTGTGGATCATCGGCGGCAACCTGCCGGCGCAGGACCACGATGCGCTGCGCGCGCTCGGCTTCAGCGGCGTCTTCCCTACCGGCTCGAAGCTCGATGCCGTGTGCGACTACATCCGGGAGAACGTCAAATGAACGACCGCCTGTCCCCCGAGCTCAGGCCGGTGATCAATGAATCCGGCCTCGAAGTGCAGCCGCTGTACACCGCGGCCGACGTCGAGGAATCCGGCGGGCTGGAGATGCTGGGCGAACCGGGCCAGTACCCGTTCACGCGCGGCATTCACCGGCTGATGTACCGCAAGCAACCCTGGACGATGCGCCAGTACGCCGGCTTCGGGAATCCGCACGAAACCAACCAGCGCTTCAAATACCTGATCGCCAATGGCCAGACCGGGCTGAACGTGGCCTTCGACCTGCCCACACAGATCGGCCTGGATTCCGACGACCCGATGGCCGAGGGCGAGATCGGGCGCGTGGGCATGTCGATCGACACGCTGCGTGACGTCGAGATCGCCTTCGACGGCATCGACCTGGCGAAGATCACCGTATCGATGACGATCAACGGCGCGGCGGCAATCCTGATCGCGATGTACCTGGCGATGGCCGAGAAGCGCGGCTACGACGTCAAGCAGCTGCGCGGCACCGCGCAGAACGACATCCTGAAGGAATTCATCGGCCGCGGCACCTGGATCTTCCCGGTGGAGCCGTCGATCCGGCTGGTCGGCGACACCATCGAGTACTGCGCCGAGCACGCGCCGAAATACAGCCCGGTGTCGGTGTGCGGCTATCACATCCGCGAATCGGGCGCCACGCCCGCGCAGGAGATGGCCTACGCGTTCTGCATCGCCAAAGCGTACGCCGACGAGGTGATCCGCCGCGGCGTGCCCGTCGACGAGTTCGCCGGGCGGCTGTCGTACAACTTCAACATCTTCGGCAACCTCTTCGAGCAGATCTGCAAGTTCCGCGCCGGACGCAGCCTGTGGGCGAAGATCATGAAGGAGCAGTACAGGGCCGAGAAGCCCGGCTCGATGTGGCTGCGCATGATCGCGGCCGGCGGCGGCGGCGGACTCACCTTCGAGCAGCCCGAGATGAACATCGTGCGCGGGGCCTACTATGCGCTGATCAGCGCGCTGTCGGGCACCCAGACGATGGCGCTGTGCTCGTACGACGAGGCCTACACCATCCCCACCGAATACTCGGCGCGCATCTCGCTGCGCACGATGCAGATCCTGATCGAGGAGATGGGGCTCACCGAGACGGTCGATCCGCTGGGCGGCTCGTTCTACGTCGAGACGATGACCAACCGGATGCGCGCGAAGATGGAAGAGATCATGGCCGAAGTCGATGCCGCCGGCGGCATCGTCAAGCTGGTCTCCGACGGCACGATCCAGGCGAAGGTCTCCGAGCAGGCGTATCGGATGCAGCGCAACATCGAATCGGGCGCCTTCCCCAAGGTCGGCGTGAACTGCTACCGCAACGAGAAGGAAGAAGACCACCCGGTCGAATTCCACCCGTACAACGAAGAGGACGCGCGGCTGCAGATCGAATCGCTGAACCGCGTGCGCGCCGAGCGCGACGAGGCGCAGGTCGCGCGTGCGCTCGCGCGTGTCAGCGCCGACGCGCGCTCGGGCGTGAACCTGATGCCGGCGATCGTCGAGGCGGTGAAGGCCTACGCCAGCGTGGGCGAGATCACGCGCGAGATGGTCCAGGTGTTCGGGCGCTACCGCGAACCGATCAGGTTCTGAAAGACATGGACATGCAGACAATCACCAGCTACCTGGCGCCTCGCAGCATCGACGAGGCGCTGCAGGCGATGGCCGGCGGCACTGCCACGCTGTTCTGCGGAGGCACCGACCTTTCGCCGCAGACCGAATCCGGCGTGCGCCGATACGGAGCGACGCTGCTGAATCT
>CALCZN010000047.1:0-5769 GCA_937903095.1 uncultured Burkholderiales bacterium
CGTCGAGATAGCTGCGCGGGTGCACGCGTGCCAGGTCTTCCTCGGTGGCCAACTGTGCGCTGCGCACGGCGAGCCGGTCGGTGAGTCCGCAGGCGTCCATCAGCGACTTGATGCGCCGCTTGCTGTCGGGCGATTCGGCCATGCCGCTGCCCGCCATCGGCTGCACCCAGCCGCCCACCGGCAGGAACAGCGCATGCAGGCCGCCGGGCACGTGCCACAGCGTGCGTTCGTCGTGGAAGAAAGCGGTCGTCGTTGCGCTCATGGGGCTCTCCGGTCGTGCGCGGCGCATTCGTCGTGGGTCATGCATCTGCTCCTTCGGTTGCGGGGGCCGGCGGCACGCGCCGCACCGGGAAGCCCTGCCAGCCCCGGTTCTCGTGCACCCAGCCCCACAGGCCGCGCGGCGCAACGAGCATCACGACGATGGCCACCAGCCCCATCGCCACCAGGTACCAGCTGCCGGACACGCCGGCCCAGGCGGTGAAGCCCTCGCGCAGCGCGAAGTACAGCGCGGTGCCGAGGATCGGCCCTTCGATCGTGCCGATGCCGCCGATGATGACGATGAACATCATCGCGACCACCCAGTTGACGTCGAAGCCGGCCTCCGGACTGACGTACATCGTGCCCATGAAGTGGGTCGCGCCGGCCAGCCCGCAGCCGAAGGCCGAGATCACGAACGCGGCGAAGCGGTTGCGCCAGACGTCGATGCCGATGCTGGTGGCGGCCAGCTCGTTATCGCGCACGGCCATCTGGCCCAGCCCGAGGCGCGAACGCATCAGCGCGTGAACGCCGCCGACCGCGAGCAGCGCGATCAGCGTGCTGATCCAGAAGGTGTCGCGCACGAAGGTTTCGGTATCGACCAGTCGCACCGACTTCAGCGCCACGCCGCTGGTCGCGCCCAGTTCGCGCGTCTTCGATACCAGCACGTAGACGATCTCGGCGAAGACCCAGATGCCCACCGAGAAGTAGGCGTCGCGCAGCCGGAACAGCAGCGGCGCGATCAGCGCGGCCAGCACGGCACAGGCCGCGCCGGCCGCGGGCGCCAGCAGGAAAGGGTGGATCTCGAAGCGGTCCGAGACGTAGAAGAGCAGGTATGCACCGACGCCGATGAAGGCCTGGTGGCCGAACGAGACGAGCCCCGTGTAGCCGGCGAGCAGGTTCCACATCTGCGCCATCGCGAGCATCAGCAGGATCTCGGAACCCAGGCGCAGCCAGCCGGCGTCGAGCTGCGTCGGCGCGGCAGCCACCAGCAGCGCGTAGCCGAGCAGGGCGGCGATGCCGAGCGGCTTCATCGTCCGCGCCCCGCCAGGCCGGTGGGCCGCAGGATCAGCACGACGAAGAACAGCAGGTGCGCGTACAGCGAGCCGGCGTTGGAGTCGATCTTCTGGCCCAGCAGCTGCGCGACGCCCAGCGCCATGCCGCCGGCGAAGGCGCCCCAGAAGGAGCCGAGTCCGCCGAGGATCACCACTTCGAAGGCGATCAGCAGTCGCTCGACGCCCGAGTAGGGCGTGAACGAGGTGCGCAGCGCGAGCAGCATGCCGGCCACTGCGGTGAAGGCCAGCGCCAGGCCCATCACGGTGTTGTAGACGCGGTTCGGCTCCACCCCCATCAGCCGCACGATGCGGAAGTTGTCGGAGGTGGCACGCACGATGCGGCCCCATTCGGTACGCGTCAGCAACCATTGCAGCGCGAAGAACATCACCGCGGCGATCGCCAGCGCCGTCAGCGGGAAGAGGCCAATGCGCAGGCCGAAGAGGTCGATGCCGGCGCGCGTGAACTGTCCGCCGTCGAGCGCGCGCGGATCGGTGCCGAAGGTCTCGACCATCAGGTTGCGCAGCACGACCGCCAGACCGAAGGTCAGCAGCAACGGCGTCAGCGGGTCGCCGGTGCGAACGGCGCGGTTCACGAGCAGCGCCTGCAGCGCGTAGCCGACCCCGAAGGCCGCCACCGCCACCGGCAGCACCCACAGCAGCGGCGGCACGCCCGGCGCCATCGCCGCGAGCATTGTGCCGGCGTAGGCGGCGAGCACGATGAACTCGCCGTGCGCCAGGTTGACGACGCGCATCACGCCGAACACCAGCGCCAGGCCCAGGCCGAACAGGCCGTACAGGCCGCCGAGCAGCAGGCCGTTGACGATCGTCTCGATCCAGTCCATCAGTGTCCGAAGTAGGCCTGCGCGATCTGCGCGTGATCGAAGGCGCCGGCCGCTCCCTGCAGCGTGACGCGGCCCTTGAGCAGGCAGCACACGCGGTCGGCGCTCTGGCAGGCTCGTCGCACGTCCTGCTCGACCAGCACGATAGCCAGTCCCTCGCCGCGGATGCGTTGCAGCGACGCGTAGATTTGCTCGACCACCATCGGCGCCAGGCCGAGCGAGATCTCGTCGCACAGCAGCAGCCGCGGATTGCACAGCAGCGCGCGCGCGATCGCCACCATCTGCTGCTGGCCGCCGGACAGCGCGGTTGCCGGGCGATGCCGGAACTCCTCGAGCACCGGGAACAGCTGGTAGACGCGTGGCAGCGTCCATGGTCCGCTGCGCCGCGTGCGCAACCCCATGCGCAGGTTCTCTTCGACGCCGAGCGACGGGAACAGCATGCGCCCTTCGGGCACCAGCGCGATGCCGGCGCGCGCCAGCGCTTCGGCCGGTTGGCCCAGCACCGGCACGCCGCCGAAACGGACCGCGCCGGCGGCGCGCCCCTCCAGCAGCCCGCAGACCGCGCCGAGCAGCGTCGACTTGCCTGCGCCGTTGGCGCCGATCAGGGCCAGCACGCCGCCCTCGTCGAGCTGCATCGACACGCCGTACAGCGCCTGCAGGTCGCCGTACCAGACCTGCAGCGATTCGATGTCGAGCAGCGCCGCCATCAGCCGTCCGCCGGCAGGCCCATGTAGATCTCGCGCACCTCGCGGCTGGCCATCGCCTCGGCCGGCGGCGCCTCGAGCAGCTTGCGGCCGTAGTGCAGCACGAGAATGCGGTCGGCCACCGCATGCAGCGCCTGCGGAATGTGCTCGATCCACATCACCGCGTATTCGGACTTCAGCTCGGCTACCAGCGCGACGAGCAGGGCGACCTCCGGTTCGGTGAGTCCGGCCGCCACCTCGTCGAGCAGCAGCAGCTTGGGGGCCGTGGCGAGGGCTTTCGCCACCTCCAGCCGCTTGCGGTCGAGCAGCGGCAGCCGCCCGGCCGGCTCCGCGCCGAGCGCCGCCAGGCCGCTGCGCTGCAGCGCGGCCTGCGCGCGCACCGCCGCACGCGCGCCGTCGAGGCCGGCGCCGAAGGTCGCGGCGGCCAGCACGTTCTCGAACACCGTCAACGTGGGGAAGGGCTGCGGGATCTGGAAGGCGCGCGCCACGCCCAGGCGCGCGCGCTGGTGCGCCGCCTTGCGCGTAAGCTCGATGCCGTCGAGCCGGATGCTGCCGGCGTCGGCGGCCGCCACCCCGGTGATCAGGTTGAACAGCGAGCTCTTGCCTGCGCCGTTCGGTCCGATCACGCCCAGGCAGTGGCCGGTGTCCAGCGTGAAGGCGATGTCGTGGGCGACGACGATCTCGCCGTACTTCTTCGACAGCCCCTGCACCTGCAGCAAGGCGGCGGCTCCGCTCGCGTCGACGCGGGCTGCGGCTTCTCAGGTGCGTTGCAGCGCCGACAGCAGCCTCAGCTCCGATTCGACCGGAATGTTCGGCGCGGTGCTGTTGTGCGTGATCAGCAGCTCGAAGGGGAACTTTCCGCCCCTGGTCTTGCGCCACTGGCCGCCGACCATCTGCGTGACGGCGATGCTCTTGATCGGGCTGTCCCGGAAGTTGATCGGCCCGATGATCGAGTCGAGCTTCATCTTCGCGATCGCATCGCGCACCGCCTTGCGGTCCTTCGGGTCGCCGGCGCCCTTCAGCGCGGCCAGGCCGGTTTCCCACAGCGCGTGGCCGTAGCCGATCGGCTGCGTCCACTGCCGGCCGCTGCTCGCCTCCCATTCTGCGGCGAGCTCCTTCGCGCTCTGGCCGGTGATCGAGGACCTGTACGGGAAGGCCGGCGTCCACCAGATCTCGGTGGACATGCCGTCGCCGGAGTCGCCCAGCGCCTGCACGCCGCTGGGGAACAGGAAGGAGGCGGCCATCGTCACCACCTCCGGCTTCAGGCCGGCCTGCTGCGCCTGCTTCCAGAAGGTGGCGAAGTGGTTCGCGTAGGCGAAGCCCGAGACGATCTGCGCGTTGCCGGCCTTGAAGGCCGACACCTGGTTGGAGAAGTCGTCGGTGGCGATCTTGAAGAAGCCGGTGTTGATCTCCTTGAAGCCGAACTGCTTCGCGCCGGCCGGCAGGCCGGTCTTCGTGTCGGCGAAGGCCTGCCCGGGAGGATTGTCGATGTAGAAGGTGCCGACGATCTTGTTGGTCTGCACGCCGTTCCACATGCCGAAGAAGTTCTTCAGCACGTCGTCGGCGCCCCAGAAGAAGTGGAACGAGTACGGGAAGCCCTTCTCCGGCGTCGAGCCGCGGCCGAAGGTGAAAGCCTGCCATGGCGCCATCGTCGAGATCATCGGGATGCCGTTGACGTCGCAGAGCTGCCCGGCCGGGCCGGCGGCGTCGAAGTCCTGGACCAGCACCAGGTCGACCTTGTCGCGCAGCACGACTTCACTGGCGACCGTCTGCGAGCGGTTCGGGTCGGACTGGTTGTCCTTCAGCACGACCTCGACGGCGTATTTCCTGCCGCCGATCTGCACGCCGTCCTTGACGGCGGCCTTGAACTTGTCGAGCGTCCAGTTGTCGGCCTCGCCGAAGTTCGCCCGCACGCCCGACAGCGCGGTGATGTAGCCGATGCGGAGCGTGCTGCGCGACTGTCCCAGCGCCAGCGCCGGCATGCCGAGCGCGGCCGCAGCGCTCGCGCCTGCGGCCAGCACGCGGCGGCGCATCGGTGCGGGGAGGCCGTCGTTCGTCGTGGACACGGTGCTCATCGCGGCCTCCCTCATCGCGGCCTCCTCGTCTTCGCTCGTTTTCGTGGTATGCGATGCATGCTAGGAGCGCATAGTTTCGTTGTCAACAGAATCATCGGGTCGCTTCAGAAGCCCCGCGCCGGCGTCGCGATCCGACCGCCGCCGTCGGCCACCAGCACCGCGCCGGTGACGAAAGAGGCCTCGTCGCTCGCCAGGAAGCGGATGCACGCGGCCATCTCCTCGGGCCGGGCCAGGCGCCGCAGCGCCAGCCGCGAGGCCAGCGCTTCGGTCTCCTGCGCGACGCTGCGGCCCGACTTGCGGGCCGCCTCCTGCAGTTCGGCTTCGGCCATCGCGGTGGCGGTCCAGCCGGGGCACAGGCAGTTGGCGCGGATGCCGTCCACGCCGTGGGCGAAAGCGATGTTGCGGGTGTACGCGACCACGCCGGCCTTGGCTGGCGCATAGCTCGCGCTGCCGGGCGTGGAGTTGAAGGCCGCCACCGAAGCGACGTTGACGATTGCGCCGCCGCCGGCTGCGCGCATCAGCGGAATCGCGGCGCGGCACACGCGCATCGTGCCGGTGAGGTTGACCGCGAGCATGCGCTCCCAAGTGGCGTCCTCGACGTCGACGGGGTCGTCGGCCGCAACGACGCCGGCCGCGTTGACGACGATGTGCGGGCCGCCCGCGCGGCGTGCGGCGTCGATGGCCGCGTCGACGTCGTGCTGCAGCGTGACGTCGCCGACGACTGCGGTCACGCCGTCGCGCGCCGCGGCGCTCGCGCGGTCGAAGGCGACGACCCGGATGCCGTCGGCGACGAAACGCTCGACAGTGGCCGCGCCGATGCCGCTGGCCGCTCCGGCCACCA
>CALCZN010000048.1:0-6363 GCA_937903095.1 uncultured Burkholderiales bacterium
CCCGCTTCTAGACGTCGAGCCGCATCAGATCGCGGCCGACCACGACCTCGCCTCGATACGCGCTCGTCGCCTCGGCGTGGACCTCGTCCTCGTCCGCGCCCGGCAGCAGATGCGTACATACGAGCCGGCCCACGCCGGCCCGTTGCGCCATCCGCCCGGCCTGCTCGGGAGATGCATGAAAGCCGATCAGCGCGTCGCGGATCCGCTTCGACCGGGCATCGTCGTACAGGCGCGAGCGGCAGGCGCAGGCGTCCTGCACGAGGAGGTCGGCGCCATGGGCGCAGCGCACGAGTTCGTCGCACTCCGCCGTGTCGCCCGAGAACACGATCGTCGCCCCGCCGGACGAAAACCGGTAGGCATAGGTGATCACCGGATGCGAGACCCGCACGGCGTCGACGCGCACGCCGTCGCGATCGTAGATGCGGCCCTCGCCCACTTCGCGAACCTTGATGTCGTCGATGCCCGAACGCGGATACCCGTATTGCCGGATCCATTCCACGTCCGGCCGGTACAGGTCCTCGAACAGCGTCTCGTGCATCCGGCGGGTGCCCGGCGGGCCCCACACCTCCAGGCTCCTGCGGCCGAGCGACCAGCCGCCCCACACCAGCGGCGCGTAGCCGAGGACGTGGTCCCAGTGCAGATGCGTGATGAACAGCTTCGTGACGCCGGCCGGGTCGTACCCGGCGCGCTGCAGCTGCGTCGTCACGCCGTCGCCGCAATCGACGAGGAAGCGGTCCGCGCCGAACTCGACGAGCTGCGCGGGCTGCGCACGATCGGGGGACGGCCTGGGCGAACCGGTGCCCAGGAGGACGACGCTAGCGGCGCTCATCGCCGTTCCGTGCGACGGGCTGCCCGACGTGCTGCGCAACGCGCTCCTCGGGGCTTCCCGCGAGCGTCCTCGCGGCCTTCGCCAGGGCCTTGCGATCGAGCTTGCCGACGCTCGTGAGCGGAAGCGCATCGACGAAGTGCCATTCCTTCGGGCACTTGTAGGAAGCGAGACGTCCGCCGCCGCGGCACCACTGCTCGAGATCGTCCCGGCTAAGCGACTCGCTGCGCCGGACCACCAGCGCGACGATGCGCTGGCCCCAGCGTTCGTCGTCGGCGCCGAACACGGCCGCCGCCGCGACGCCGTCGCAGGCGCCGATGACCTGTTCGATCTCCTCGGGCGACACCTTGATGCCGCCGGTGGCGATCTGGTTGTCCACGCGACCCTGCAGGTACACGTAGCCGTCGGCGTCGACCGATCCGCTATCGCCGGTACGGTACCAGCCGTCCGGCGTCAGCACGCGCCGCTGCCAGTCGGGATCGCCCCAGTTGCCCTGCGCGAAGGACGCGGCGCGCACGACGATCTCGCCCGTTTCGCCCGCCGGCATTTCCGCGATGCCTTCGGGCCGAACCTCGACGACCCGCAGGTCGGAGTTCAGGCCCGCGTGGCCGACGCTCCCCCATTTGCCGCGAGCGACGATTTCCGAACCGCGAACGACGCAGCCGCCCAGCCCGAGGCATTCGGACATTCCGTAGAAGCTGCTGAACTCGGGGCAGACGCGCCGCATCAGCTCGCGCAGGCGATCGGGTTCGAGCTTCTCGCCGAGATACGCGGCCATGCGAAGCGAATGCAGGTCGTGGCTTTCCGGGCCGGCGGCGAGCACCATCCGCCACTGGGTGGGCGTGAGCGCCGCGCAGGTGATCCCGTTCTCCTGCACCGCGGCGAGGAAGGCCTTCGGATCCCAGGTCGATTGCAGCCATACGCCCGCGCCCTGCGCGAGGAACGCGCCGGCGTGCACGAGCCAGACGACGAACGACGGGGCGAAGCCGTTCAGGAAGCGGTCGTCCGGCGAGATGCCCGACCACATGTGGAGAGCGCCGCTCCAGGTCTCGAGCACCGAGCGATGCGAATGCACGAGCGCCTTCGGCATGCCCGTGCTGCCCGAGGACAGCTGGATGATCGCCGGATCGTCTTCGCAAAGCGGCGGCGCGCCGTCGTCGTCCCGGTCGCCGTGCGCGCCGAGGTCGGCGATCGAGGCGCACCCGACGTCCTCGGCGGGCCCGGTCGACACCCGAACCAGGAAACGATGCCGGGACGCCAGCTCCGCGGCGAGCGGCGCCCGTTCGGCGTCGTGGACGAGAACCCGCGGCTCGAGCCGCTCGAGCAGTCTCGATTGCGCGTCGACCGGCTCGCGCAGGTGCAGGTTCACGGCGATCGCGCCCAGCCGATGCGACGCGTAATAGGCGAGCGCGTGATCGATAGAAGCCGCGCACAGGAAGGCGATGCGATCGCCCTTCTTCAGGCCCAGGCGCCGGTACCCGGAGGCGATCGCCCGGGTCCGCGCCCCGAATTGCGCGTACGAGAGCGTATGCGCCCCCTGCGCGAGCGCCGTGTTGCCCGCGAACCACCGGCAGGCACGGTCCAGCGCACTGCGGATGGTGAGGACGCTCTCGTCGGGCCTCATGCCTGCAGCCCCTCGAGGAACGCGCGCGCATATTCGTCGCCGATCTGCTCGATGCTCGCGCGGCCGTGCGGCCGGAACCAGAAGGCCACGCCGTTGAGCAGCGCGATCAGCCCGAAGCCCACTACCTTCACGTCGCATTCGCGCAGCGTTCCCTCGCGGATGCCGCGCGCGAGCAGCTCCTGCACGGCGCTCTCGTACTGCTTGCGCTGCGCCATGATCCTTTCGCGGCGCTCGCCGGTGAGTTCGCTCAGCTCGCGCACCACCACCATGAAGCGTGCCGTATCGTTCGCGAGGATGCGGACGTGGCCGAGGATCAGCTCGCGCAGCCGCCGAGGAACCGACGCGTCGCCTGCGCCGAGCACGCGGTCGGCCATCTCGAGCAGCTCGCGGTTGCCCTCGTCGAGGATCGCGTAGAGGATCGCGAGCTTGTCGGGGAAGTGGTAGTAGAGCGAGCCCCCTTCGAGGTTCGCGCGGGCGGCGATCTGGCGGATCGTCGTGGCGGCGAATCCCTGCTCGGCGAACAGGCGCTTGGCCGCCGCCTTGATCTCCTCGCGCTTGCGCAGCGCCGCGGCCGAGAGCGTGCCCTCGCCGTCCGCCTCAGTCTTGCGTTCGTTCATCGATACGTGTCGCACGCAGGCGCGGGAGGCGCGAGCGAGGGAACCGCAGCTTCACCAGCCCCGACGGCGCCCAGACGACGACGGCCACGAAAAGGAGCCCGAGCAGGATCGGATACGCGGGAATGTTGTTGAGGATCTGCTTCAGCGAGATGAAGAGCGCCGCTCCCAGCACCGGCCCGATCAGCGTCTGCGCGCCGCCCAGCAGGACCCAGATGACCGCCTCGGTCGAAAGCTCGGGCCCGACGAGGTCGGCCGACAGGGTCCGGACCACGAGAGCATAGAGCACGCCCGCGATGCCCGCGATGGCTCCGGCGAGAACGGTGATCTGGAACTTGTATTTCTGCGTGCGGTAGCCCATCGCCTGCATCCTGCGCTCGTTCGCCTTGATGCCGAGCAGCACGAGGCCATAGGGCGACTTCGTGAGCCACCAGGCGAAGCCGCCAGCAAGCGAGCCGATGCCGAGGACGACGAGGTAGCGCGCGTGCGCAGACAGCGAGGCCATCGACATTTCGGCGGGGACGTACAGGCCGTTCTCGCCGCCGGTGAGCGCGGTCCAGGCGAACGCGCCGATGAAGAAGGCGAAGGAGCACAGCAGCGTGACGACGATGTAGCCCACGCCGCCCGTCCGCGTGGCCAGATAGCCGACCAGCACCGAGACGGCGACGATCGCGAGGAGCGCCGAGGCGAGCGCGATCGCGAAGGACTCGCTTCGCGTGGCCGCGATGCCGAACGCGTAGGCCGGCACGCCGAAGAAGACGGCGTGGCCGAAGCTCGGCAGGCCGGAGTAGCCGATCAGCAGGTCGAGCGAGATCGCCACCAGCGCCCAGATGACGAGCTCGGTGAGCAGGTAGACGAAATACGGCGGCAGCCAGAGCGGCGCGACGGCGGCCGCCGCCAGCGAGGCGAAAGCGATCGCCGCCCGGTTCGCGTGCCTCACCATGCGGCGCGCACCCCCTCGCGGCGCACGACCAGCACGAGCATCAGCGCGCACAGCACGACGATGGTCGCGAAGCTCGGCTTCATGACGAGGATCAGCGTCGACTGCAGCAGGCCGGCGACGAGGCTCGCCACCAGCGCGCCGCGGATGTTGCCCATGCCGCCGACCACGACGACGACGAAGGCCATGATGAGGATCTCGAGTCCCATCGTCGGATACGCGCTGGTGATCGGCAGCATGAACGCGCCCGCGGCCCCGGCGAGCGCCGCGCTGATGAACGCGATCCAGGCATAGACCTTGTATGCGGAGACGCCGGCGACCGCCGCCGCTTCGCGATTGCTGGCGACGGCGCGGATCAGCACGCCGTATCGGGTGCGCGCGAGGAACAGCGCCAGCGCGACGATCATCGCGATGCTCGCGACGGTGACGACGACGCGGTACAGGCCGCCGAAATAGGGCACCGTTCCCTCGATCGGAAGACCGACCAGCTTGAAATCGGTTCCGAAGACGAGCTGCGCGAGCTCGCGCAGCACGTAGCCGAAGCCGAGCGTCAGCAGCGCCCACCGCAACGGACTCGCCCCGGCCAGGCGGCCGGCGAAGGCGAGCAGCATCCCGCCGCCCACCAGGCCGGTCGCCAGTGCCGCCAGCGCGGCGCTCGCCCAGAAGTTGCCGAGCACCGAGTGCGCCGCCCACGTGAAGTACGCGCCCATCATGTAGAACTCGCCGTGGCTCAAGTTCACGATGTGCAGGATCCCGAAGACGAGCGTGAGCCCGAGCGCGGTCAACGCGATCGTCGTGCCGACCACGAGCCCGTTGGCCAGTTGCGCGGCGATCTGCTCCATCTACTTCACTCCCAGGTATCGCTCGGCGGTCGCTGCGTCGAAGGTGTCGGTACACGCCTCGACGTGCCCCACGTTCATCCAGTAGACGCGATCGCACAACGAACGGATCAGGTCGAGATCCTGCTCGACGAGCAGGACCGCCGCGCCGGACGAACGCATCTCGCCGACCAGCGTGCCGATCTCGTTCACGGCCGAGGGCATCAGCCCTTCGGTCGGCTCGTCGATCAGGTACACGCTCGGTTCGAGCAGCATGACGCGCGCGAAGGCGAGGATCTTGCGCTCGCCGCCGCTCAGCGAACCCGCGCGCTGGCGTGCGCGCTCCCGCAGACGGGGGAAGCGCTCGTAGATCGGCGCAATGCGCTGCAAGGGGCGGCCCGAAGCGAACAGCGGCACGCGAAGGTTCTCCTCGACCGTCAACTCGGGGCAGATCTCGCGGTGCTGCGCGACGTATCCGATGCCCATCGATGCCATGCGCGAAGGATCGGTTTCGGCGAGCGGTCTTCCGCCCACGCGGATGCGCCCCGCCATGCGGTCGGCGAGGCCCATCACGGCGCGCAGCGTCGTGCTCTTGCCCACGCCGTTGCGGCCCACGAGCCCGACGATCTCGCCCGCGGCCACGCGCAGCGTCACGCCGCGCAGGATGCGCACGTTGCCGTAGCCGGCGTCGACGCCTTCGAGCTCGAGCATCAGCGTCCACCCCGCAGATAGACGTCCTGCGCGACCCGATCGCTGCGCACTTCCTCGGGCGTGCCCTCGCAGACGATCGCTCCGTTGTGCAGCAACGTGACGCGCTGCGCGAGGCTCATGACCATCTCGATGTCGTGCTCGACGAAGACGATCGTGCTCTTCGTCGCCACCTGCCGCAGCGTTTCGCCCAGGGCCAGGCGTTCGTCGGCGCTCATGCCCGCCATCGGCTCGTCGAGCAGCAGCACCTTCGGCTCGTTGGCCAGCGCCAGCGCGATCTCGAGCCGCTTCTGCAGCCCGTGCGAGATCCGCGTCGATTCCTCGTCGGCGATCGACGACAAGCCTGCGGCTTCGAGCGCTTCCGCGGCGCGGCGCCGGATCGCCGCGGCGCCCGGCCGGGATGCCCAGCGGCGCAGCGGCACGTCGCGCTGCATGGCCAGCTCGAGCACCTGCCGGCAGCTGAGCCCTTCGAACAGCGTCACGACCTGGAACGAGCGTCCCAGGCCGAGCAGCGCTCTCTCGTGCACGGGCGCGCGCGTGATGTCGCGCTCGCCGAGGCGGATCGAGCCCGCGCTCGGCGCCAGCGTGCCCGCCAGCAGGTTCAGCAGCGTGCTCTTGCCCGCGCCGTTCGGACCGATCAGCGCGCGCAGCTCGCCGCGGCGCACGCTGAGGTCCACGCGGTCGACCGCGAGCAGGCCGCCGAAGCTGCGGCAGACGCCGATCGTCTCGAGTTCGATCAAGTTGCCGAACCTACTTGATCCGGTCGACCTCGGCGGCCGGAATGGTGTGGATCACCTGCTCCTTGCCGTCCTTGACCATGTCGGCGCGATCTT
>CALCZN010000049.1:0-3060 GCA_937903095.1 uncultured Burkholderiales bacterium
CCTGCGTCGATTCGACGATCGATGCAGGCGAATCCGTTTTTTCCGACCGAACCCGTTCCACCGAACCCAGCGAGGGGTCCGCTTGAACCACGAATTTTCCGGTGACAGCCATCCGGCGGTCGCGACCGACGCCACCGGTTCCGAAGGCCATGCGGCGGCCGAGCGCCGCGAGTCCGGCGACGCACCGAGCCTTCAAGGCGAGGCATCCGGGTCGTCCGCAGAGGCGCGCGCCTCGCAAGGCGAAGCTGGCGAGCCCCGCGAAGCCCGCCAGACGCGCACTCCCTACAACCGGCGACGCGGCGGTCGCTCCGGCCGTGGTCCGCGCACCGGCAGGCGCAACGAGGCCGACGCGGCAACGAACCGCCAACCGGGCACCGAAGATCGGCCCGAGCAGCAGGATGCGCAGCCGGGCAGCGCTTCGCCGGCCGTCGGCGTGGCCGCCGATCCGGAACCCCTGCCGATCTATGCGGCCACCGCGGCGATCGGTCTCGATTCGGCGCAGGCGCGCAAGCGCGGCGGCCGCAAGCCCGCCGGCGAAGACCAGCCGAAGCTGCACAAGGTGCTCGCCGACGCCGGGCTCGGATCGCGGCGCGACATGGAGGAGCTGATCCTCGCCGGGCGCGTATCGGTCAACGGCCAGCCGGCCCATATCGGACAGCGCATCGGTCCGAACGACCAGGTGCGCGTGAACGGCCGAACCATTCCGCGTCGGCCCGCCGGCCCGGTGCAGCGCGTGCTGCTCTATCACAAGCCGGCCGGCGAGATCTGCACGCGCGACGATCCCGATCGGCGGGCGACGGTGTTCGACAAGCTGCCGCGCATCAAGGGCGCGCGCTGGGTGGCGGTGGGCCGGCTCGACTTCAACACCGAGGGGCTGCTGATCTTCACCACCTCGGGCGATCTCGCGAACCGGCTGATGCATCCGCGCTACGGCTGGGAGCGCGAATACGCGGTGCGCGTGCTCGGCCGTATCGACGACGAAGCGCGCGAGAAGCTGCTCGCCGGCGTGCAGCTCGACGACGGTCCGGCGAGGTTCTCGCTGCTCGAGGACATCGGCGGCGACGGCGCGAACACTTGGTATCGCGCGGTGCTCTCCGAAGGGCGCAACCGCGAAGTGCGACGCATGGCCGAGGCGGTCGGCGTTACCGTAAGCCGGCTCGTTCGCCTGCGCTTCGGGCCGGTGGCGTTGCCGCGCGGGCTGTCGCGCGGGCGCTGGCTCGAGCTGGACGAAGCGGAGGTGCACGCGCTGATGCAGGAGGTGCGACGCGCCAAGGGCGGCGAGAACGCGCCTGCTTCGGCTGCCGGGTCGGCGGGTGACGACGAGGCGTTGCCGGCCGAGGCGGAACGCGAACGCGACGACGTGGGGATCGACGACGACTCGTACGAGGATCCCGACGACGCGATCGGCAATCGCCTGCTGCCCGGCGACGTCGAGGAGGAGCCGCACCGCCCCGAGCTCGACGACGACGAATGGCAGCCGCGTTCGGCGAATGCGCACCAGGAGGCGATTACCCGCAAGGTGCGCAGCGGCGAGCCGGGGGCGGCGCCTCCGGCCGGTCGAAAGGGTGGCTTCGGGAAGTCGCGCGGCCGCGGTCCTCGCGCGCCGGCGCAGTTCACCGGTCCGATGGACCACGGCCGTGGCGCCGGCTACGGCGGTTACGGCGGCGGGCCGGGCGGCAACCGCGAAGGCTACGGCGGTTCGCGCGGCACCGGCGCGGCCAAGCCGCAGCAACGCGGCGGTCCGCGCGGACGCGGCGGCAGCCCGCACGGCCCCGGGGCGCCGGGAGGGCCGGGGGCGCCGAGAGGCCCGCAGTCTGGCGCGCCGAAGCCGGCCGGCCGGAACGGGCGCCGCGGCGGTCGTCCGCGCGGTCGCGGCCCGGGGGGAGGGCGCGGCGGCGCCGGCGGTGGTTCTTCCGGGGGCTGACGGGCTCGGCTTTTTGACGATATAATCGTGGGCTGGTGAAAGCGTCGTCCGGTACGGCGCTTCGCTGCAAACCGGACGACGTCACCGGTTGCACGAAGCGCGAAGCATCGGCGGCGTGCTCGAAGAAATGGGCTCTTGCAGGCCCATTTTTTTTTCTCGTCGGGTCGACCACGGGTCGGCAGGGGGTGGCAATTGACCGAGATGACGTCCACGCAGGCGATCATCGAGCGCACCCTGGCCGCGATGGGTTACGAAGTGGTCGACATCGAGCGCGGGCAGCAGGGCGTGCTGCGCGTCTTCATCGACGCGTCGTCGGGCATCACGCTCGACGACTGCGAGAAGGTCAGCCGGCAGTTGTCGTACGTGCTCGAAGTCGAGGGCGTCGATTACGCGCGGCTCGAGATCTCGTCGCCCGGGCTCGACCGGCCGTTGAAGAAGCCGGCCGACTTCGAGCGCTTCGCCGGCTCGGAGGTGGCGATCCGGCTGCGCGCGCCGCTCGAGGGTCGGCGCAACTTCGACGGGCTGCTCACCGTCGAGGACGATGGCCGCTTCGGTCTCGAGCTGATCGAGCGCGCGCCCGAGGAGTCGCGCGCGAAGGGCGGGCGGGCGGCGAAGAAGGCGCGCCCGCAGCGCGTGCGCAGCGCACCGGAGGCGGTGGATGCGCAGGCGCAGGCGGCACGCAAACTCGTTTTTTCGCTCGACGAGATCGAGCGGGCTCGGCTGGTGCCGAAGCTGAAGTTCCAGGAGAGGCGTAAATGAGCCGGGAAGTTCTGTTGCTGGTCGACGCGCTGGCGCGCGAGAAGAACGTCGCGCGCGAAGTCGTGTTCGGCGCGCTCGAGAGCGCGCTCGCTTCGGCGATGAAGAAGCGCTTCAAGGAGGAAGTCGACATCCGCGTGTCGGTCGATCGCATGACCGGCGAGTCGGAGTCCTTCCGGCGCTGGCAGGTCGTGCCCGACGGCGAGCTGGAGGACCACGACGTCCAGGTGATCCTGTCCGAGGCGCAGAAGCAGATCAGCGACATCCAGGTGGGCGACTACATCGAGGAAGAGCTCGAGCCGGTCGACCTCGGCCGCATCGGCGCGCAGGCGGCCAAGCAGGTCATCCTGCAGAAGATCCGCGACGCCGAGCGCGAGCAG
>CALCZN010000050.1:0-3060 GCA_937903095.1 uncultured Burkholderiales bacterium
TTGAAGTAGCGCGGCGACAGGAACTGCGGCATGCCGTCCTTGATTTTACCGGTGTTCTCGATGAACGCCACGCGGCCATCCTCGTCGCCGCAGACGATGTCGAGATGTCCGTCGCCGTTGAAATCGACCGCGGTCGGCGTGATCATGCACAGCTCCATGCGGAGCGGCTCGCCGGTATCGGCGCGGATCAGGATCGCCTCGCCGATCAGCGTCGGCAGGCCGCGTGCCGGGTTGCCTTCGTGCAGTGTGACCAGTTTCGTGCACGCGAACTCGCCGTCGGTCGACGGCATCGCCAGCAGCACGCCGCCGGGCAGCGGCATCGCGATGCGCTCGGGCGACAGCGTCCGGCCGGCGTGCCTGCGCACGAGCATCGCGCGCAGCGCCTCGGCGAGCGCGGGCCATGGAAGCGCAGCCTCGGTGCTGCGGCGATCGAGATGGCGGGCGTGCGGACTGCCGGCGTTCACGGTCCCGATCGTACCGTGACGAGCAGGACGATCGCGCAGACGACGATGCCGGCGCCGAGCAGTTGCAGCGGCGCCATCGTCTGGTCGAGCAGAACCCAGCCGAGCAGCAGCGCGGCGATCGGCTCGAAGTTCATGACGGCGGCGTTGTTCACGGCGCCCAGCCGCGGCAGCAGCACGAACAGCGCGGTGATGGCCGACGAGTAGAGCAGTGTCAGCAGCGCGAGCGCGCTCCAGCCGGTCGCATCGCGCGGCCACGCGAAGTCGCCGCTCGTCCTGCCGGCGATCAGCGCGACCGAAGCGACGACGATCATCAGCATGAAGCTGCGCAGGCGTCCGTCGGTGTCGGAGAGCCAGCGGGTGGTGAGCAGCAGCACGGCGGCGAACGCGAGCGCGGCGACGGCGGCGAGCACGACGCCCGAAGCCATCGCCGCGTCGCGCGCATGCGATGCGCTGCCCGCCCAGCCGAAGGCGTCGAGCGCGAGCGCCAGCCCGCAGAGCGCCAGCGCCATCGCAACGAAGGCGCGCGGCCGGGGCCGGCCGGCGCCGGTGGCCCACGCGAGCAGGCCGAGCATCATCGGGAAGGTATTGAAGACGAGCAGCGCCAGCGCGACCGGAATGCGGGCGACCGCCGAGTACAGGCAAAGGCTCTGCACCGACAGCAGCGCGCCAATGCCGAGCGCACGCACGAACGTGGGCCGTGCCAGTCGCAGCGGCACGTGCGCCGCGCGCAGCAGCGCGAAGACGAACAGCGCCGCGCCCGACGAGCGCACGGCCACGGCGGTCGCGACGTTCGCGCCGTGATCGAAGGCCACGCGCGCGGCGACGTGATTGCTGGCGAAGGTGGTGGCGATCAGCAGCAGCAGCGACGCGCCGAGCCATCGCGGCAGCGCAGGGGCGGTCATGGCGACGAAGGATACCGTGTTGCGGGGCGGGATCGTCGTTTGCCGCCGCCCCTTACCGGAGTGCGGACGCCTTTACCGAAGGCGCTGCCTGTTAGTGTCGCAAGTCCTTGATCTTCGGCTCCGAATCCCGATGGCACGGACCTTGCATCGACAGGGGGTGCCCGAAGTAGAACAACGGAAGGAAGTCCGCTGATGCACGCACCCGGTTTGCAGTTGCGCGCCACGCAAGGCGCCGCTCTGTCCCAGCAGATGCAGCAAGGCTTGAAGATGCTGCAGATGTCCGCGCTCGAACTCGAACAGGCGATCGCGCAGGCGCTCTCGGCCAACCCGCTGCTCGAGAGCGACGATGCGCTCGACGATGCCGGCGCCGACGAAGGCGAGACGATCGAATCGCGAACGAACGAGGAAGAGGGCGAGGGAGAAGAGCTGGTCGACCCGGAGAGCGAGCTGACCTGGGCCACCACCGGAAACAACCACAGCGGCGAGCGCTCGGCCGACGACCCGGTGCTGCTCGCGCCGGCTCCGCAGTCGCTGCGCGATCACCTGCTCAGCCAGGTGAACGTCAGCGGACTGGGCGAACGCGACCTGACGCTTGCGCGCGTGCTCGTCGAGGCGCTGGACGAAGACGGCTATCTGCGCGACTCGCTCGAGGAGATCGCCGAACTCATCGAACCCGGCTCGCGTACCGTGGTGCGCGAACTCGAAGTCGCGTTGTCGTTCGTGCAGAGTCTCGATCCGGTCGGCGTGGGCGCGCGTTCGGTGTCCGAGTGCCTGCTGCTGCAGTTGCGCGCGCAGCCGCGCGGCGCTCCCTGCGTGCCGCTGGCGATGCGCATCGTCGAATCGCATCTGGACCTGCTCGCCGCGCACGACACCGTGCGCATCACGCGCATGCTCGGCTGCAGCGAATCCGATTTCGCGCAGGCGAACCAGCTGATCCGCAGCCTGGCGCCGCGCCCCGCTTCCATCTTCGGCTCCGACGATCCGCAGCACGTCGTGCCGGACGTGACCGTGCGCAAGGTGCGCGGGCGCTGGGTGGCCTTCCCGAACAGCGCCGCGTCGCCGCGCTTGCGCATCAACCGCCTGTACGCCGACGCCGTGCGCCGCGACCGCGGATGGTCGTCCACGCCGATGGGCACGCAGCTCACCGAGGCGCGTTGGCTGCTTCGCAGCATCGAGCAGCGCGCCGAGACGATCCTGAAGGTGGCCAGCGCGATCGTCGCCACGCAGCAGGGGTTCTTCGAGCACGGCGACGTGGCGATTCGTCCGCTGCACCTGCGCGACATCGCCGCCGAGGTCGGCGTGCACGAATCGACGGTCTCGCGCGTGACGAGTGGCAAGTACATGGCCACGCCGCGCGGACTCATCGAGTTCAAGCACTTCTTCGGCAGCCGGCTGGTCAGCGAGGACGGCTATCGCATCTCGCCGCGAGCCATCCAGACGTTGATCCGCGACATCGTCGAGTCCGAGGATCCCAAGCAGCCGCTGTCCGACATCCGCATCACGCGTCAGCTCGAGCAGCGCGGCGCCAGCGTCGCCCGCCGCACCGTCACGAAATATCGCGACGCGATCGGCATCCCGCCGGTGGAGGCGAGGCGGATGATCGCGATGGCGCAGCAAAGAACGTGAAGGGTGAAGGGTAAAGGGTGAGTAACCGTGTTCGCTGTCAAGCGGCAACGGGCTGATACTGCGCTTTC
>CALCZN010000051.1:0-7141 GCA_937903095.1 uncultured Burkholderiales bacterium
ATGCGCGCGCCACCGAAGCGCTCGCCCGGCGCCTGGCTCCGCGCCTCGAGCCCGGCTTCGTGCTGTACCTGT
This sequence comes from uncultured Burkholderiales bacterium, assembly GCA_937903095.1. GTDB lineage: Bacteria > Pseudomonadota > Gammaproteobacteria > Burkholderiales > Burkholderiaceae_E > Zeimonas. The sequence goes on from CALCZN010000051.1 coordinate 73, forward strand.
CGGGCGACCTCGGCGCCGGCAAGACCACCTTCGTGCGCGCGCTGCTGCGAGCGCTCGGTTTCGGCGGTCGCGTGAAGAGTCCGAGCTTTTCGTTGCTCGAATCTTATGATCTGTCGAAGTTTCGACTGTATCATTTTGATTTCTATAGATTCGACTCCGGGCAGGACTGGCTCGATGCGGGTTTCGAGGAATTCATCGGGGCGCCGAGCGTCGCGATCGTCGAGTGGCCGGAGCGTGCGGCCGGTACGCTGCCCGCGCCCGATCTGCACCTGTTCCTGCGCTTCGCCGGGGACACGGCCGGCGAGGAACGCATCGTCGAAGCGGTGGCCGGCACCGAGCGGGGGCGCGCATGCCTGAAGGCGCTGGCCCCGACCGACGAACGCTGCTGAAGCTCGGCGCCGGCGCGCTGCTCGCGCTCGACGTCCGCCTGGCGAGCGCGGCGTCGATCCATGCCGTGCGCGTCTGGCCCGCGCGCGACTACACGCGCGTGACGCTCGAGCTCGACCGGCCGCTGAAGTCCACGCAGCTGCAACTGTCCGATCCGCCGCGGCTCGTCGTCGACCTCGAGGGCCTGGAGATCGATCTCGCGCTGCGCGATCTCGTCGCGAAGATCCAGCCCGACGACCCCTACATCGAACGCGTGCGCGTGGGCCAGAACCGCCCGCACGTCGCGCGCATCGTCTTCGATCTGAAGAGCGAGGTGCTGCCGCAGGTGTTCGCGCTCGAGCCGGCGGGCGCGTATCGGCATCGCCTGGTCATCGACCTGTATCCGGCGGTGCCGATCGATCCGCTGCAGGCGCTGCTCGACGAGGCGCGCACGCGCGAGCGCGAGCGCCTCGCGTCGGAAGCCGCCACGCAGGACGCGCCCGCGCCCGCGTCCGTGCCCACCGCCGGCGAGCGGCAGACGCTCGCCGATGCCACGCCTGCCACGCGCACGGCGCCCGCCGGCTCGTCGGCGCACACGCCGGGCAGCGCATCGAAGCGGCCGGCGCGCGCGCCGCGCGCGGCGATGACACGGATGGTGACCATCGCGATCGATGCCGGACACGGCGGCGAGGATCCGGGGGCGATCGGCCGCCACGGCACGAAGGAGAAGGACGTCGTGCTGCGCATCGCGCAGCGCCTGCGCGAGCGCATCGCCGGGGAACCGTCGATGCGCGCGTACATGGTGCGCGACGGAGATTATTTCGTGCCGCTCGCCACGCGCGTGGCCAAGGCGCAGCGTGTGCAGGCCGACCTGTTCGTGTCGATCCACGCCGACGCCTTCGTGCGCCCGGAGGCGCGCGGCGCTTCCGTCTACGTGCTCTCCGAGCGCGGCGCGACGAGCGCCGCCGCACGCTGGCTCGCCCGTCGGGAGAACGATTCCGACCGCATCGGCGGCGCGCGCTTCGCCACGCGCAATGCCGAGGCGCGGCAGGTGCTGCTCGAACTGTCGACCAAGGCGCAGATCCAGGATTCGTCGCGCCTCGGCCGGATGGTGCTCGCCGAGCTGGGCGGCGTGGGCACGCTGCACAAGCCGGCGATCGAGCAAGCCGGCTTCGCAGTGCTCAAAGCCCCTGAAATCCCGTCGATCCTCGTCGAAACGGCGTTCATCAGCAATCCGCAGGAGGAGCGCCGGCTGGCCAGCACGCACTACCAGGCGCGCGTGGCGGATGCGATCCATCGGGGACTCGCCGCGTACCTGCGCCGCCATCCGCCGCCCCCGCGGGCGCAGACGACCTGAAACGCGCCGGCGAACAGACGGCGCGAGCGCGGAAAAGGCGGCGCCTGCGGCGCCGGACAGCGCTCGCGGCGCTGGGGGCAGCGCTCGCAGCGCCGGCCTTTCACCAGCCGGAACGCGCGGGCGCGGGCTGAGGATTCTCCAGCCGGTAGCCGATGCCGCGCAGCGTACTGATGCGCGCGCCGGTGCCGGCGAGCTTCGCGCGCAGCCGCGACACGTAGACCTCGATCGCATTCGGCGCCAGGCGCTCGTCGGCGCCGGTGATCGCCTGCATCAGGTCTTCCTTGGTGACCGGCGTGCCCGCGTGCTGCACGAGCTGCTCGAAGATCGACCACTCGCGCGGCGTCAGGTCGATCGGCGTCGAGCCGCAGCGCACTTCGCGCTTGCGGCTGTCGACCACCAGTTCGCCGCAGAAGAGGACGTCGGCGGCGCCCGCCTCGCGCCGGCGAACGAGCGCCGCGCTGCGCGCCACCAGTTCGCGCGGCTCAAACTCGCCGGCGAGATAGTCGCTCGCGCCCGCATCGAGCGCGGCGATCCGGGCATCGACGTCCTCCGCCTTCGTCAGGATCAGCGCCGGCACCCGGATTCCGCGTCCGCGTACCCCGCGCAGCCATTCGAGCGGAGTGCCGGCGTTCTCGCGCAGGTCGAGCACGATCGCGCCGGCCGGCGCGACCCGCAGCAGGGGATCGAGTTCTTCGGTATCGGCGACCGCCTCCACGTCGAGGCCGGCGTCGCGCAGCGGCGCGACGATGCGGCTGGGCGCGTCGGGGGCATCGGTGACGACGAGCGTTTTCATAGGCGCGACCCGATTCTCTCCTGTCGATCCCTGCAACCATGGACCTTCGGAATGGTCACGAGCAAGGCGCGTGCCGGTATCTGCGTCGTCCGGAAGCGGATCTGCGACGCTGCGGATCGGCAACCGGCGCCTCAACCGGGCGTCGACCCCCGCGCCGCACGCTGCGAACGGCGTTCCCGGCTCGCGCGCAGCGCGTGGCGAAGCACTTCGATCAGCGCCGGCAGGCCGGGGATGACGATCATCGCCAGCGTCACCCACTCGAAGTGCTCCTTCACCCAAGCGGTGTTGCCGAACACGTAGCCGATCGCGCTCAGCCCGGCGACCCATAGCGTAGCGCCGATGACGTTGTAGAGCGCGAAGCGCGGGTACCGCATGCGGGCAACGCCGGCGACGAAGGGAGCGAAGGTGCGCACGAAGGGCAGGAAGCGCGCGATCACGATCGTCATCGGGCCGTGCCGTTCGTAGAACGCATGCGTCCGGTCGAAGGCGGCCCGGTCGAAGAAGCGCGATTTCTCCCAGCCGAAGACCTTCGGCCCGAAGTAGTGGCCGATCGAGTAGTTCAGCGCGTCGCCGAGCACGGCGGCGGCGATCAGCAGCGCCACCAGCGCCCGAATGTCGAGCCCGCCTACGGCGGCCAGCGTGCCGGCGACGAACAGCAGCGAGTCGCCCGGCAGGAACGGCATGACGACCAGGCCCGTCTCGACGAAGATGATGGCGAACAGGATCGCATACACCCAGACGCCGTATTGCTCGACGACCGCCGCCAGGTGCCGATCGAGGTGCAGGAACAGGTCGAGCAGCTGCGAGACGTCCATCGGCCGCGATGGTACACGGCGCGCTCCTATAATCGCGCGATGCCTTCCGCTGCGCCCGCCGTTTCCGGCGCGGCAAGCCGTCCGATCGCACGGCTTGCCGATCGACTCGTCAGCCAGATCGCCGCCGGCGAAGTCGTCGAGCGGCCGGCGTCGGTCGTGCGCGAACTGCTCGAGAACGCGCTCGATGCGGCCGCCTCGCGCGTCCGCCTGCGCATCGAGGAAGGCGGCGTGCGGCGCATCGTCGTGTCGGACGACGGCTGCGGCATCGAGCGCGCACAGCTCACGCTCGCGCTCGAACGCCATGCCACCAGCAAGATCGCCTCGCTCGACGAGCTGGAGCGGGTCGGCACGCTGGGGTTTCGCGGCGAGGCGCTCGCCTCGATCGCATCGGTGGCGAAGCTGCGACTGACCAGCCGCTCGGCGGGCGACGACTGCGCATGGCGCATCGACGCCGACACCGGCGAGGTCGAGCCCGCGCCGGGCCCACGCGGCACGCAGGTCGAAGTGCTCGATCTCTTTTCCGCGACGCCGGCGCGGCGCAAGTTCCTGCGCAGCGCGGCCACCGAGAGCGCGCATTGCGTCGAGGCGTTCCGGCGCATCGCGCTGGCGCACGAGTCGGTCGCCTTCGAGATGCAGGTCGACGATCGGCGCGCCGAGACGCTCGAGCCGACCGACTGGACGCAGCGCGCGCTGGCGGCGCTGGGCGACGAATACGCCGGCGCGCACCGCGTCGTCGACGTCGAGGCCGGCGCGCTGCGCGTGCGCGCGCTGCTCGGGCTGCCGACGCACAACCGCACGCGCGCTGACCGGCAGTTCCTCTACGTGAACGGCCGCTTCGTGCGCGACCGCATGCTCGGCTACGCGCTGCGCCAGGCCTATGCCGACCTGATGCACGGCGACCGCCATGCGGCGTGGGCGGTGTTCGTCTCGATCGACCCGTCGCAGGTCGACGTCAACGTCCACCCGGCGAAGATCGAGGTGCGCTTCCGCGATCCGGCGGGCGTGCGCTCGTTCGTCTTCCATGCCGTCGAGGCGGCGCTGCGCGCTTCGGCAAGCGAGCGGGGCGGCGAGGGTTCGGGCGCTGCCGCTGCCGCTGCCCCTGCCGCGGTCGTGCGGCAGCCGCCGCAGGCATTGCGCGAAGAGCCGACGACGGCAAGCCTGGATCTCGTGCGCGAGCCGCGGGTATCGGCGTATGCGGCACTGTCGTCGCTGGCCGCGTTGCCGGTCGCGGCGGCGGCCCGAGACTTGCCGATGTCGTCCCCGGCGTCGCCGGTCCCGGCATCGCCGTCGACCGCTGCGGCACCGTTCCCTGCGCCGGATCCAGCCTCGCGCGCGCAGGACGCGGCCGACGACGCGCCGCTCGGCCACGCGCTCGCGCAGCTGCACGGCACCTGGGTGCTCGCGCAGAACCGCCACGGCCTGGTCGTCGTCGACATGCACGCCGCGCACGAACGCGTCGTCTACGAACGGATGAAGACGGCCTGGGCGCAGCGTTCGGTCGTGGTGCAGCCGCTGCTGGTGCCGGTCGTCTTCCGCGCCGACGCCTTCGACGTGGCGCTCGTCGATGACGAAGGCGAGGCGATCGCGGCGCTCGGGCTCGAACTCACGGCGCTGTCCGCGCAGTCGATCGCGGTGCGCGCGGTGCCCGCGGCGCTCGCCGGCGCCGATGCCGAGGCGCTGGCGCGATCGGTGCTCGCCGAGTTGCGCGAGCACGGCGTCTCGCGCGCGCTCGCCGAACGCAGCGATGCGCTGCTGGCGACGATGGCCTGCCACGGATCGGTGCGCGCCAACCGCCGGCTCACGATCGAAGAAATGGACGCGCTGCTGCGCGAGATGGAGCGCACGCCGGCCGCCGATCAATGCAACCACGGCCGCCCGACCTGGCTGCAGGTTCCGCTCGAAGAGCTGGACCGCTGGTTCCTGCGCGGACGCTGAATCGATGCCGCGCATCGACGCCGCCATATCGGCCGGCCTGCTGTTCCTGCTCACCGGATTCCTCGCGCTGCAGCCGCTGTCGACCGACCTGTATCTCGCGTCGCTGCCGGCATTGCGCGTGCACTTCGATGCGTCCGTCTCGTCGGTGCAGCTCACGCTGTCGGCCTTCCTGGCCGGATTCGCGATCAGCCAGCTGCTCGCCGGACCGCTGTCCGATCGCTTCGGCCGGCGCCCGGTGGCGCTGGGCGGCGCAGCGCTCTACCTGGCGGGGTCGCTGCTCGGCGCCTTCGCGCCGTCACTGGCGGTGCTGGTCGCGGCGCGCATCGCGCAGGCACTCGGCGTCTGCTGCACCGTCGTCTGCGCGCGCGCGATCGTGCGCGACCTCTACGAGGCCGAACCCGGTGCGCGCGTGATGTCGCGCGCGCTCAGCTGGATGGGCGTCGTGCCGATCGCCGGTCCGGTGCTCGGCGGACTCGTGCAATCGGCCTTCGGCTGGCGGACGAACTTCCTCGTGCTCGCCGCGGCCGGCGCCGCGATGCTGGCGGCGACGCTGCGCGTGCTGCCCGAAACGAACCGGCATCGCAATCCGCACGCCACCGACCTCGGTGCGCTGCTGCGCAACTACGCGCTGGTCGCCTCGTCGCGCAATTTCTGGGCGAATGCGCTGCCGATCACCGGCAGCTACGGCGCGCTCTTCTGCTTCATCTCGGCGTCGTCCTTCGTGCTGATCGAGCTGTTCGGCGTCAGCGAACGGGCTTTCGGCTTCACCTACGCGCTGGTCACGCTGGGTTACCTGCTCGGTACGATCGCCGTGCGCCGCGTGCTCGCCCGGCTCGGGCTGACGCGATCGATCCGGCTCGGCGCCACCGTCGGGCTCGTTGCCGGCTCATCGATGGCGCTGCTCGCGGCGCTGGGCGTGCAGTCGCTCGCGGCGGTTCTGGTGCCGATGTGCTTCGTGACCGCCGCGCATGGTTTCATCCAGCCGTGCTGCCAGATCGGCGCGATCGATCCTTTCCCGCGACACGCCGGCGCGGCGACCGCGCTGATGGGCTTCACGATGCTGACGATCGCCGCCTTCGCCGGCTGGCTGGTCGGCGCGCTGCACGACGGAACGGTACGCCCGCTCGCCTGGGCCGTCGCCGCGAGCGCGTGCTTCGGCGCGCTCTCGGCGTGGACGCTGCTGCGCAACGAGACGACGCGCAGCGCAGCGCTCACGACGACGGGCAGCGCCACGTGAGCCGCGCGGGCGCTGCCGCGCCCCTCGTGATGCTGCTCGGGCCGACCGCCTCGGGCAAGAGCGGCATTGCGCTTCGTCTCGCGCAGCGCCTGCCGATCGAGATCGTCAGCGTCGATTCCGCGCAGGTGTACCGCGGCCTGGACATCGGCACCGCCAAGCCGGACGCCGCCGAGCGCGCGGCCGTCGCGCACCATCTGGTCGACATCGTCGAGCCGACCGAACGCTATTCGGCCGCGCGCTTCGTCGAGGACGCGCTCGCGGCGATCGCCGACATCCGCGCACGCGGACGGTTGCCGTTGCTGGTCGGCGGCACGATGCTCTACGCGCGCGCACTGGCCGAAGGGCTGCACCCGCTGCCCGGCGCAGACCCGCGGCTCAGAGCGCGTCTCGAGGACGAAGCGCGCGCGCGGGGCTGGCCGGCCCTGCACGCGCGGCTGGCGAGCATCGACCCGCGCGCAGCGGCGCGCATCGAGCCCTCGGATGCGCAACGCATCCAGCGCGCGCTCGAGATCTTCGAGACGACGAATCGCACGATGTCGGACTGGCTCGTCGAGCCGCCGCCCTCC
>CALCZN010000052.1:0-2750 GCA_937903095.1 uncultured Burkholderiales bacterium
CTTGCCGATTCGATCATGCTCGCGACGGCACGGGCCCACGGCGCCACGCTCTGGACGCAGGACGGAGACTTCGAGGCGATCGAGGGCGTGCGCTACTTTTCGAAGCGGAAGCGCTGAGACGGCGAAGCGTGCGCGACGGGAATTACCCTAGGCCGCTTCCAACGCGGAGCCGACGCGGCGACTGCGCGTAGTCTGCATCGTCCCTGCCGGTGACGGCCGCGTTGCGCCGCTGGCAGCCCCGTCGTTCGCCGCCGGCACCGCCGCTCCGTTCGGCAGCCACACCACGAAGCGGGCGCCGCGACCTTCGCCCGCGCTCCTCGCCCGCACGCTGCCGCCGTGCGCTTCGGCGAGTTCGCGCACGATCGACAGTCCCAGACCCAGGCCGGCGCCCTGCGGGCGCACCGTGCGCGCTCGCTGGACCGTCGGGTCGAAGAGCGTCGCCAGCGCCTCCGGCGCGATACCGATGCCTTCGTCGGCCACGCAAAGCAGGGCCTGATTGCGGCGTACGGCGAAAGTCACGACGATGCTCGTTCCCGGGGCGCTGAATTTCGACGCGTTGTCGATCAGGTTCGTGAGGATCTGCGCGAGCCGGCCGGGGTCGGCCTGCAGCCGGAACGGTTGCCGCGGCAGTTGCAGGCGCAGCCGCTGACGGCGCGCGTCCAGCGCTGCGCGGCACGCATCGGCGGCCTGCTCGACGAAGGCCGTCGAGACGATCGAGCGCCGCTCGATCGACAGCTTTCCGGTGCGGGTTCGTGCGGTGTCGGTGAGATCGGCGATGACGCGGGCCAGCTGCTGGACCTGACGCTCGATCACCGACTGCAGGTGGCAGAGCTTCTGCGCATCGCCGGCCGATTCGCTCAACAGCGACGCGGCGATCGCGATCGGCGACAGGGGCTTGCGCAGTTCGTGCGCGACCATGGCGAGCAGGTGCGCCTGCGCAGGCTCGCGCAGGGCGCCGCGCTGGCCGCCGTCGATCACCGCAGGCATCCCTCGACCCCGAGGATCCACGGCGCGTCGGACGTTTCGGCGCTCGTCGGACCGTTCGGCGAGAAGAACTCGCAGCCCGTGCGCAGGCGCTTGGCGAGATACATCGCCGCGTCGGCGCGTTCGAGCAGCGCCATCGCGCTCGTCCCGTTTTCCGGCGTCGCCACCCCGACGCTCGCCTGGACGTTCACCCGAAGCGGACCGAGCTGGTACGGATCGCACAGCGTGTCGAACACCTTGCCGGCGACCTGTGCGAGGCGCTCGTAGGGCCCGCAGCGACGCACGAGACACGCGAATTCGTCGCCGCCCAGGCGCGCGACCACGTCGCTCGAACGCACGCAGGCGCAGAGCCGCTCGCCGACGAGGCGCAGCAGTTCGTCGCCGATCCGATGGCCGTGGCGGTCGTTGACCGCCTTGAATCCGTCCAGGTCGATGAACAGCACGGCGAAGTCCGTGGGCTGCGCGTCGTCGTCGACCAGCGCTTCCTGCAGTTGCTCGAGAAAGGACGCGCGGTTGCCCAGCCGCGTCAGCGAATCGGTGCGGGCGAGGGCGCGAGCCTGCGCTTCGCGAACGAGCGATTCGGCCAGTTGCGCGCGCAGTCCGGCGACTTCGTTGCGCAGGGTCTGCAGAGCCAGCTCCCGGCCGGCTTCTCGAGCGCGCGAAGGCCGTCGCGCGCGGCCCGAGGCCGGCGCGCTTGCCGCTTCGTTCGCCACGCTCCCCGCTTCCGGTGTTTGCGCCGGGCGGCGCATGCGGCCACGGGTCGCCGTCCCGGAACAGTGGCGTCCGGAGTTCATCGCTGCCTTCTCCCTGCGGTGCGGTTCCCGAAACCGCCGGAGAACCTGCGGTAGAAAGGACTCTACGACCGTCAGGATCGGCAGTCTGTAGGGACGTCTGGACACCTCCTGTGCGGTGTCGCGGACGAATGCCGCACCGGCATTCAGGCCTCGATCAGGCCCTGCCGGATCGCCAGCCGCACGAGCGCCGGAACGTCGCCGACGCCGAGCTTGTTCATCAGGCGGCTGCGGTAGGTATCGACCGTCTTCGGCGACAGATGCAGGGCCTGTCCGATCGCGGCGCTGCTCTGCCCGCGCACGACCATCAGCACGATCTGGCGCTCTCGCGGCGACAGGATTTCCAGGCCGCCGTCTTCGCCTTCGACGGCGAGCGCTTCCACCGCGAGGTTGGCCACTTCCGGCGACAGGTGCCGCCGTCCCTGCACGGCGGCATCGATCGCGCGCAGCAGCTCGCTGGTGGGCGAGCCCTTGAGCACGTACGACAGCGCGCCCCTGCGCAGCGCTTCGCCCACATGGTGCGGCTGCGCCGACATCGTCAGCACGATGCAGCGCACCGGCAGCGCACGCCGCTGCAGTTCGGCGAGCAGCTCGAGCCCGGAGCGCTCGCCCAGGCTGAGGTCGACGAGCACCACGTCGGGAGGGTCGCGGGCGAGATCGGCCACCGCGCGCTGGGGATCGGCCGATTCGCCGATCACGCGATGCCCGGCCGCCTCGAGTACGGCGCGCAGGCCTTCGCGGACGATCGCATGATCGTCGACGAGATACAGGCGACTCATGGCGCGGTCCAGTCGAGCAGCACGGTGGCGCCCCTGCCGGGAGTGGATTCCAGCGCGAATTTTGCTCCGATCGCCAGGGCGCGCTCGCGCATGCCGACGATTCCGAGGTGACCGGGGCGGCTGAGATCGGCGGGAATGCCGCTGCCGTCGGGCGCGATGCGCAGGCGCAGCGAACGCGCGTCGCCGTCGATCGACA
>CALCZN010000053.1:0-4537 GCA_937903095.1 uncultured Burkholderiales bacterium
TGATCTTGCCGTTGCCGCGCACCGGGCCGTCCAGGCGCTGCAGGTTGCAGTTGACGACGAAGATCAGGTTGTCGAGTTTCTCGCGCGTGGCCAGGCTGATCGCGCCCAGCGATTCCGGCTCGTCCATCTCGCCGTCGCCGCAGAAGACCCAGACCTTGCGGTTCGAGGTATCGGCAATGCCGCGCGCGTGCAGGTACTTGAGGAACCGCGCCTGGTAGATCGCCATCAGCGGACCCAGGCCCATCGAGACGGTGGGGAACTGCCAGAACCCGGGCATCAGGTTCGGATGCGGATACGAGGGCAGGCCCTGGCCGCCGACCTCCTGCCGGAAATGGTTCAACTGGTCCTCGGTGAGGCGTCCCTCGAGGAATGCGCGGCCGTACAGCCCCGGCGCGGAGTGCCCCTGGAAATAGACGAGATCGCCGCCGTGCCCCTCGTGCGGCGCATGCCAGAAGTGGTTCATCCCGGTGCCGATCATCGTCGCCAGCGACGCGAAGGACGCGAGGTGCCCACCGAGGCCGCCGCCGTCGGGCGACTCGATGCGGTTCGCGCGCACGACCATGGCCATCGCGTTCCAGCGGATGAACGAGCGGATGCGCTCCTCGTAGGCCGCGTTGCCCGGCGACGGAACCTCGAGGTGCGGCGGAATCGTGTTGACGTACGCGGTGTTCGCCGAGAACGGCAGATACGCGCCCGAGCGGCGCGCCATGTCGATCATCTGCTCGAGCAGGAAATGCGCGCGCTCGGGCCCTTCGCGGTCGATGACCGCCTCCAGCGCGTCGAGCCACTCGTGCGTTTCGAGCGGATCGGAATCGTCGGGAACTTCCGGCGCACGAGGCGGAACGGGCACGGCGGACATGGCGTCTCCTGCTGGATGGAAGCTTCGATCGATTCTAGGAAGCACCTGCGCAAAAGACAAGGCTAAATTCCGGATTGCGGGAATATTTTTCTCATTGTGGAAAATCAACAACGAAAAGAAGCACCCGACGAGCACAGCCGCACACGTCCTTCGACTGCGGACTGTCTACACTTGCCGCTAGATGAACGCACGCTCCGACCCGTCGACGCGCCGCGCCGAGATGCGAGCCATCCGCTGGCTCTCGCTGTCGCACGCCTTCGGCATCGGCCTGTTCGTCGTGCTGATGGCCGTCTTCTTCTGGTATCTGCAGCAGCTCGAAGGCGACCAGCAGCGGCAGACGCTGTACCGCGACATCGCCGGCGCGCAGACCGCGCTGCGCCGCGAATTCCGCGACGACCAGGACGAACTGATCCTGGCGGCGCCCGAATGGTCGGCGCGCGCGCAGCGCGGGCAGTCGATCGGCAAGCCGGTCACCGATTTCCTCGCGCAGCAGCCGGCCGCGGTCTACGTTGCGATCGCCGACGCCGAAGGGCGTGTCGTCCACGTGGTCCGCGCGCGCGACGTCGCGCCGCTGGCCTCGCGCGCGGAAGGCGCGCGCATCGCCGATCCGGCCGGCCGCGCCGCCTTCGACGAAGCGCGCGCCACGCTGCGTCCCCCCTACACCGCGCCCTTCACCGCCGCTTCCAGCGACGTGCTGTTCGAGCTGGATGCCCCGGTCGCGGGCCCGAGCGGTTTCGGCGGCGCCGTGATCGTCGGTTACTCGCTGAACCAGGTGATGAGCGGTTCGCTGCTGCAGACGATCCGCGACCGCTACCAGCTGGCGATCGTCGATCGCGACGGCAACACGCTGGTCAGCTCCTCGCTCTTCGAGATCGACTTCGCGCATCTCACGCGGGAGGTCGCGCTCGATCCGCCGGGTCACGGCGTGCGCCTGCGCGCCTTCGCCTACGAGCAGCAGCCGTACCTGGTCGATCGCACGCTGATGGCCGCCGTCGTCGGCCTGTCGCTGGCGATCCTCGCGAGCCTGGTCGCGCTGTGGGGGCACGCGCGTCGGCGCCTCTTCGCCGAGTACGAGCGCGATCGGCTGTTCACGCTGTCGCCCGATCCGCTGTGCGTGTTCGAGACCGACGGCGCGCTGGTGCGCGGCAATCCGGCGTTCCGCCAGGTGCTCGGCGCCGGCGAGCGTCGCCGCCGCATCGACCGCTGGGTGCACCCGGACGACCGCGACCAGGTCGCGATCGCGCTCGAACAGATCCGCCGCCCCGGCGTGTCTTCGGCGAGCTTCGAGGCGCGCTTTCGCGCGCAGGAGCCGGGGCTCGCGCCGGGCGAGCCCCTCGTCGACACGCCGAAACGCGCGGCGGCGGGCTGGCGCTGGCTGCACTGGTCGCTGCGCCGCGACCCGGATGCGCAACGACCGCTGCTGTACGCGGTCGCGCGCGACGTCACCGAGCGTCGCAACGCGGAACTCGCGCTCGCCGCCGAGACCGCGTACCGGCGGGCAATGGAGAACTCGATGCTCACCGGAATGCGCGCCTTCGACATGGAGGGGCGCATCGGCTACGTGAACCCGGCGTTCTGCAACATGGTCGGCTTCACCGAGGAGGAACTGGTCGGCAGCATGCCGCCGTATGCGTACTGGCCCAGCGGCAACGAAGCGAACCGGGAGAACCTCGAGCGCGTGCTGGCCGGTCGTACCCCGGCCAGCGGCTTCGAGGTGAAGGTGCGGCGCAAGGACGGTTCGCTGTTCGACGCGCGCATGTACGTCTCGCCGCTGATCGACGCGGAAGGCCGGCAGACGGGATGGATGACGTCGATGACCGACGTCACCGAACCCAAGCGCATCCGCGAGCAGCTCGCCGCCGCGCACGAGCGCTTCACCACCGTGCTCGACGAGCTGGACGCATCGGTTTCGGTGGTCGCCCGCGCCGCGGAAGGATCGCGCCACGGCGCCGAACTGCTGTTCGCGAACCGGATGTACCGCCGCCTGTTCGGCGCCGACAGCCGCCGCCACGAAGCGCTTCTCGAAAGCTACGCACAGGCCGGCGAGACGAGCGGGCCGGCCGAGGTCTTCGACCCCGCGCTCGGCCTGTGGTTCGACCTGCGCGTTCGGCAGATCCGCTGGGTCGACGGCAGCCCGGTGGAGCTGCTCGTCGCCACCGATACCACGCGACGGCACGAAATCGAGGAGCAGCAGCGCGAGCAGGATCGCAAGCTGCAGCGCACCTCGCGCCTGGTGACGATGGGCGAGATGGCCTCGTCGCTGGCGCACGAGCTGAACCAGCCGCTGACGGCGATCGCCAACTACTGCATGGGGATGTCGGCCCGCGTGCGCGCGTCGGCGGCAGCCGGGCAGCCGATCGCGCCCGAGGACCTGCTCGATCCGCTGTCGAAGACGAGCGCGCAGGCCGCGCGCGCCGGCGAGGTGATCCGCCGCATCCGCAACTTCGTCAAGCGCAGCGAACCGGAACGCCGGCGCTGCGAAGTGGCGACGATCGTCGCCGACGCGGTCGGGCTGGCCGACATCGACGCGCGGCGTCTGGGCATCCCGATCGTCACCGAGATGCCCGAGCGGCTGCCCCCGCTGTTCGTCGATCCGATCCTGATCGAACAGGTGCTGCTGAACCTGCTGAAGAACGGGCTGGACGCGATGCGCGACTCGCCCGCGGGCGCGTGCCGCCGCGTCGTGCTCGCCGTGGAGCAGCACGACGACCAGCTCGAGTTCAGCGTCACCGACCGCGGCACGGGCCTGCCCAGCGGAACGCGCGAACGACTGTTCGAACCCTTCTTCACGACGAAGAGCGAAGGCATGGGGATGGGCCTGAACATCTGCCGCTCGATCGTCGAATCGCACAAGGGCCGGCTGTGGGCGCAGACGCCCGAAAGCGGCGGCTGCAGCTTCCGCTTCACGCTTCCGATCGATGCGCGCGTCGCGGCCGCGGTGCCCGCCTGATGTCAGACACGCGTCGAAATCCCCCCGTGAACGAAACCTGTCGATGCCCATGACCCCCGACCCCAACAGCGAATCGATCGAGTCCGACGAACCCGCGCCGCGCGGCGGCCTGGTCTACGTCGTGGACGACGACGAAGCGGTGCGCGACTCCACGCGCTGGCTGCTCGAAGCCAACGGCTTCGAGGTCGTCACTTTCGCCGGCGCCGAGGAGTTCCTCACGCAGCTGCCCGACCCCGAGCCGATCGCCTGCCTGCTGCTCGACGTGCGCATGCCGGGAATGTCCGGGCTGGAACTGCACGAGGAACTGGTGCGCCGCGGCTCGACGCTGCCGCTGATCTTCGTCACCGGCCACGGCGACGTGCCGATGGCGGTCTCGCGGATGAAGAAAGGCGCCTACGACTTCCTCGAGAAGCCGTTCAGCGACGCGCAACTGCGCCAGTTGGTCGGCGAATGCCTGAAGCGCGCGGAGTCGCTCGCCCGCAACCGGCGCGGCGACCGCGACGCGCACGACCGCGTCGACCGGCTCACGGCGCGCGAGCGCCAGGTGCTCGACCTGATCGTCTCGGGCCGCTTGAACAAGCAGATCGCCGACGACCTGGGCATCAGCATCAAGACCGTAGAGGCGCACCGCGCCAACATCATGGAAAAACTTGAAGTGACCACCGTAGCTGATTTGATGAAAGTGGCCTTGGCCAAACCCGAGGCGACGGCATGAGCCGCCGGGCCGA
>CALCZN010000054.1:0-10763 GCA_937903095.1 uncultured Burkholderiales bacterium
TTCCACCTCGATCGAGGAGATGTTCTCGCCGCCGGAAATGATGATGTCCTTGGCGCGATCCTTCAGCTTCACATAGCCGTCGGGGTAGACGACGCCGAGGTCGCCCGTGTGGAACCAGCCGCCGGCGAAGGCCTCTGCCGTGGCCTTCTCGTTCTTCAGGTAGCCCTTCATCACGATGTTGCCGCGGAAGACCACTTCGCCCATCGTCGCGGCGTCGCGCGGCACCGGCTGCATCGTGTTCGGGTCGACGACGGTGAGCCCTTCCTGCACCTGGTAGCGCACGCCCTGGCGCGCGTTGCGCTCGACGCGGCCGGCGAGGTCGAGTTCGTTCCACGACTCGTGCTTCACGCATACCGACGCCGGTCCGTACACCTCGGTGAGTCCGTAGACGTGCGTGACCTCCCAGCCCATGCGCTCCATGCCTTCGATCATCGCCGCCGGCGGTGCGGCACCTGCCACCATCGCGCGCACCGGCCAGTCGATGCCCTTCTTCCATTCGGCGGGAGCATCGATCAGCGTGCCGTGCACGATCGGCGCGCCGCAGTAATGCGTGACGCGGTGCTCGCGCACGAGGTCGAGGATCGTCTTCGCCTCGACGCGGCGAAGGCAGACGTTGGTGCCGGCCACCGCGGGGATCGTCCACGGGAAGCACCAGCCGTTGCAATGGAACATCGGCAGCGTCCACAGGTAGACGGGATGCCGGGGCAGCCCCCACGCGAGCACGTTGCCGACCGCATTCAGGTACGCGCCGCGGTGATGCACGACCACCCCCTTCGGATCGCCGGTGGTGCCCGACGTGTAGTTCAGGCCGATCGCGTCCCATTCGTCCTCCGGCAGCGCCCAGCCGTGCGACGGGTCGCCTGATGCGAGCCACGCTTCGTATTCGACCTCGCCGATGCGCTCGCCCGGCCCCCGGTAGACGGGATCGTCGACGTCGACCACGAAGGGGCGCGGCTGCCCGCCGGCCGCCAGCAGCGCGAGCGCCTCGGTCGCAAGCGGCGCGAACTCGCGGTCGACGACGAGCACCCTGGCGCCCGAATGGCGCAACTGGAATGCGACGGTCGACGCATCGAGCCGCGTGTTGATCGTGTTCAGCGCGGCGCCGGTCATCGGCACGCCGAAATGCGCGTCGAGCATCGGCGGCGTGTTGGGCAGCAGCACCGAGACGGTGTCGCCGCTTCCGATGTCGCGTGCCGCCAGCGCGGACGCAAGGCGCCGCGCGCGCTCGAGCATCTGCGACCACGTCAGGTGCAGGCTTCCGTGGATCGCCGCGCAGCGGTCCGGAAAGACGTCGGCGGCCCAGCTCACGAGGCTGATCGGCGTCAACGGGACGTAGTTCGCGGCATTGCGGTCCAGGTTCTGGCGGTACGGATTCGGGCGGGTGGGCATCGTCGCAACCTGTTCGGGAGTTGCCGGGAGTTGCCGTCGACGGGCGGGTGGCCCGGGACTCGTGACGATTGTAGGCATTGGCTCGCAGGAAGCGCCTCGTACCTTGGTCGCCGCGCGTACGCCGCCGTACTTCGCTGGCAAGGGCGTTTATGCTGCATTGCAGCATCCGTCCGGTATATTGGCCGGAAGTCATCCTGCAGGAGATACGCATGACCAACCCGGCAGTGCCCGGCAGGGTCGCCCCCGGCTTCGTGGTCTATCCGCTCTCCCCCGAATCGCGCCCGCAGATTCTCGAGCACCTGCTGCGGCTGCCGCCGGAGGACCGCCGTCTTCGCTTCGGCGTGCCGGTTTCCGAAGAGACGATCGCCGGCTACGTGCAGAAGCTCGATTTCTCGCGCGACGCGATCTTCGGCGTGCGCGAAGACCCGGGCGCGCTGGTCGGCTTCACGCACGTGGCGCAGCTCGACGATGCGGTGGAACTGGGGCTGTCGGTCGACGCCCCTCATCGCGGCCGCGGAATCGCGCAGGCGATGTTCCGGCGCGCGCTGCTGCACGCCCGCAACCGGGGCTTCCGCCATCTGTTCATGCATTGCCTGGCGGAGAACGCGGCGATGATGCACATCGCGGGCGAAGCGGGCATGCGCATCGTCATCGACGGCTCGGACCGCGACGCGTCGTTGTCGCTGCCGCCGGCCACCGTTCTCTCGGTGGGTACGGAGTATTACGAAGGGCAGCTCGTCCTGCTCGACTGGGCGCTTCGCGCGTCGGTTCCGTACCTGCCGCAGGCGATGGATTGACGTCACCCTCGTAGACCGACGTTCGGAACGCTCGACCCTCGGTGCCGAAGTACACTCGGCGCCAATCGCCGTGCCCGCGACCACCGTCCGCGTCGTGCGCGGCCTTCTGATCGGGAAGCTGCATGAACACCGAAAAGGTCGTCTTCGGTTTCTTCATCCTGCTGGCGGCGACGCTGAACTTCGGCTTCGTCTGGGGCGACATCGACGTCGCCGCGCACCATCAGGTGAGCGAGCTGTTCGCGGCGATCGTCGTGAACCTCGTCGCCACGATCCTGAAGCTGGGCGACCGAACGCAGGTCGGCGCGATCCACCTCGCGTCGAGTCTGGTCGCCGACGTGCAGCTCCTGATCGCCGCGGCCGTGTGGACCTGGGGCAGCCACGTGCAGGTCGGCCATCCGGAGTCGGAGATCGTCGCCAGCGTCGTCTCGCTCGCCGCCGGCGCATTGCTGGCGAACCTCGTCTCGGTGGTGCTGCTGATCACCGAAACGCTGACCTTCCGCCGCTGAAGGCGGCGCGCCGGGCGGCGGATGGCGAGCGACTCGCAGCCCCAGGGCGCCGCGGCCTCCGGCGAAGGGGCGCCTCGCGACGCAGCGCGTCCTCCCGGCGCGTCCTCTACGGACGCCGCCGCAGCCGACGGGGCCTCTACGAACACGGCCGCCGCCTCAGCCTCTGCCGACGCCGCCCCTCACGACGTGGCCACTGTCGACCTGGCACCGCCCGCGGCAGCGCCCGGCTTCGCCTGGCTTTCGCATGCGAGCGTGCTGCACCTGCTGCTGCGCCGGCTGCGGCTTCCGCTGCTCGTCGTCATCGTCGTGTTCGCGATCTCGGTGGCGGGCTTCGTGCTCGTTCCCGGCGTCGATGCCGACGGGCGGCCGACCGCGCCGCTGAGCTTCTTCCACTCCTTCTATTTCGTCACCTACACGGCGACGACGATCGGCTTCGGCGAAGTTCCCGTCGCGTTCTCCGATGCGCAGCGCATGTGGGCCACCGTCGTCATCTACCTGTCGGTCGTCGCGTGGACCTACATGCTGCTGACGCTGCTCGCGGCCGTGCAGGACGGCGCCTTCCAGCGCGCGATCGCGTCGATCCGCTTCGAACGGCGCGTGCGCCGCATCGCCGAGCCCTTCCTGCTCGTGCTCGGCTGCGGCGACACCGGGCTGCGGCTGACGCGCATCTTCGACCGGCTCGGCATGCGCTTCGTCGTCGTCGAGATCGACGCGGCGCGGCTGCAGGCGCTCGACCTCGAGGATTTCCGCCACGACGTCGTCGCGCTGCACGACGACGCGAGCCGCCCGCACGCGCTGGTGCGCGCCGGGTTGCGTCACCCCTGTTGTCGCGCAGTGCTCGCGCTGACCAACGACGATGCGGCGAACCTCGCCGCCGTGCTCACGGCCTCGCTGCTGAACCCGAAGGCGACGCTGATCGCGCGCTCGCACACGGCGCACGCGACGACGCTGATGCAGGCCGCCGGCCGACCGCGCATCGTCGACCCCTTCGTCGCGTTCGCCGAGCAGCTGATGATGGCGCTGCGCGCACCGGGCTGCTACCGGCTGTTCGACTGGCTGACGGCGCTGCGCGGAACGCCGCTGGCGCCCGAGCTCGTTCCGCCCGACGGCGCGTGGGTGGTCTGCGGCTACGGGCGTTTCGGCCGCCCGGTCGCGCATCGCCTGCACGAGCGCGGCGTTCCGGTACGTGTCGTCGAGCCGTCCGCGATCGCCGACGACAACGGCATCGAAGCGATCGCCGGCGACGGAACGCAGCGCGAGACGCTCGAGCGCGCCGGAGTCGCGTCGGCGCGGGCGCTCGTCGTCGGCACCGACAACGATCTGCGCAATCTCGCGATCGCCCGGCTCGCGCAGTCGATCAACCCGGCGCTCTTCGTCGTGCTGCGCCAGAACGAAGCCGAGAACACGTTGCTGTTCGATCACTTCGGCGCCGATCTGGTGATGCGGCCGAGCGAGATCATCGCCGACGAATGCGTCGCGCTGCTCACCTCGCCGCTGCTGCTGCGCTTCCTGCGTCACGTGCGGCGACAGACCGACGCGTGGGCCGACGAGGTGATCCACCGGCTGCGCGACGCCAGCGGCAGGCTGTCGCCCGACACCTGGGAGATCCGCATCGATCGCGAGCAGGCGCCCGCGCTGTGCGAGCGCAGGGCGGCAGCGGACTCGCGCGCGGACGCGGACGCGGTCGCGAGCACGGGCGCGGACGCGGGCATCGGCCTCCATGGGCGGGGCGTGCGGATCGGCGACCTGCTGCACGATCCGCAGGATCGCAGCGCGCACATCGGGGCGGTCGCGCTGCTTGCGCTGCGCGCCGATCGCGAGACGCTGCTGCCCGCCGACGACTGGACGCCGGCCGAGGGAGACGAGTTGCTGTTCGCCGGCAGCGAGGCGGCACGCCGTCGCATGACGATCGGGCTGCAGGATCGGGGCGTGCTGGACTATCTCGTCACCGGCCGTGCAACGCGGCGGCCGTGGCCCTGGCAGCGCAGCCGCGGCGAGGCGTGACGGTGTCGCCCATCGAAACCGCTACTCGAGCTGCAGCGTCCCCGAGCCCTGCAGGCGCGTCACCAGGTCTGCGCCGACCAGCTTCGACGGCGTATAGGCGCCACCCGCCGGCCTGTTCTTCATCAGGTGCTCGACGACGGCCAGCGATCCGGTGATCGTCAGGCTGTAGCCGTTCGCGGTGCGGATGCGGGCGACCTTCGTCTCGCCGCGCGCGTTGCGGGCCTCGCCCCAGACGAAAGTCGGCATCTGCGCGCGCTTCTCCGCGCTGGGCCCTTTCACGGTCTTCGCAATGCGCGACTTGATCAGCTTCTGCACGAAGGAAAGACCCAGCAGCGGCCGAATCCAGTTCGCGCGCCGCGCGTTGGCGATCATCGCCGGCGAACCGGGAATGAACACCTCGACGTTGGGAATGCCGGTGCTGTGGTACGCCGTCGAGACGTCGCCCCAGGGAATGGTCATCGCATCCTTCTCGCCGTCGCCGAAGTCGATGCGCCGTACTCTGTAGGCGAGCGGCACGGTGACGATCTTTCCGTCGCGGCGCACCTTGCCGCCCTGGGCCAGCCCTTCGATCGAGGTCTTGGCGGTGCCGGGCGACAGGCCGGAACGCGAATCGAAGCCCAGCGCCAGATGCGTCGCATCCGGCAGCGCCGCCTTCAGTGCCGCCGCCACGCAATCGGTGGGAACCACGTCGAAGCCGACGCCTGGGCAAATGACGACACCGGCGTCTCGCGCCCGCGCGCCGAGCGACTGCGCGAGTTCCAGCACCGCGATCTCGCCGGTGATGTCGAGGTAGTGCGCGCGAGCGCGCAGGCACGCCTCCATCATCGGTCGCGCGGTCGCCGAGAACGGACCCGCGCAGTTCAGGACGAGGAAATGGCCGTCGACCTGTTGCGTCGTATGCGCCGCGTCGTCCAGCGTGAAAGCGCGCGCTTCCAGACCCAGTTCCCGCGCGAGCGCTTCGATCTTTTCGCGGCTGCGGCCCGCCAGCACCGGCCGGAGTCTGCGCCGGGCGGCTTCGCGGGCGATCAGCTCGCCGGTGTAGCCGTTGGCGCCGTAGATCACCCATCTCGGCGGGGCGGAATCGGGGCTCTTGTCGTTCACGGGGTTCTCGATGTCGGCCGATGCGGCGGGCATCTGCAACTCAGCGCGAGGGTGGGCTGCGAAATGCAGCAAATCCGCGTCCGAAACGGTCTACGTGGCCAGAAATGCCGCCCTTCGCAGCGCGGGGCAGGATCCGGCGAGTGCCTCAGCCCGGACCGGACGCCGCAAGCACCCGCCCCATCGCGTCGAAGCCGTCGGCCAGATCGGCAATCAGATCTTCCGGATCCTCCAGGCCGACGTGCAGCCGCACCAGCGGCCCGCCCGTCCACGGCCGCGCCGTGCGCATCCGGTCGATGCGCGCGGGCATGATCAGGCTTTCGAAGCCGCCCCACGAGTAGCCGATCGCGAAGTGCCTGCGCCGCTCGCACAATGCAGCGAGCGCGACGCGCTCCCGCTCGCTCGCGCGCCCGGTGTCGCCGCTCGCGCGCCCGGTGTCCCCGCTCGCGCGCCCGGGGTCGCCGTGCGCGCGCCCAGGGTCGCCGTGCGCGTGAACTTCGTCGCGCCCCGGTGCGAACAACGCCCGATCCAGCTCGAACGAGAGCAGCCCGCTCGCTCCCGAGAAATCGCGCCGCCACAGCGCGTGCTGCGGATGCGAGGCCAGCGCCGGATACAGCACGCCGGCGACTTCGGCGCGCGCTTCGAGCCAGCGCGCGACCTCGAGCGCATGGGCCTCGTGGCGCCGCATGCGCACGTCGACGCTGCGCAGGCCGCGCAGCACGAGGTACGCGTCGTCGCCGCTCGCGCATTGTCCGAGCTGGCGCACGGCGGCCCACAGCTTCGGCCACAGCGCCTCGCGCACGACGACGGCGCCCATCAGCACGTCCGAGTGCCCGCCCCAGTACTTGGTCAGCGCGAGCACGGAGGCGTCGACGCCCCAGTCGAAGGGGCGCGCGAACACCGGCGACGCCCAGGTGTTGTCGATCATCGTCACGATGCCGCGCTTGCGCGCGATCGCGCAGATCGCCGGAACGTCCTGCACCTCGAAGGTGTAGCTGCCCGGGCTCTCGAGCCAGATCAGCTTCGTTTCGGGGCGCAGCAGCGCCTCGATGCCGGCGCCGATCGTCGGGTCGTAGTAGGTCGTACGCACGCCCAGGCGCGCCAGCATTCCGTCGCAGAAGACGCGCGTCGGGCCGTAGGACGAATCGGCGACCAGCAGGTGATCGCCGGGCACGAGCACCGCAAGCAGCGCGGTCGTGATCGCGGCCAGGCCCGACGGCATCAGGCTCGCGCGCACCGCGCATCCGGCGCCCTCGATCTCGCACAGCGCGTCCATCAGCGCCATCGTCGTCGGCGTGCCGACGGTTCCGTAGGTGGTCGCGCGCCGGCGGCCGACGGCGGCCGCTGCGCCGGCCGCGTCGGTGGCCGCGAGCGTGTCGAACAGCACGGTCGATGCGCGGTGCACGCCGACGTTGGGGGCGACGAACGAGGCGTCGCCTTCACGGCCGGCCTCGGCCAGGCGCGTGGCGAGTGCTCGTGCAAACCCGGGATCTTCTGACATGGCGACGACGGGAAACGGTGTCGCCCGATTGTAGGAGCCTGTCAGTGCGTTCGCTGCACGGCCACCGAAACGGGTGCCATTGGCGACGTGGCAGCGGCCTCGACGGCACGACGCACAACGGGCGACGCGGGGGCTTCGAAGCCCATTCCGCGTGCAAGCGCCCACTCTCGCCGCTTCGCTTGCGCCAGCTTGCGCATCTTCACGTGGCCGTAGCCGCGAATGGCGTCGGGCGTTGCCGCGAGCGCGCAGGCGGCGGCCAGCGTGCCGGCTTCGAGCCGCGCGAGCAGTTGCTCGACCAGCGCTTCGTAGTCGTGCGAGAGCGCGCGCTCGACGCGCCGCTCGAGCGTGTAGCCGAAGACGTCGAAGGCCGTGCCGCGCAACCCGCGCAGCGAAGCGAGCGCGCGGAAGGCTGGGAAGACCCACGAGCCGAAGCGCATCTTGCGCGGCAGGCCGTCGGGGCCTCGGCGCGCCAGCAGCGGCGGCGCGAGCTGCACGCTCAGCGAGTACTCACCTTCGAACTGCTCTTCGAGCGAGCGGCGGAACGCCTCGGAGGTGTACAGGCGCGCGACCTCGTACTCGTCCTTGTAGGCGAGCAGCTTCGCATGGTTGCGCGCGACGATCTCGGTCAACTCGAGCTTCTCGCCGGGGCGGCGCAACACCCGCTCGGCCGCCTCGACGCGTTCGACGAGGCGGCGCAGGCGCGCCGCGTGACGCTCGTTCTGGTAGTCGCGCAGGCGCCCCTCGAGCCGATCCACCAGTTCGGCGAGCGACTCCTCGTCGGCCGTCTTCGGCGCCCGGCTCGACGCGAGCAACGCTTCAAGCGCGACCGGATCGTGCGCCGCCGCGCGCCCGAGCCGGAACGCCAGCCGGTTCGCCTCGATCGCCACGCCGTTCAGCTCGATCGCCCGCTCGATCGCGGCGCTCGACACCGGAACCACCCCGCACTGCCAGGCGTAGCCGAGCAGCACGATGTTTGCGCCCGTCGTGTCGCCCATCGCGCGGCGCGAGAGCATCTGCGCATCGAAGACCGCGACGCGGTCGTCGCCGGCGGCTGCGGCGAGCTTGGCGAGCAGCGCGTCCACCGGCACCTTTGCATCGGGCCGGGTCACCTGCATGGCCATCGGCAGCACGTGCCGGTTGACGACGATGCGCGTGCGGCCATGGCTCACCGACTGCAGCGCGTCGTCGCCGGCCGCGACCACCGGGTCGCAGGCGAGCACGGCGTCGGCCTGCTGCGTGTCGATGCGCACCTGGTTCAGCGCGTCGGCGTCGACCGCCAGTCGCACGTGCGACAGCACGCTGCCGCCCTTCTGCGCGAAGCCCATGAAGTCGAGCACCGACGCGTGCCGTCCTTCGAGATGCGCCGCCATCGCGACGACCGCGCCGACGGTGACGACGCCGGTTCCGCCCACTCCGGTGACGAGCAGGTCGCAGGGACCGTGCCAGTCGCGCCGGGCCGCATCGGGCAGGCCCTCGACGAGCGCATCGAAGCGCGCGCGGTCGAGCGCCGACGCGCGCCGCCGCGGCTGCCCGCCCTCGACCGAGACGATGCTCGGGCAGAAGCCGTCGGCGCAGCGGTAGTCCTTGTTGCAGCTGTTCTGGTCGATTCTCCGCTTGCGCCCGTCCGGCGTGTCGACCGGAACCACCGACAGGCAGTTCGACTTCTCGTTGCAGTCGCCGCAGCCTTCGCAGACCGCCTCGTTGATGAAGAGGCGCCGCGGCGGATCGGGGTACTCGTTGCGCTTGCGGCGGCGGCGCTTCTCGGCGGCGCAGGTCTGGTCGTAGACGAGCGCCGTCACGCCGGGCGTGTCGCGCAGCTCGCGCTGCACGAGATCCAGCTCGAGCCGATGATGGAAAGTGGTGCCGGCGGGAAAGGCGGCGGCGTTGCGCCGGTGCGGCTCGGGATCGTCGGAGACGAGCGCGATGCGCTCGACGCCTTCGGCGCGCACCTGGCGCGCGATCGACGCCGCGTTCACCGTGCCGTCCGGATGCTGGCCGCCGGTCATCGCGACCGCATCGTTGTGCAGGATCTTGTAGGTGACGTTGGCGCCCGCGGCCACCGACTGCCGGATCGCCAGCGAGCCCGAATGGAAATACGTTCCGTCGCCCAGGTTCTGGAACACGTGCGGCGTCTTCGTGAACGCACCGTGCGCAACCCAGTTGGCGCCCTCGCCGCCCATCTGCAGCAGCCCGCTCGTCGAGCGGTCCATCCACATCGCCATGCCGTGGCAGCCGATGCCCGACTGCGCGCGCGACCCCTCGGGCACCCGGGTGGAGGTGTTGTGCGGGCAGCCCGAGCAGAAGAACGGAATGCGCCGGATCGCGTCGGCCGCGTTCGACGGCAGCGGCGGACGCACGAACGCCTCGATGCGATCGCGCCGGTCGAGCGACGGGAAGTGCCGGGCGAGCCAGCCCGCGAGCACCGGCAGCACGCGCGACGGCCGCAGCTCGCCGACCTCGGACAGCAGCGGCGCGCCGAAGGCGTCGCGCTTGCCGAGGATCGCCGGCCGCGCATCGGCGGGCGCGTTGTACAGCAGCGCCTGCAGTTGCTGCTCGACGACCGGTCCCTTCTCCTCGACGACGAGCACCTCTTCGAGTCCTCGCGCGAAGGCGAGCGCACGGGTGGGCTCGATCGGATAGGCGAGGCCGATCTTGTAGACGCGCACGCCGGCGCGCGCCAGATCGTCGAGCGTCAGCTCGATGCGCCGCAGCGCCTCGAGCAGGTCGCGATGCGCCTTGCCACAGGTGACGATGCCCACCCGCGCCTGCGGCGCGTCGGCGACGACGCGGTCGATCGAGCGCAGGCGCGCGAACGCGCGCACCGCGTCGAGCCGCATCGCCATGCGCGCCTCGATCGACGGGCTGGGAATCTCGTCGGGACGCAGGTGCAGCCCGCCGAGCGCCCGGTCGACGGCGAAGAAATCGTCGGGCACGGGCGCGGGAACGCCGGTGACGATCGGGTCGAGATCGACGCTGGCGGCGCTCTCGACCACCTCGGAGATCGCCTTCATGCCGACCCACGCGCCAGAGGCGCGCGACAGCGCCCAGCCGTACAACCCGAACTCGATCAGCTCGGCGACGCTCGCCGGGCTGAGCACCGGCATGCGCCACGACATCATCGCGAAGTCGCTCTGGTGCGAGAAGGCCGACGACACGCAGCCGTGGTCGTCGCCGGCGACGACCAGCACGCCGCCGTGCGGCGAGGCGCCGCGCGCGTTGCCGTGCTTGAGCGCGTCGCCTGCGCGATCGACGCCGGGGCCCTTGCCGTACCACAGCCCGAACACGCCTTGCACCTTGCGATCAGGGTCGCTCTCGACCTCCTGCGAGCCGAGCACCGCGGTGGCGGCCAGCTCCTCGTTCACGGCAGGCAGGAAGCGGATGCGCGCGGCATCCAGGTGCTCGCGGTACTTCCACAACTGCTGGGCGTAGGCGCCCAGCGGCGAGCCTCGGTAGCCGCTGACGAAGCCG
>CALCZN010000055.1:0-8343 GCA_937903095.1 uncultured Burkholderiales bacterium
GCCGTACAGGTTGTCGAACTTGCTCTTGGTGACCGAGTCGTTGACGTTGATCGCGCGGAACGCCAGCTCGCCGCGCGCCGACATCTGGTACAGGCGGTGCACGCCGGTGGTCGTCTCCTCGGTGACGCCGACGATCGACGCGCGCTGGCGTTCGTACCACTGCGGGTCCTTGTCGAGCTGGCGCCGGATCGCGGCGAACAGCGCGCGTTCCTCCTCGCTCTTCGGGTCGGCCAGCAGCGAACGGTCCTTCGCGGCCTGCGCGCCGAGGTGCACGAGCAGCGTCGCGTCGCCGCCGTCGTCGAGGATCATGTTCGACGTGGCGCCGCCGGGCCAGTCGAAGATGCGGTGCGTGTAGTCCCAGTACTCGTCGAGGGACTCGCCCTTGTGCGCGAACACCGGCACGCCGGCGGCGGCGATCGCGGCCGCCGCGTGGTCCTGCGTGGAGAAGATGTTGCACGAGGCCCAGCGCACCTGCGCGCCCAGCGCGACCAGCGTCTCGATCAGCACGGCGGTCTGGATCGTCATGTGCAGCGAGCCCGAGATGCGCGCGCCCTTCAGCGGCTGCGCGGCCGCGTATTCCTCGCGGATCGCCATCAGGCCCGGCATCTCGGTTTCGGCGATGCGGATCTCCTTGCGTCCCCAGTCGGCGAGCGCGGGATCGGCGATGCGGAAATCGGCGACGGCTTCGGTCTTCGGTACGGCGGACATCGTCACTCCTCGAAATGCGAAAGGGGCGCCGACGCGACAGAGGCGGGAGACGGATCGCGCGAAGCGCGATCGAGGTGCGCCCGTCTGCCGTGACGGATCACGGTTCGACGAGCGCCGTTGAATCGGTTCCCGAGCCTGGCGGCCCTCCCGGCCGTTGCAGCGCTCCTCGGGATCGCGGGATTATAAGTCGGCCGGGCGCGCCCGCCCGTAGTAGTCGGGCAGGCGCAGCCCGTACGCTCCGGCGGGCAGGCCGCGCGCGATGCGCACCTGGGCTCCGCTGTAGACCTCGTCGGGCTCCTGGCGGCCGGTTCGGTCGCGCACCGCGCGCAGCGGCCCCTTGTCGGCGGCAGTCAGGACGACCAGCTTGGGCAGCACGCGCTCGCCTCGCGGACGATCCACCACCGCCGCCACCTCGCCGCCGCGCAGTTCGACGAGCGTTCCGACCGGGAACACGCCGATCGACAGCACGAAATGCTGGACCAGGTCGCGGCAGAACAGTGATTTCGCCCATTCGTTGAGCGCCGCGAGCGCGTCCTCGACCGACAACGGGTTCGCATAGGCGCGTACCGCGGTCAGTCCGCTGAAGGTGTCGACGATCGCCGCCATCCGTCCGAGCAGCCCGATGTCGTTGCCGCGCAGGCGACGCGGATAGCCGGAGCCGTCGAGCCGCTCATGGTGTTCGGCGATCGCGCGCAGCACCTCGGGCTCGAGCGCCGCGGCGCGCTCGAGCAGGTCGCCGCCGATCGTCACGTGCTGCTGCATCAGCGCATAGTCGTGCGGAGCGAGCACGCCGGGATGCTCGAGCAGTTCGCGCGGCAGCAGCGCCTTGCCGAGGTCGAGCAGCAGTCCGACGAGCGCCAGCTCGCGCAGCGATTGCGTCGACATGCCGAGCGCACGGCCGAAGACGGCGAGATTCAGCGCGACCGCCGTAGCCGCGTTCGGCCGCGGAGCGTTCTGCGCATAGAGCGCCTCGGCCCAGCGCATCGCCTCGGGCGCCTGCTGCAGCACGGCGACGAAGCCTGCGATCGGCGTTTCGAGCGACGCAAGGGTCGGAGCGCCTCCCTGGCGCACCTGCGCGACGAGCGCATCGGCCGCGCCGACCAGGCGGGCGTGCGCGATGCGCGCCTGCGCGAAGTTCTCGCGGATCGGTGCCGACTCGGCCGCTTCGACCGCGCCGATGCGCTCGCCGTAGCGCGCGCGCAACTCGTCGAGCGTGCACGGACGCTCGCGCGGGCCCGCGCTCCCCGGTTCGGCGAAGAACCAGCTGCGCAGCCGGGCGATGGCTCCGCCCGGTTCCCGCATTTCGCGGCCTTCGTTCGCGCGCAACAGCGCGCGCAGCCGCAGGCGTGCGGCTTCGCTCGGATGCACGTCGTCGCGCCGTTCGGCAGGCTTGTCCAGGCGTGCCGCGTCGCGGATCGCGCTGCGGCGACCGTCGCGGCCCGGCGACTCGCCCTTGTCCTCGCCGGAGCCGGCCTCCGGCGCTGCCGCTTCGCCTCCGTCCAGCGGCTCGACCAGCGCCAGCCCCTGCTCGCTCGACAGAACCGCGGCCGCCCGGATCGCGTCGCGCATTTCCGGTCTGGAGCGCGCCGGGTCTACACGCACCTGGCGGCAATGCGCGCGAATCGCCGCGAGTTCGTCGTCGTCCGCCACCAGCAGTCCGCCTTGCGGCAGCGGCGTATCGCTCCACGGGCGATCCAGTTCGGCGACGAACATGCCGGCAAGCACGCGGCGCGCCTCGATGCGCGGCAGCTCGGTCTCGTCGTGCACGTCGAACGACGCCGGGTAGACGATTTCCTCGAGATCGGCAACGAAGGTCGTGGGCATGGGGGCGGGGCAACCGGTGGACATCGCCCCGAGCATAGCGGCGGCCTGCGGCGCCGACCAAGGGGATGAGAGGGGCAGCAACGGCGCTTTTCGCCGTCGACCGACGGACGGCCGGAAGGCGTCGGTCGATGGGTGGCGCCGCGCTACACTCGCAGCGATGACGAGACTGTCCGATCTGCGCAAGAGCTACGAGCGGGGCGAGCTGGACGAGGACCACGCCTGCCGTGATCCCTTCGATCAGTTCCGCAAGTGGCTCGGCGAGGCGGTCGGCGCGAACGTGTCCGAGCCGAACGCGATGACGGTCGCCACCGTCGGCGAGGGCGGCCGGCCATCGACGCGGGTCGTGCTGATCAAGGATTTCGACGAACGCGGCGTCGTCTGGTACACGAACTACGAAAGCCGCAAGGGCCGCGAGCTGGCCGGCAACCCGCATGCGGCGCTGCAGTTCCACTGGGTGGAGCTGGAGCGGGTCGTGCGCATCGAGGGGCTCGTGTCGCGGGTCGACGCGGCCGAATCCGACGCGTATTACGCGTCGCGGCCGCTGGCCTCGCGCATCGGCGCCTGGGCTTCGGAGCAGAGCCGGCCGCTGGCCTCACGCGCCGCGCTGGTCGCGCGCGCGGCCGAGTTCGGACTGAAGTTCGGCCTGCACCCGCCGAGGCCGCCGCACTGGGGCGGCTTCCGGCTGGCGCCCGACTACTGGGAGTTCTGGCAGGGAAGGCCGTCGCGGCTGCACGATCGGCTGGCGTACCGCCGCGTGCCGGGCGAGGAGGGGTGGCGGAGGCAGCGGCTGGCGCCTTGACTTCCCGTCAATGCAACCTGCGCTCCAGCACCTCCAGCAGCGCCGCCGCCGGCAGGCGGCAGGGGCGGTTGCCGTCGTGCGCGACGACCGCGCGCAGGCGCGGCGCGTGCGCGACCAGCGCTTCGAGACCGCTCGACTCGTCGTTCAGGAAGGCCTGGGCGAGCGTGTCCACCCAGCTGTCGGACGCTGGCTCGGGCTGGCCGCATTCGCAACGATCGCCCGCTTCGAGCCGGGCGGCGAGCGCGACCAGGCGCAGCCGGGTGGCGATCGGCAGCTCGGTTTCGTCGGCGAGCGCTTCGCTCAGGCGCGCGGCGAGCCCCGGGCGGGCGCTCGGGCACTCGATCAGGCGGGCGACGTCGTGCAGTGCGGCGGACATGCGCTCATTGGAGCAGAGCCGGCGAGCCGCAGGCTTGATCGACGTCAGACGCCCGCTTCGGCGCGCAGCACCTCGGCCTTGTCGGTGCGCTCCCAGGAGAACTCGGGCTCGTCGCGGCCGAAGTGGCCGTAGGCGGCCGTTTTCCGGTAGACCGGACGCAGCAGGTCGAGCATCTGGACGATGCCGCGCGGGCGCAGGTCGAAGTGGCGGGCGACGAGCTCGGACAGCCGCTCGTCGGACACTGCTCCGGTGCCCTGCGTGGTGACCATGATCGACGTCGGCCGGGCGATGCCGATCGCGTACGACAGCTGCACCAGGCAGCGGCGCGCCAGGCCGGCGGCCACGATGTTCTTCGCCACGTAGCGCGCCGCGTAGGCGGCGGAACGGTCGACCTTCGACGGATCCTTCCCGGAGAACGCGCCGCCGCCGTGCGGCGCCGAGCCGCCGTAGGTGTCGACGATGATCTTGCGGCCGGTGAGCCCGCAGTCGCCCTGCGGCCCGCCCACGACGAAGCGCCCGGTGGGGTTCACCAGGTAGCGCACCTCGTTGCAGCGCATCGACTCCGGAATCACCGGCTTGATCAGCTCCTCGATGATCGCCTCGCGGATCAGCGCCTGGCTGATGTCGGGCGAGTGCTGCGTGGAGATGACGATGGTGTCGACCGCCTGCGGACGTCCGTCGGCGTAGCGCAGCGTGACCTGCGATTTCGCGTCCGGACGCAGCCACGCGAGCTTGCCGCTCTTGCGCAACTGCGACTGGCGTTCGACCAGGCGGTGCGCGTAGTAGATGGCCGCCGGCATGTATTCGGGCGTTTCGTCGCAGGCGTAGCCGAACATCAGCCCCTGGTCGCCGGCGCCCTGGTCGAGATTGTCGTCGCCGGCACGGTCGACGCCCTGCGCGATGTCGGGCGACTGCTTGTCGTAGGCGACCATCACGCCGCAGCCGCGGTAGTCGATGCCGAACTCGGTGTTGTCGTAGCCGATCGACTTCAGCGTGTCGCGCGCGACCTGGACGTAGTCGATGTTGGCTTTCGAGGTGATCTCGCCGGCGAGCACGACCAGGCCGGTGGTGCACAGCGTTTCGGCGGCCACGCGCGAGAGGCGGTCCTGCTCGAGCAGGGCGTCGAGGACGGCATCGGAGATCTGGTCGGCGACCTTGTCGGGGTGGCCTTCGGAGACCGATTCCGAGGTGAACAGATATTCGCTGGTCAAGGCTTCTCTCCTGGTCGGGCGCGCTGCCGACCTTCGAGAAGCAGCGACGCTTTAGCGGATTTGCTCACGGTGCCCCATGCGCCGTCTGCCGCCCCGCAAGTTGTCGTTAACTCGGCGGCATGTCGATTATAGGGTAGGCTCGCGCCTCGCCGACGGCCGCGCCCATGCGGCCCCAACGGCCGCGCTCATGCTGACTCGATGACGACATTGCCGATGCCCTCCGGCGCCCAGCGCGGCGGCGTCGCGCTGCTCGTGCTGCGCGGCATCGGCCGATTGCCCCTTCGCGCCTCGCGTGCGTTCGGTGCGCTGCTCGGCTGGATCGCGTACGCGGCGTCGCCCGGCTACCGCCGGAAGATCCGCTCGAACCTGCGCCGCGCCGGCCTGGATGCGCCGCGCCTGCGCTGGCGCGCGGCGGGCGAGGCCGGCCGAACGATCGGCGAACTGCCATGGGTGTGGACACGTCCGCTGGCGCAGGTCGCCGCGCGCGTCGAGTGCTCGGCCGGCGATCTCGCCGTGTTGGACGACGCCGAGCGCGCCGGGCGCGGCGTGCTGTTCGTCACGCCGCACCTGGGCGCCTTCGACGTCGCCGCGCGCTGGTACGCGACGCGTGCGCCGATCACCGTGCTGTTCAAGCCGCCGCGCAAGCCCTGGTTGCGCCCGCTGGTCGCCTTCGCGCGCGATCGCGAGGCGATGCGGGCGGTGCCGCCGACGCTCGGCGGCCTGCGCACGCTGCTGCGCGCGTTGCGCGCGCGCCAGGCGGTCGGCCTGCTGCCCGACCAGGTTCCGAGCGCGGGCGAGGGACGCTGGGCGCCGTTCTTCGGCGAACCGGCCTACACGATGACCTTGCCGGAGCGGCTGGTGCAGCAGACCGGCGCGAGCGTGGTCGTTGCCGTCTGCGAGCGCGTCGCGCGCCCGCCCGGATGGCGTCTGCGCGTCGAGCCGATGCGCGAGGCGCCGAGCGTCGAGGCGTTGAACGCGCGGCTGCAGCAGACGATCCTGCGCAGCCCCGAGCAGTACCTGTGGGGATACAACCGCTATCGCAGGCCGCCGGGCGCGCCGCGACGCGAGGAGGCCGGCACGGCCTCCGACAGCGGGAGCCGCGGTGCTGGTTGACGCGCTCACGCACCTGGCGCTCGCGCTGCTGCGCGCGGTCTCGAAATTGCCGTATCCGGTGCTGCGCCGCCTGGGGCAGGCGGGCGGCGCCGTCGCCTGGCACTTCGCGCGCGACCGGCGCCGCGTCACGCTGCGCAATCTGGAACTGTGCTTTCCGCAATGGAGCCGGGCGCGGCGCGAAGCGGTCGCGCGCGCGCATTTCCGCTACTTCGTGCGCAGCCTGCTCGATCGCTTCATCCTCTGGTACGCACCGGTGGCCCGCGTGCGCGCGCTGTGCCGCCTCGAAGGCGCCGAGCATTACGAGAAGCACCGCGGCCGGCCGGTGATCCTGCTCGCGCCGCATTTCGTCGGCTGCGACGCGGGCGGGGCGCGCATGTTCTTCGAGACGCCGATCGTCTCGATGTACGCCAGGCAGAAGAACCGCGTGTTCGATGCCGCGATGAGGCGCGGCCGCACGCGCCTGCCCGGCGCCTCGATGGTGCTTCGCACCGACGGGCTGCGAGCGGCGGTGCGCGCGCTGCGCGCCGGCACTCCGTTCTATTTCCTGCCCGACATGGATCTGGGCGCGCGCGACGCGCTGTTCGTTCCCTTCTTCGGCGTGCCGGCGGCGACCGTCACCTCGGTCGCGCGGCTCGTGCGATTGACCGGCGCGGCCGTCGTTCCCTGCGTGACGCGGATGACCGACGATGGCTACGTCGTGCAGCTTCATCCGGCGTGGGAGTCGTTCCCCGGCGACGACCTGTACGCGGCCACGCGCCGGATGAACGAGTTCATCGAGCATTGCGTGCTCGGGATGCCGGCGCAGTACCTGTGGAGCCACCGCCGCTTCAAGACGCGCCCGCCCGGCGAGCCCGGCCTGTACGGCGACCACGATCGGCGATAATCGGCCGATGGATCCGGCGAAGCTTCGCTTCACGAAGATGCACGGCGCGGGCAACGACTTCGTCGTCGTCGACGGCGTTCGCCAGCCGCTGCGCTTCGGGCGCGAGCAGTGGCGGCGCATCGCCGATCGCCATCTCGGCGTCGGCGCCGACCAGATCCTGCTCGTCGAGCCGTCGACGCGCGAAGGGGTCGACTTCCGCTACCGGATCTTCAACGCCGACGGCGCCGAGGTCGAGCAGTGCGGCAACGGCGCCCGCTGCTTCGCGCGCTTCGTGCTCGATCACGGCCTCACCGACCGGCGCACGATCCGCGTCGAGACGCTCGGCGGCATCATCGAGCCGGCGATCGAGGACGACGGGCGCGTGCGCGTCGACATGGGCGCGCCGGCCTTCGGTCCGCAGGCGACAGGCTTCGATGCCGCGGGCGTCGAATCGCGCAGCATCGGCGACGACACCGTCTGGATGCTCGACGTCGGCGCAGCCGTGCGTGCGGTGTCGCTCGTGTCTGTCGGCAACCCGCACGCCGTGCAGTTCGTCGACGACGTCGACGAAGCGCCGGTGTGCGAGGAAGGCCCGCGCCTCGAGCGTTCGCCGCGCTTCGCGCACGGCGTCAATGCCGGCTTCGCGCAGATCGTCGCCGAGCACGAACTGCGGCTGCGCGTCTGGGAGCGCGGCGCCGGCGAGACGCTCGCCTGCGGCACCGGCGCATGCGCGGCGGCGCTCGCCGGAATCCGGCAGCAACGCCTGCGTTCGCCGGTCGACGTGCACACGCGCGGCGGGCGGCTGCGCATCGACTGGGACGGAACGAAACTCACGCTCACGGGCCCCGCGCGAACGGTCTTCGAAGGCGAGATCGACTGCGCGGCGCTGTTCGACACGGATTGCGAATGACGGACTGCGAATGACGCGAAACTCCTGCGACGCCGACGACGTCGCGCACTACCTGCACGAGAACCCCGATTTCTTCGAATCGCACGTCGAGCTGCTCGCGTCGATCACCGTTCCGCATCCGCACGGCGGGCGCGCGATCTCGCTGCACGAGCGCCAGCTCGAGGTGCTGCGCGAGAAGCTGCGCGCGCACGAGATGAAGCTCGCCGAGCTGGTGCGCATCGGACAGGAGAACGACGCGATCGCCGAGAAGCTGCATCGCTGGACGCGGCAGCTGCTGCTCGCCGCCGAGCCGCAGCGCCTGCCCGAGATCGTCGTCGACGGGCTGCGCACGATCTTCGCGGTGCCGCAGGTGGCGATGCGGCTGTGGGGGCTGCGCGACGACTACCTCGAGTTCAAGTGGGCACAGCCGGTGGCGGTCGACGCGATCACGCTGGCCAACAGCATGAAGCAGCCGTTCTGCGGGCCGAACTCCGATTTCCACGCGGCCACCTGGCTGCCCGACGGCGGCGCGTCCACGCATTCGATCGCGTTGCTGCCGCT
>CALCZN010000056.1:0-17585 GCA_937903095.1 uncultured Burkholderiales bacterium
CAGCGCTCGCCACCATCGTCAGCACCACCATCAGCGAGATCGAGATCTCCTCGGTCCACGCGAAGGACTCGTCGGTGAAATAGCGTGCGATGACGTTGGCGAAGGTGATCGTCGCGAGCACCGCCATGGCGGCGGCGCCGATCCAGTCTTCGGGCAGGCGCCACGCGAAAGGCGCGATGCGCGGGTCGTGGCCGGCGGCCGGTTCGTTCGAGTCGGTCATGACGGAACGGGAGAACGGGCCGGCCGCAGGCGGGATGCGCCTTGTCGGGCCGGCCCGCGCGAGCGAGCGTGCTTCAGGCGGTCTTGCGCGACGCGACGGCGGCTTCGGCGCGCTTGACGAGGTCGGGGCCGATCTGCTTCGTCCACTTCTCGTAGACCGGGTGCACTGCCTTCTCGAAGGCCTTCTTCTCGTCGTCGGACAGGCGGGTGACCTTCACGCCGAGCGCTTCGACTTCCTTGACCAGCGACTGGTCGTTCTTCGTGAGGCCCTTGCGCGCGATCGCGATCTCCTGCTTGCCCGCTTCCAGCGCGGCGGCGCGCACGATGTCGCGGTCGGCCGGCGTCCACGAGTTCCAGACGTCGCGGTTGACGACGTAGATCAGCGGGTCGGCGACGTAGTCCCACATCGTCACGTATTTCTGGCCGAGCGTGTGCAGCTTGGCCGCCGTGAAGATGTGCAGCGGGTTCTCCTGGCCTTCGACCGCTCCCGAGGCCAGCGCCGGCTGCGCGTCGGCCCAGCTCATCTGCGTGGGGTTCGCGCCGAGCGCGGTGAAGGTGTCGTTGAAGATCGGCGAGCCGACGACGCGGAACTTCAGTCCTTTCATGTCGGCCGGCGTGCGGATCTCGTGCTTGGAGTTGGTGAGCTCGCGGAATCCGTTCTCGCCCCAGGCGAGCGGCACGACGCCGGCCTTCTCGACGATCTTCAGGATGCGCTCGCCCACTTCGCCCTGCGTCATCGCGTCGATGCCCGCGTGGTCGCGCGCGAGGAAGGGCAGCGAGAACAGGTTCAGCTCCTTGACCTGCGGCGACCAGTTGATCGTCGAGCCGACGGCCACGTCGATCACGCCCTGGCGGATCGCCGAGAACTCGCGTGTCTGGTCGCCGTTGATCAGCGACACGTTCGGATACAGCTTCATGTTGATCCGGCCCTGCGTGCGCTCGCGCACGAGGTCGATCCAGATCTGCGCGCCCTTGCCCCAGGGGAACGCGGTGCCCACGACGGTGGACAGCCGGTATTCGGGCCGGTAGTTCTGTGCGTGCGCCGCGCGCGTGACGACGAAGGGGGCGGCCAGTGCGGCCGAGCCGGCGGCGCCGGCTTTGAGCAGGGAACGGCGGTCCATCGGGGTCTCCTGAATTTCGAACGATCGGATTCTTGCGGAACCGTGCGCGCCCGGTGCACCGAAGCGGCCGGCGGCGAAGACGCGGCGCGCCATTCTAAACCCGCCTAAACCGGCGTTGGCGGCGTTTCAGTCGGCGGCGTTTCAGTCAACGGCGGGCAGGTAGCGCACCGAGAGCACGCCGTCGATGCGCTCGATCGACGCGATCGCCTCGCGCGACACCGGGCTGTCGACGTCGACGATCGTGTACGCCATGTCGCCGCGCGACTTGTTCAGCATGTTGTTGATGTTCAGGTCGGCGCGCGCCATCGCCGTGGAGATCTGCCCGAGCATGTTCGGCACGTTGGCGTTGGCGATGGCGACGCGGAACGCCGACTCGCGCGGCGCCCAGGTATCGGGGAAATTGACCGCGTTGCGAACGTTGCCGTTCTCGAGGTAGTCGCGCAACTGGTCGGCGACCATGCGTGCGCAGTTCTCCTCGGCCTCGCTCGTCGAGGCGCCCAGGTGCGGCAGCGCGATCGCCCGCTGGTGCGCGTCGATCGCCGCGCTCGGGAAGTCGCAGACGTAGCGCAGAAGACGCCCCTCGTCGAGCGCGGCGAGCACCGCGGGTTCGTCGACGACGCCTTCGCGCGAGAAGTTCAGCAGCACCGTGCCCGGCTGCACGTTGCGCAGGCTCTCGGCGCCGATCAACCCGCGCGTCGCGGCGAGCAGCGGAACGTGCAGCGTGACGAAACGCGCCGCGCGCAGCGCCTCGCCCACCGAGTGCGCCTTGCGCACCTGCGCCGGCAGGCTCCAGGCGGCGTCGACGGTGATTTCGGGGTCGAAGCCGATGACGTCCATGCCGAGCCGGATCGCGGCATCGGCCACCAGGCAGCCGATACGCCCCAGTCCGATCACCGCGAGCGTCTGGCCGGCCAGCTCGAAGCCGGAGAACGCCTTCTTGCGCTGCTCCACGAGCGTCCCGATGTCGGGGCATTCGGGGTCGATCGTGTCGACGAAGCGCAGCGCCTCCGGCAGGTTGCGCGCGGCGAGCAGCATGCCGGCGAGCACCAGTTCCTTGACGGCGTTCGCGTTCGCGCCCGGCGCGTTGAACACCGGCACGCCGCGCGCGCTCATCTGCGCCACCGGAATGTTGTTGGTACCGGCGCCGGCGCGCGCGATCGCGCGCACCGATTGCGGAATCGTCATCGAGTGCAGATCGGCCGAGCGCAGCAGGATCGCGTCGGGCGACTCGATTTCGGAACCGACGACGTAGACGGGCGCAGGCAGTCGCACGAGTCCGCTTTCGGAAATCCGGTTCAGCACCAGCACGCGGATCGAGTCGCGCATCGCGTTCTCCTCGGTCGCTCAGCCGTGGCTCTTCTCGAACTCGCGCATCCAGTCGACCAGCGCGCGCACGCCTTCGATCGGCATCGCGTTGTAGATCGACGCCCGCATGCCGCCCACCGAGCGGTGGCCCTTCAACTGCAGCAGTCCGCGCTGTTTGGCGCCCTTCAGGAAAGGCTCGTCGAGCGCCGCATCGGGCAGCCGGAACGGGATGTTCATCCGCGAGCGATCGGAGCGATCGACCGGATTCGTGTAGAAGGCGGTGGAGTCGAGATAATCGTAGAGCAGCTTCGCCTTCTCGATGTTGCGCTGCTCGATCCCGGGCACGCCGCCCTGGCGCTTGAGCCACTGGAAGACGAGCCCGGCGATATAGACCGCCCAGGTGGGCGGCGTGTTCAGCATCGAGTCGGCGTCGGCGTGCACCTTGTAGTCGAGCATCGTCGCGATGCCGGCGCGCGCATGCCCGAGCAGATCCTTGCGCACGATGACGATGGTCAGCCCGGCCGGGCCGATGTTCTTCTGCGCGCCGCCGTACATCAGCGCGTGCTTCGCGACGTCGACCGGGCGCGACAGGAAATTCGACGAGATGTCGGCGACCAGCGGCACCTTGCCGGCGTCGGGGGTGAACGGAAATTCCACGCCGCCGATCGTCTCGTTGGCGCAGTAGTGCAGGTACGCGGCATCGGGCGAGCGCTTCCAGGCCGACTGCGGGGGAACGTAGGTGAACTGCCGGTCTTCCGAGGATGCGACGACGTTCACTTCGCCGAAGCGGCGCGCTTCCTTGATCGCCTTCGTCGACCACTCGCCGGTGTTCACGTAGTCGGCGTGGCCGCGCTCGGGGAGCAGGTTCAGTGGCAGCATCGCGAACTGCAGCGTCGCACCGCCCTGCAGGAACAGCACCGCGTGCGACTCGGGGATGCCCATCAGTTCGCGCAGGTCGCGTTCGGCCTGCTCGTGGATGCTCATGTATTCCTTGCCGCGATGGCTCATCTCCATCACGGACTGGCCGCTGCCGTGCCAGTCGAGCATCTCGGCGGCGGCCTGCGCGAGCACCTCTTCGGGCAGGACTGCGGGCCCGGCGCTGAAATTGAACACCTGTCGCATCGTTTTCCCCGTGGCGAAAGGCGGATTCTAGCGCGCCGTTTTCGCGCGCCGTTTTCACTGTATCGTGGCACGATGAAAGCCGAATCCGCCGATCCCGCCCGCCCCGCTTCGGTCGAAGAGGGCGTGCGCATCGACGCGCTGCGGGCGCATCTCGAGTCGACGCTCGGGCGCCGCGTGACGCTCGTCGAGACGCACATCTCGTGGGTGCTGCTCGACGGCGAGCACGCTTGGAAGATCAAGAAGCCGGTCACGCTGGGCTTCCTCGACTTCGCGCAGATCGAGGCGCGGCGCGCCTGCTGCGAGGAGGAACTGCGGCTGAACCGCCGCCTGGCACCCGAGCTTTACCTGGACGTGGTCGCGATCCGCGGCGATCCGCAGGCGCCGCGCTTCGACGGGGAGGGCGCGCCGATCGAGTATGCGGTGCGCATGCGCCAGTTCGCGGCGGGCGCGCTCTTCTCCGAGCGGCTCGCTGCCGGAACGCTAGCCGCGGATGCGGTCGAACGCTTCGCGTTGCGGCTGGCCGCGTTCCAGCTCGAGGCGCCGTCGGCCGACGAGAACGCTCCCTGGGGCAGCCCCGAACGCGTGCGCGCCGATACCGCGCTCGCGCTCGACGGCATCGCCGCGGCGGCAGGCTCGTCGTCGCCGTGGGTCGCGGCCATGCGGCAGCGTTTCGAAGAGAAGGCCTCGCGTCTCGCGCCCGCCTTCGAGATGCGCAAGC
This sequence comes from uncultured Burkholderiales bacterium, assembly GCA_937903095.1. Lineage (GTDB taxonomy): Bacteria > Pseudomonadota > Gammaproteobacteria > Burkholderiales > Burkholderiaceae_E > Zeimonas. The sequence continues at coordinate 4,486 of CALCZN010000056.1, forward strand.
GGCAGGGATGGATTCGCGAAGGGCACGGCGACCTGCACCTGGCGAACGTGGTCGTGCTCGAATCGCAGGTCACCGCCTTCGATTGCATCGAGTTCGACCCGGGCCTGCGCTGGATCGACGTGCAGAATGACGCAGCCTTTCTCGCGATGGACCTGCTCGCGCACGACCGCGCCGATCTCGCGTTCCGCTTCCTCGACGCGTGGCTCGGCGCGCTCGGCGACTACGAGGGGCTGGCGGTGCTGCGCTACTACCTCGCCTATCGCGCGGTCGTGCGCGAACTGGTCGCGTCGATCCGGGGCGGGCAGCGCGCGGATTCGCTCGCCGGCCCGCGTTATGCGGGGCTCGCCTCGAAACTGCTCGAATCGCGTCAGCCGCGCCTGCTGATCACGCACGGCGTCTCGGGTTCCGGCAAGAGCTACGCCGCGAGCCGATTGCTCGAGCGAAGCGGAGCGATCCGCATCCGCTCCGACCTCGAGCGCAAGCGCCTGTACGGCATCGGCGCGCTCGCGCGCTCGCACTCGGCGCTCGATGCCGGGCTGTACGCCGCCGACGCTTCCGGGCGCACCTATGCGCGCCTGCACGAACTGGCGGAAATTTCGCTGCAGGCGGGCTGGCCGACGATCGTCGACGCGACCTTCCTGCGCGCGGCCGATCGCGAGCGCTTCCGCGCGCTCGCCGCGCGGCTCGGCGTGCCGTTCGCGATCCTGGCCTGCGATGCCGACGAGCGAATCCTGCGCGAACGCATCGAGGCCCGGCTCGCGCGCGGCGCCGACCCGTCCGAGGCCGACGTGCGCGTGCTCGGGCGCCAGCTCTCGGGCCGCGAGCCGCTGAGCCGCGACGAAAGGACGAGTGCGATCTTCGTCGATACCTCGCGCGCGCCGCTCGACCTGGCGGCGATCGCGCGTGCGTGGTCCGGCGCCGGCGGCACGACGGCCCAATGAACCGTGAAGACGCGACGCCATCGGCCGGCGCACGCTTCGACGTGTGCAACGGCGACGCCGACGGACTCTGCGCGGTCGTGCAGCTGCGCCTGCACGAACCGGCCGCGTCGACGCTGGTCACCGGACTGAAGCGCGAGATCGCGCTGCTCGATCGGGTGGACGCCGGCGCCGGCGACGAAGTGCTCGTCTGCGACCTGTCGATGGAGCGCAACCGCGACGCGCTGCTGCGTCTGCTCGCGCACGGAGCGCGGGTGCGGTATTTCGATCATCACGCGGTGTCCGACATTCCGCGGCATCCGGCGCTCGACGCGCACATCGACCTGTCCGCGGGCGTGTGCACCAGCGCGATCGTCGATCGCTTCCTCGGCGGCGCTTTCCGCGCCTGGGCCGCCGTCGGCGCGTACGGCGACAACCTGCACGCGCTGGGCGAGCGGCTGGCCGCCGAGGCGGGCGTCGACGCGCCGGGCCGCGAGCGGCTGCGCTGCCTGGGCGAGGCGATCAACTACAACGCTTATGGCGAGCACGAGTCGGACGTGCGGATCGCGCCGGCTGCGCTCTACTCGCTGCTCGTTCGCCACCGCGACCCGCTGGCGTTCTTCGACGCGGAGCCGATCGCCGCCGAGCTGATCGCATCGCGCGCCGCCGATCTCGCCCGCGCGCTCGCGATCCCCGCGTACTGGAGCGGCGTCGCCGGCAGCGTGCACGTCCTGCCCGATGCCGACTGGAGCCGGCGCGTGATCGGCAGCGCGGCCAACGAGCTGGCGCACGCGGCGCCGGCTCGCGCGCACGCCGTGCTGCGCCGGCGCGGCGACGGCACGCTGATGGCGAGCGTGCGCGCGCCGCTCGCTGAGCCCTCGGGCGCCGGCGAGCTGTGCAAGCGCTTCGGCGGCAATGGACGCAGGGGGGCCGGCGGCATCGACCGGCTGCCGGTGGACGACCTCGACCGCTTCGTGCGGGCCTTCGACGACATGGAATGGGGAAGAAGGTAAATCGAACCGAAGGCGCGATGATTCCCTACGCTCGCCTCGATGCGGGGCGCGCGCGCGCGAGGCGCTCGAGCGCCAGCTCGCGCACCTCGTCCGCCGTCACGTCGTCGACGTAGCTCGCGTCGTGCGGGCAGCGCGTGCGCACGTTGCGCACGCCGCAGACGGGGCAGTCGGCCTGCATCGAGAACGCGAAGCGCTGCTGGCCGGCGACGAGCGGCTGGGCGGCGAGCAGGTTCGGCAGCCAGAAGATACCGACGCTGGGCGTTCCCACGGCGTCGGCGAGGTGCAGCGGCCCGGTGTCGTTCGAGACGAGCACGCCGGCCCGCTCGAGCAACGCGACCAGCGCGCCTAGCGGCAGGTCGCACAGGTCGGTTGCCGGCGAGCGCATCGCGCGGATCACCTGCTCGATCAGCGTTCGTTCGTCGCTGCTGCCGTTCACCGCGACGACCGCGCCCGCCGTGGCGAGCGCGTCGCCGACCGCCGCGAAGCGCTCGGCCGGCCAGCGGCGCCGCGGGTCGGTCGCACCCGGCTGCAGGACGGCGATCGGTGCGTCGGGCGGCTGCCAGTGCCGTCGCAACTGCTCGCGGTCGCGCGCGGTCACTGCCAGCCGCCCGGCTAGATCGACCGGCGGCGCGCCGACCAGCGATGCCGCCTCGAGCAGCCGCAGCCGCTCGTTGCGCCATTGCTCGTAGGCGAGCCAGCGATCGAGCGGTGCGGCGCCCTCGGCACGCAAGCCCGAGCTGCAACGCGCGCCGAGTCGCTGCACGAACGGGTTCGCATGGCCGCCGCCGCCGTACCACTGCAGCGCGAGGTCGAAGCGGCGCGCGCGCATCGCGTCGACGAAGGCATCGATGCGGGCGGCGTCGCCCGCCATCCCGGGCGGCGCTCCCACGCCGGGAATCGGCGGCAACTCGATCGTTTCGTCGATCGGGCCGGGACGGCCTTCGAGGAACTCCCGGTGCCAGCGACGTCCGAGATAGACGATGTGCGCGCGCGGGTAGGCGGCGCGCAGCGCGGCCAGCGCCGGCAGCGCGAAGACGAAGTCGCCGATCGCGTTCGGGCGCAGGACGGCGATGCGCTCGACGTCTTCGAGGCGTTCGGACGAGGGATGCGCGGACGGTGCCAATGTCTGCTCGTCGGATGCGATGCCGAACGATGATAGGCACCCGGCGCGTTCGCCATCGACAAGAGGGGAAACGGCGCGCAGGGCGGCAGGACGGCACCGGGCGCAATGCAGCGCCCGGCACGCCGGTTGCGTGCAGTGTCGATGGCCCAGGAATCGAGGACAGCCGTCGTCGCCGCGATCGCCGGGAATCTGGCGATCGCCGTATCGAAATTCGTCGCTGCGGCGTTCTCCGGCAGCGCGGCGATGCTGTCGGAAGCGATCCACTCGCTGGTCGACACCGGCAACGGCGCGCTGATGCTGTACGGGATGCGGCGCAGCCGGCGGCCGCCCGACGCCGAGCACCCCTTCGGCTACGGGCACGAGCTGTATTTCTGGGCGCTGATCGTCGGCGTGCTCGTTTTCGCACTCGGCGGCGGCATGTCGATCGTCTCCGGAATCGCGCATATCCGCGCGGGCGAGCCGCCCGGGGACCTGAAGTGGAGCTATGGCGTGCTCGCGATCGCTGCCGTCTTCGAGAGCGTGTCCTGGTATTACGGGCTGAAGGCTTTCCGCATCGAGCAGCGCGGCCGCGGCTTCGTCGAGACGATCCGCAGGACGAAGGATCCGACCAGCTTCACCGTGCTGCTCGAGGATTCGGCGGCGCTGCTCGGGCTCGTCTTCGCGTTCGTCGGGATGACGCTCGCCGTTCGGCTGGACCTGCCGTGGATCGACGGCGCGGCGTCGGTGGCGATCGGCGTATTGCTCTGTCTGGTGGCGCTGCTGATGGTCTACGAGAGCAAGGGGCTGCTGGTCGGCGAAGGCGCCGACCGGGAGACGCTCGACGAGATCCGGCGCATCGCCTGCGTCGAGCCGCAGGTAGAGCGCCTGTGCCGGGTGTCGACGATGTATCTCGGTCCCGAGGAAGTGATGCTCGTGCTCGAACTGGCGCTGCACCGCGCCGGCGACTTCGACACGCGGGCGACCTTCGAGCGGATTCCGCGGGCGATCCGCGCGCGCTTCCCGCGCATCCGCCACGTGTTCGTCGACATCACGCCGGACGAAGCGCAGACGCGAAGCGGGGCTGCAGATTCCGCGGACGCGGAGTCCGCGTTCGCGCTGTCCCCCCTGCAACCGATGGGACGACAACGATGACTTCGACCCGCGAAAGAAGGCACGCCGAACGGGCGCGGGAGAAGCAGCTGCGCGACGCGCTGCGCGCGCATTCGCGCGAGATCGGCGAGCACGCGGCCGACGACGAGGCGCTGCTGGCGCTGCTGTCTTCGCGACGCTTCGCGCTGCTGGGCGAAGCCTCGCACGGCACGCACGAGTTCTACGAGCAGCGCGCCGAGCTGACGAAGCGCCTGATCGTCGATCACGGGCTGGACGCCGTTGCGGTCGAGGCCGACTGGCCCGACGCGCGGCGCGTCGACCGCTACGTGCGCGGCAGCCCGGAGGACGGCAGTGCCGAAGAGGCGTTGCGCGGCTTCCGGCGCTTCCCGCACTGGATGTGGCGCAACACCGTCGTGCGCGATTTCGTCGGATGGCTGCGGCAATGGAACGATGCGCAGCCGCCGGAGCGTCGCGTCGGCTTCTACGGACTCGACCTGTACAGCCTGTCGGCGTCGATCGAGGCGGTGCTCGCGTATCTCGACGACGTGGACCCCGAGGCGGCGAAGCGGGCGCGCGCCCGCTACGCCTGCTTCGACCACTTCCATGAGGACGCGCAGGCCTACGGCTATTCGGTCGCCTTCGACCTCGCGCCCGATTGCGAGCAGGCCGTCGTCCAGCAACTGGTCGAGCTGCGCGAGCGCTCGATCGAGGCCGTCGAGCGCGAGGGATACGAGAGCGATGCGCTGTTCGACGCCGAGCAGAACGCGCGCGTGGTGCGCAACGCCGAGGAATACTACCGGGCGATGTTCGGGCGGCGCGTGTCGTCGTGGAACCTGCGCGACCGGCACATGGTGGATACGCTGCAGGCGATCGATGCGCATCTGGCGCAGCGGCTCGGGCGCGAGCCGCGGATCGCGCTATGGGCGCACAACTCGCATCTGGGCGACGCCAGCGCTACCGAGATGGGCGCGGAAGGCCAGTGGAACGTCGGGCAACTCATGCGCGAGCGTTACGGCGCGCATCGCTGCACGCTCGTCGGCTTCACCACGTTCCAGGGGAGCGTGACCGCCGCCTCCGACTGGGGCGCAGCCGAGCAGCGCAAGAGCGTGCGCCCCGGCCTGGCGGGCAGCTTCGAGGCGCTCTTTCACGAAGCGGGCCCGGAGCGCTTCGCGCTGCATCCGAACGACCCGCGCTTCGCGAAGGCCTTCGTCGAGCCGATGCTCGAACGCGCGATCGGCGTGATCTACCTGCCGGAGTCGGAGCGCAGGAGTCATTACTTCCACGCGCGGCTGCCGGCGCAGTTCGATGCCGTGCTGCATTTCGACGTCACGCACGCGCTCGAGCCGCTCGATCCGGGGGCGCATTGGCGCATCGAAGAAGTGCCCGAGACCTGGCCGAGCGGCGTCTGACGGGGACGCGACGTTTCGGGCAGACCGCTTCGGGCAGACGAAAAACGGCGCATTGCGATGGAAGCGGACCGGCAGCCGTCGCTGTTCGATGCGCCCGTGCCGCTTCCCGCAGGCCTGCCGGAAGGACTGCGCTACGAGCCCGATTTCCTTGATGCCGACGAGGAGCGCGAGCTGATCGCGTACATCCGCACGCTCCCCTTCGAGGCGGCGAAATACAAGGAATACACGGCGCGCCGCCGCATCGTCAGCTACGGCGGCAGTTTCGATTACGACGCGAACCGGCTCGGGCCGTCCATTGAGCTTGCCGTCGAACTGCATCCGCTGCGCGAGCGCGTGGCGCGTTGGGTCGGCGTTGCCCCGTCGGCGCTCGTGCACGCGCTGGTCGCCGAATACGCGCCGGGAACGCCGCTCGGCTGGCACCGCGACGTGCCGGATTTCGAGGACGTCGCCGGCGTCTCGCTCGGCGGCGAGGCGACGATGCGCTTTCGCCCTTATCCGCCGACGCAGCCGAAGCGCGCCGACATCGTCCGCCTGACGCTCGCGCCGCGCTCGATCTACCTGTTGCGCGGCGTGGCGCGCTGGCGATGGCAGCACAGCGTTGCGCCGACGAAGGTGCTGCGCTGGTCGATCACGTTTCGCACGGCAAGAAGAGCGGGCACTGGCGTGCGCCGGTGACGAGCACGCAAGGGCAGGATCGTTTTACGTGCAGCGAGTGCTGCGTGCCCGGGAACGAATCGTGCAGCGGTACGCCGCGCAGCGGCGACTGTGAGGCGGCAGTTGCGCTGTCGCCCGCGTATACGAATAGACCTCACGAGGAGAGACCCATGCTCTTTCGCCGCCTGGAGACACCCGGTCTCGCCCATCACTCGTATGTCCTGGAGTGCGGCGGCGGGCAAGCCGTGGTGGTCGATGCGCGCCGCGACATCGGCGGATACCTCGCTCTCGCACGCGAGTACGAGTTGAGCATTACCCATATCCTCGAGACGCATCGGCAGGAGGATTTCGAATACGGCTCCGCCAGCCTCGCGGCGGCGACCGGCGCAGTCATCGTCACCGGCGACCATCCGCTGTTCGGCCGTTCGGACCGGCCACTGCGGGACGGCACGACCCTGACGGTCGGCACCACCCGAATCGTCGTCCACGCCACCCCGGGTCATACGCCCGAGAGCGTCTCGTACGCCGTCTACCCGGAGAATTCCGGATCGACCTGCTGGGGCGTGTTCACGGGCGATGCGCTGTTCGTAGGCGCTACCGGACGCACCGATCTTGCCGACCCGGGCAAAGCGGGAGAGAACGCGGGCGTCCTCTTCGATTCGGTCCACCAGAAGCTCGCGCCGCTCGGCGATCAGGCGCTTGTCTTCGCTGCGCACGGCTCTGGATCGGCATGCGGGAGCAACATCGCGGACCGGGAGGATTCGACCCTCGGCCTCGAGAGGCGCACCAATCCGGTGTTCACGCTGACTCGCGCCGATTTCGTGCGACACAAGAAGAACGAGCACCTGCCGCGGCCACCCTATTTCGCCCACATGGAACGGGTGAATCTCGAAGCCGGGCGCCCGGTACCGGATGTGGCTCGCATTGCCGCGCTGCAACCGGCCGCATTCCAGAAGACGATGCGCGATGCGGTGGTGATCGACACGCGCTCGCCCGACGCGTTCGCCAGTTCGCACCTTCCGGGCTCCTACAACATCTGGCTCGAGGGGGTTCCAGGCTTCGCCGGATGGATCGCAAACGAGCGTTCGAAGCTGCTGCTGGTGGTCGAGGCCGTTGCGCAGATCGACACCGCCGCGCTTTCGCTCGTGCGCGTGGGCATCGACGGGACAATCGGTTTTCTCGCAGGAGGCGTTCCCGCGTGGCGCGAGAACGGCTTGCCGGTGGCGAGCACGGGAGTGGTCAGCGCCAGTGAAGCCGCCGCGTGGCTGGATGCGGGTCGAGCGCGAGTACTCGACGTGCGCGACGACGACGAGTGGCGCGCCGGGCATATCGGCGGCGCGATGCACATCTATGTCGGCGACCTGGAATCGAAGCTTCCCGCAGTCGATACCGAAGAGAGGTTGATCGTGCACTGTAGCGTCGGTCACCGCGCCGGGCTCGCGACGAGCATTCTCGCCCGCGCAGGATTCACCGACGTCTACAACATGCTGGGCGGGATGGATGCGTGGAAAGCGCTCGGGCTGCCCGTCGAATGAGTGCTCGGCCGACCACCTTCGCCGGGCGGGACAGTCGCGCCGCGCGCGCACCACCGGGCACCATCGCAAATCGGGAGCTTTCGCGATGACGAACATGCGGATCGAACAGCAGGCCGCGGCGAAGCCGCGCCGGACCGGCAAGCGATCGCGATACGGGTTCGCGGCTTCAGCTGTCGCGGCCGCCGGCGCAATGCACCTCTTCCCGTCGGCGCAGGCCGCCGATGCCCTGGATGCCCGGGCGCTGGCCGAACAGGGCGGCGCGAATTTTCCGGCGTGTTCCCAATGTCATGGCGTCCGGGGTGAAGGCATGCCGAGCAGCGGATTCCCGCGGCTCGCCGGCCAGGGCGAGAACTATCTCGCGAAGCAATTGCAGGACTTTCGAAGCGGACGGCGCAGCAATCCGATCATGGAGCCGATCGCGAAGGCGCTCGACGACTCCACGGTGGCCGCCCTGTCCGCGTTCTACGCCTCTCTCGATGGGGAGCCGGCCCCTTCCGCGGCCGCGGCAACCGACGTTCGCGCCGCCCAGGCACTGGCCACGCGCGGCGATTGGGACCACGACATTCCGGCGTGCACCGCCTGCCACGGTATGAGCCTCGCGGGCATTCCTCCGCATTTCCCGGCGATCGCGGGCCAGAACGCGACCTACACGGCCAAACAGTTGCACGACTGGAAGACAGGGGTGCGGACAAACGATCCGCAGGGCCTCATGAAGGCCGTTGCTGAACGACTCAGCGATGCACAGATCGACACGGTTGCGGCGTATCTCACCGGCTCGGTCGTTGCCGCTTCGCCGCATGTGCGCGCGACGGCGACGAATGCCGCCGCGAGCAATGCGGGCGACGGTCGTGCTCCCCCGTCACCGGCGCAGCTCCCGGAACCCGACCACGGCGAAACAGACGTTACCGTCCCTGCCCCGGTCGAGGCGGGTCCGTTCATGCCGCCTCCGGAGGAAGCCATCCCGGACAACGAGTTCGGCACGATGATCAGGAAGGGCCGCGACATCTTCGTGGACACGCAAGCCAACGCCGGCAGGTTTCTCGGCAACGGGCTTCAATGCGTGAATTGCCACCTCGACGCGGGGCGCAAGGCCAATTCCGCGCCGCTGTGGGCCGCCTACGTGAAGTACCCGGCGTATCGCGACAAGAACAAGAAGGTGAACAGCTTCGAGGATCGACTCGCCGGATGCTTCACATTCAGCATGAACGGCCATCCGCCCGCCTACGACAGTCCTGAAATGGTGGCGCTCGTTTCGTACAGCTATTGGCTTGCTCGAGGGGCCCCGACCGGTGCCGATCTACCCGGCCGCGGCTATGCGGAGGTGGCCAAGCCGCCGCAACCTGCCGACCGGGCGCGCGGCAGGGCCGTCTATGCGCAGAACTGTGCGATCTGTCATGGCGCGAACGGCGGAGGAACGAAGGTCGCGGGCCGCTACGCGTTTCCGCCGCTGTGGGGAAAGGACTCGTACAACGCCGGCGCCGGCATGTTCCGGGTGGGCACGGCAGCGGCCTTCATCAAGGCGAACATGCCGCTGGGCCAGGGCGGAAGCCTCAGCCATCAGCAGGCGTGGGATGTGGCGCAATTCATCAACAGCCACGAACGTCCGGCCGATCCGCGCGAGCGGCAGGATTCCGATGCGCGTCGCTCGTCGGAGGGTCGCAAGTGATGCATGCCCCGGCGCTTCGGATCGGGGTCCCGACCGTGGACGCAAAAAAGCCCGCGCGAGGCGGGCTGTCCTGCTTCGGTAAGTCGCTGACCTGCAACGACTCCTTGTTTGGCTCCCCGACCTGGGCTCGAACCAGGGACCTGCGGATTAACAGTCCGTCGCTCTACCGACTGAGCTATCGGGGAATGGGAAGCGCGCATTCTAGTGATGGCGGGCGATTCGGTCAACCCTCAGCCGTCATTTTCCACCTGCAATTCGGGCACGTGACTAAAGGCGATGCGCATCGGCGCGGCGCCGCGGCCATGGTGGGCACCGCCGAAGTAGAGGGTGTTGGGGCCGTAGCGCTGGTTGATCCGGTCGAGCACGCTGTTGAGGGTTTCGTGCCGGTCGTCGGGGTCGAACAGGTCGCGCGTGGCCTGGCTGTGCTCGACCAATTCAGTCAGCGTGACGCCGATCTTGAGGAGGGGGCCGGGGTCGGGCGGGCGGCGCTGCCACAGTTCGCCCAGCACGGCGTTGAACTTGAGGGTGTCGGTGTGCGGCGCGAAACGGGCCTGGTCGCCCCAGCGGTCGCGGCCGGGTCCGCCTTTCAGGTAATGCAGGTGCAGGCCGAGGCCGCCGGCGCAGTAGCCGTAGTGGCGCAGCCGCATCGCGGCCTTGTGCAGCAGGCGGTAGAGCACGGCGAGCGCGGAATCGGGTGTGCGCAGTTCGGGTGCTAGCACGTGCGAATGGCCGATACTGGCGCGCTGGGTGGGCGGCGAGGCGAGCACGTCGCCGCGCAGTTTGGCGTAGTAGCGTTCGCCCTCGACGCCGCCCCAGGCACGACGCAGGGTTTCCTTGCTGGCGGTGCAGAGTTGCTCGACGCTGTGGATGCCGGTCTGGTTCAGGCGCTGTTCCATGGCGCGGCCGATGCCGGTCAGGGCGCCGAGCTTGAGTCCGTACAGGCACTGCGGCAGTTCGTCCCGGCGGATGACGACGAGGCCGTTCGGCTTCTGCATGTTGGATGCAGTTTTGGCGAGGAAGCGGTTGGGCGCGATGCCGACCGAGCTGTGCAGCACTTCGCCGACCTGGGCGTAGATCGCCTGCTTGATCTGTTTTCCGAGGCGGACGGCGTTGGCTTCCTCGCGCTCGCTGCCCAGCAGGTCGCAGGCCATTTCGTCGATCGACAGATGCTGGCGGCGATGCAGCAGGTGGTGTCGGCCATCACCGGCAGCACGCCGACCGGACGGCCGCGCAGTTCGGGCCGCAATTGCTGCTCGGCCGAGGCGAAGAAGGAATTGAGATCGACGTAAAGCGAATGCAGGGCCATGGCGAGGGTGGGACCCGGTATGTCATTCCGATGCCGGAATCCAGTCAGGCAAACAACTGGCCCCGGGCTTTTCTTCCTTCGGGGGCAGGCGTCGGGATGAGAGCTGATGTTGAACGTAGTGTATATCCATACACCACTTTCAATCAATTCAGCCCGGGTTCGCCAGGTTCATCCGTTCCAGCCGCTGGCACAAGGTGTCGATGATGCGGCGCGACAGCGGGGCGGAATGGCGCATCAGTTCTTCCAGCGTCTGCGGCGGCAGCGCCAGCACGGTGATCTCGCCGTCGGCGACGACCGAGGCGGTGCGCTTCTCGTTCAGCAGATAGGCCATTTCGCCGAACAGCTGGCCTTCGCCGAGTTCGCCCAGGCGGCGCCGTCCGCCGTCGGTGTTCTTGTACACCGCGGCGCGGCCGGCGTAGAGAAAATAGGCGGTTTTCGAGTCGTCGCCTTCCTCGATCAGCGCGTGGCCGGCGGGGTGCACCTGGCCGTATTTTTCCAGCAGGCGGTGGCTGTCGCTGAAGACGTAGCCTTCGAGCTTGCCGGCGCCCTCGCCGCTGCCGCCGAGGAACAGTTTTTCCAGCGCGGTGATGTCGGCCTTGCTGTAGGCGTACAGCGCCTGCGCCCACAGGTACAGCAGCAGGAAGGCGAAATAGCCGCCGATCAGCACGAACACCACGCCGCCGAGCGTGCCGTACAGGCTGCGGTAGTTCTCCAGCTTGAAGAAGGCGCCGAACAGCAGCAGCAGCAGACCCAGGCTCACGGCGGCGGCGAGCGCGAACACCGCCGCGTCGCGCGCGCGCGGATGCCGCCGCGGCAGCCGCCAGTAGGCGGCAAACAGCAGCGCCCACACCATGGCGAAGGCGAACAGCGAGTTGAGCGTCCGCAGTGCCTGCGCGTTGCCCGCGCCGATGATGTCATTCTGCGCCAGGAACGACAGCGTGACCTGGGCCAGCGCGGCCACCCCCATCAGCAGGAACAGCACCGGCAGGATGATCAGCGGCAGCACCCACGACACCACCAGATTGCGTTTGGTCCGGTCGGGAAAAATGATGCGGAAAGCCCCCTGCATCGTGTTGACCAGACCGCGCGACGACAGCACCAGGGTGACGAGGCCGACGCCGCCGGCCGCGAGCTGGGTCTGCCGCGGAATGAAGCCGAGCGCGGTGAGGCTGTCCAGCTGCATCTGGTCGTAGAGCGCGGCCATCAGGATGGTGGCCGGCATCGAGTTCTCGGCAATATGGCCCAGCAGTTGCAGGGCGTAGCTCAGCAGCAGCAGCAGCGGGGTGGCCGACAGCAGGAAGTAGAACGCCGTCGCCGCGGCGTGGTTCTGCAGTCCGTTCTGGCCGAACAGGCGCCAGGTGGTGTAGGCGAGCTGTAGCAGCCAGCTCAGCGTGCCGCGGGCGGGGGGCAGGGCGGCGAGTTTCTGGAACATGGCCTGCCCGCGCCCGGGTGCCGGCGCTCAGGCCATCGCCTGGGCGATGCGCTTGAGCGCCTTTTCGAGGTTGGCCTGCGAGGTGGCGAACGACAGGCGGATGTAGCCTTCGGCGCCGAAGGCCGAGCCGGGGACGACGGCGACGTCGGCCGACTCCAGCAGGTATTCGGAAAACGCGATGTCGGTCGGCGCTTCGATGACGTCGCGCGCCAGCAGGTTCATGATCGCCGGGCGCACGTCGGGGAAGGCGTAGAAGGCGCCGCCGCTGTCGACGCAGTTGAAGCCGGGAATGGCGTTGAGCGCGTCGACGACGTAGCGGTGGCGCGCCTTGAAGGCGTCGAGCATGGGGGTGATGCAGCCCTGGTCGCCGTTCAAGGCGGCCTCGGCGGCGACCTGCGAGATCGAGGTGGGGTTGGAGGTGGACTGCGACTGCACATTGGTCATCGCGCGCAGGATGGCTTCCGGGCCGGCGGCGTAGCCGATGCGCCAGCCGGTCATCGAATAAGCCTTCGACACGCCGTTCAGCACCAGGGTGCGGTCGTACAGGTCGGGGCAGACATTGAGGATGTTGACGAAGGGCGCACCGTCCAGGCGGATGTGCTCGTACATGTCGTCGGAGGCGATCAGCACGCGCGGGTGCTTCCTCAGCACTTCGCCGAGCGCGGCGAGTTCGGCCTTCGTGTACACCGCGCCGGTCGGGTTGGATGGGCTGTTGATGACGAACAGCCGCGTCTTCGGCGTGATCGCCGCTTCCAGCTGCGCCGGGGTGATCTTGAAGCCCTGCTCGATGCCGGCCTCGACGATCACCGGCTTGCCGTCGGCCAGGATGACGATGTCGGGATACGAGACCCAGTACGGCGCCGGGATGATGACCTCGTCGCCGGGATTGATCACCGCCTGCACCAGGTTGAAGAAGCTCTGCTTGCCGCCGCACGACACCAGGATCTGCTTCGGCG
>CALCZN010000057.1:0-4430 GCA_937903095.1 uncultured Burkholderiales bacterium
GGCGGGGAAGCCCGCCTCGATCGCCAGCTCGGCCAGGCGCAGTGCGGTGAGCGGCGTCTCCTCGGACGGCTTGAGCACGACGGTGCAGCCGGCGGCGAGCGCCGGCGCCACCTTCCACAGCGCGATCGCCAGCGGGAAGTTCCACGGAACGATCGCCGCGACGACGCCGATCGGCTCGCGCCGCGTGTAGGTGACCCACTGGCGGCCGGGAAGCGGAATCGAGTTGTCGATCGTCTGGCCTTCGAGCTTGGTCGCCCACCCGGCCACGTAGCGGACGAACTCGGCGCCGCTCTCGACGTCGATGCGACGGGCGACGCTGCGCAGCTTGCCACCCTGCAACGTTTCGAGCGCGCTCAGCTCGTCGCCGTTGGCGAGCACGAGCTCGGAGAGCCGGCACAGCATCCGCTCGCGGTCGGCCGGACGCGTGCGCTTCCATGCGGCGGACTCGAAGACGGCACGCGCGCCCGCCACCGCGGCACGCGCGTCTTCGGCATCGCCGTCGGCCGCCTCGGCGATCGTCAATTCGGTGGCCGGGTCGACGATCGCGCGATGACGGCCGGCGCACGGCGCGCGCATCGCGCCGTCGATGAAATGGCCGAGGCTTCCGCGCAGCAGCAGCGGGATGCGATCGAAGTTGCGGTTGCGGCTCGTCGAGCACTCCATATGCGACGCACTGTAGGCCGGCGCGCCGGCCGGCGTTTGTCCGACAGCGCATTGCGCGTTGCACGTCGGTGCACCGGGCCGCAGTCCTCGTGCGCGTCCGTGCGCTGTCGGTGCACGCGCAGTGCACGCTCGGACAAGACCGGCCGGACGACCGCGGCCTAGACTGGCCTCGAACGACCAACGGAGCGCGCGATGGGCGAGTTCAGCGGGAAGGTCGCGTTCGTCACCGGCGCCGGAACGGGAATCGGCGCCGCCGTGGTGCGGCGCTTCGTCGAGGCGGGCGGACAGGTGGCGCTGATGGGACGGGGGCGCGACGTGCTCGAACGGGTCGCCGAGCCGATCGGCGGGCTCGTCGTCGCCGGCGACGCCGCCGACACCGAGGCGGTGCGCGAGGCGATGCGGCGCACGCGCGAGCGCTTCGGCGGCATCGACGTGCTCGTCGCCAATGCGGGCGGGCACGGCGTCGGCGCGCTGCTCGAAACCGACGACGCTGCCTGGGCGCAGGCCACGCGGCTGAATCTCGACACCGCCTTCGTCTGCGCGCGCGAGGCGATGCCCGATCTCGTCGCGCGCGGCGGCTCGATCGTGATCGTCTCGTCGCTGGCGGGGCATTTCTCCGGACCCGACGTCGTCGGCTACGTGACGATGAAGCACGCGCTGCTCGGACTGACGCGCTCGATCGCGCGCGACTTCGGGCGGCACGGCGTGCGCGCCAATGCCGTCTGCCCCGGCTGGGTGAGAACGGAGATGGCCGACGAGCAGATGCGCGCGCTCGTTGCGCAACGCAGGCTGCGCGACGTCGCCGAGGCCTACGGCCTGGTGACGCAGGACGTACCGCTCGGCCGCCCGGCCGAACCCGACGAGATCGCCGATGCCGTGCTCTTCCTTGCGTCCCCGCGCGCACGAATGATCACCGGCACGTCATTGATGGTCGACGGCGGCGCTTCCGCGGTCGACCTGCCCACGATCGCCTTCGCGCCTGAACACGCGCGCGCGGGCTGAGGCGGGGGCTGAGAAGAGGCCGCCGCGAGGAGATCGACCGGATGAACGACGCACGACCCGCCGACTGGAAGAACTACGAGGACTTCGCCGCAGGCATCGCCACCAACCGCCTGCCCTGCACCGATGCCTGGATCGGCAGGACCTTGCGCCTGCGCTTCGGCGAGCGCTTCGTCGAGCTGCAGCCGCGCGGGCGCCACCTCGCCGCGTGGCGCGACGAGTCCGGCGAGGGCGTCGACTGGTACGAAGCGATCGAGCTGGCCCCGGACCTGCACTTCGTCGACCTCACCTTCGCCGGCCGCCCGACGGTCGCGTTGACGCTCGTGTTCGACACACGCACGAAACGCGCGCTGGCGATCGAGACGCGCGTGCGCGAGCCGAACGAAGCGCCCGGCGAGCCGCGGCCGATGCAGACCTTCACCGCCGGCATCGTCGGCGACGACGAATCGGCCGCCACCGGCTTCGTGCCGTCGCCCACGCGCGACCTGATCGGCCTGCGCACGCACCAGGTCTACAGCCCGCAGCACACCTACGAACACACGTACCTGAACTCGCAGCGCTACGCCTGGCAGTGCCTGGTCGGCGTGCAGCGCGGCCAGGGCGACGTCGACCTCGCCAGCTACTGGAAGTTCGACGAGAACCGCTACGTGTTCGCCTTCCGCGAGTTCCTGATTCCCGTCGCTTCGGTGTTCGTCTTCGATTTCGACCGCATGCGCTCCACCGGCAAGTTCCTCGGCGTGACCGGCAGCGGCGAGATCGCGAACAACCCGGCGGGCGCGTTCATCCGCAAGGTGTCGATGACCTTCTATCCGCCCGACGCGCAGCCGGTCTGAGTCTTCGCGCCCTCGACAAGGAGCCGTTCCGATGCGCACGCCGCGCGATGTAGTCCAGGCCCATTACGACGCTTCCGCCGCCGGCGACCTCGACGCGATGCTCGCCGACCTCGCTCCGCAGGCACGCTGGACCGAGGCGGCCGGCTCGCCGCTGGCCGGAACCTTCACCGGGCGCGACGAGATCGCCGCGCGCGTGTTCGCGCCGATCCTGCGCGACTGGAAGGACTTCCGCTTCGAACTCGAACGCCTGATCGCCGACGATCGCCGGGTGGCTGCGGTCGGCGCCTATTCGGGCACCTTCCGCGCGACGGGCAAGCCCATGCATGCGCGCGTCGTGCACGTCTGGGAAGTGGAGGGCGGGAAGATCGTTCGCTTCGAGCAGTTCGCCGACACGCATTCGATCGTCTCGGCGACGTCTTGAACGCGCCGCACGACATCGCCGCGCTCGGCATGGCACAGGCCGCGGGCCGGATCGCCCGCGGCGAGATGAGCTGCGCCGAGTACGCTCGCGCGCTGCTCGACGCGATCGCGCGCACCCGCGATTCGAACGCCTGGATTCACGTCGATGCCGAGGGCCTGTCGAAGGCGGCTGCCGCGGCCGACCGGGAACCGGCGGCGCGCGGCCCGCTGCACGGCGTGCCGCTCGCCTTCAAGGACAACATCGACGTCGCCGGCCTGCCGACGACGGCGGGCAGTCCGGCGCTGCGCGGGCACGTACCGCGAACGAGCAGCGCGATCGCGCAGCGCCTGCTCGACGCCGGCGCGCTCGCGCTGGGCAAGACGAACCTGCACGAGTTCGCGCTGGGCATCACGAACGACAACGCCGCCTTCGGCGCGGTACGCAACCCGCACGCGCCCGATCGCATTGCGGGCGGCTCGAGCGGAGGCGCCGGCGCCGCGGTTGCGGCGCTCGCCGCGCCTGCCGCGATCGGCACCGACACCGGCGGCTCGGTGCGGATTCCGGCGGCGCTGTGCGGGGTGGCGGGCTTTCGCCCGAGCACCGGACGCTGGCCTACCGAGGGAATCGTGCCGATCTCGACGACGCGCGACACGCCGGGGGCGATCGCCCGCAGCGTCGCCGACTGCGCGCTGCTCGATGCGGTGGTGACCGGGCGCGCCGCCCGCGGGACCGCCGACCGGCGAAACCTCGCGCGCCAAGGTGCGCGCGTCGTGCACGAGGAGCCGTTGCGCGGCCTGCGACTGGGCGTGCCGACGCGGCATTTCTGGACACCGCTCGACGACGACACGGCGAAAGCCGCGAACGCGGCGCTCGAGCGCCTTCGCGACGCCGGAGCCGAATTCGTGCGCTGCGAAGTCGACGACGTCGCCGCGCTCACCGCCGCAACCGGCATGACGATCGCGCGCTACGAAACGCTGCCGGCGCTGCGCGACTACTGGTCGCGCCACGGTCTCGCATTCGACTTCGACGCGCTCGTCGCACGCATCGCCAGTCCCGATGTCCGCCACGCCTTCGAGGGCCTGGCCGACGCGAGCGCGCCCACGCTCGGGGAATACCGGCGGGCGACGCGCGAGCTGCGACCCGCGCTGCAGCGCGCGTGGCGGCGCTGCTTCGAATCGAATCGCATCGCGGCGCTCGTGTTCCCGACCACGCCGCTACCCGCAGCGCGCATCGGCGAGGAGTTCGTGCGAATTGCCGGGGAGCTCTCGCCGGTCTTTCCCGCCTACATCCGCAACACGGAACCCGGTACGGTGACGGGAGCGCCGGGACTGACGATTCCCTGCGGAACGACGAGCGCGGCGCTTCCCGTCGGCCTGGCGATCGACGCGCTGCCCGGCGACGACGAGCGGCTGCTGCGCATCGGGATCGCGATCGAGCAGGCGTTGGGGTCGGAGCTCCGGCGCGGCTGAGCGGATCAGGAAAAGACGCTTGCAACCATAGCCGCGATCGCCTGCCACGGCACGAGCCCGTTCGGC
>CALCZN010000058.1:0-26918 GCA_937903095.1 uncultured Burkholderiales bacterium
CGGCGATCAAGCACGACGCCTGGCGCGTCTACACCAACCTGCCGCCCTGCGGCGCACAGCGTGGCCACGGCACGGTCGACGCGCGCGCGGCCTTCGAATCGCTGATGAACGAGATGGCCGACGAACTGGGCATCGACCACATCGATGTGCGCCAGCGAAACCTGCTGCCAGAAATCCCCTACGTCACCGCCTACGCGCAGCGGGTCATGAGCTACGGCCTGCCCGAATGCCTGGAGAAGGTGAAGAAGGCTTCCGGCTGGGACGAGCGGCGCGGGAAGATGCCCAGGGGGCGCGGACTCGGCATCGCCTGCTCGCACTTCGTCTCGGGCACGACGACGCCGAAGCACTGGACCGGCGAGCCGCACGCGGTGGTCAACCTGCGCCTGGACTTCGACGGCGGCATCACCGTGCTGACCGGCGCCGCCGACATCGGCCAGGGCTCGAACACGATGGCCGCGCAGATGATCGCCGAAACGATGGGCGTCGACTGGCAGCGCATCCGCGTCGTATCCGCCGACAGCGCGCTCACCCCGAAGGACAACGGCAGCTATTCGTCGCGCGTCACCTTCATGGTCGGCAATGCGGCGATCGACGCCGCTCGGCAGCTCGAGAAGATCCTGATCGACGCGGCAGCCGCGAAGCTCGAGGCGAGCTCGCAGGACATCGAGCGCGAAGGCGAGATGTTCCGCGTCGCCGGTACCGACAGGGAACTGCACTTCCACGACGTGGTCAAGGCGGCGCTCGTCGACACCGGGCCGATCACGGTGAAGGGCACCTTCACCAGCCCGAAGGAATTCATGGGCAGCAAGGAAATCCGCGCCAGCGCGATCGGCGCGACGATGGGCTTCTGCTACGCCGCGCAGGTCGTCGAATGCTCGGTGGACGAAGTCACCGGCAAGGTCACGGCCGAGAAAGTGTGGGTGGCGGTCGACGTCGGCCGCGCGCTCAATCCGCTCGCCGTAGAGGGCCAGGTGCAGGGCGGCGTGTGGATGGGCATGGGACAGGCGCTGTCCGAGCGAACCTTCTACAGCGAAGGCCGGATGATGCACGGCAACCTGCTCGACTACCGCGTGCCGACGATGGTCGAGAGCCCCGACATCGAAGTGCTGATCGTCGAGAGCATCGACCCGAACGGACCTTTCGGCGCGAAGGAAGCGAGCGAAGGAATGCTCGCCGGATTCCTGCCGGCGCTGGCCGACGCCGTGCACGAAGCGGTCGGCGTGCGCGCCTACACGATGCCGCTGAATCCCGAGTGCATGAGCGACCTGCTCGAGGCCCGCGAAGGAGCACAAGCATGAACCTGATGCCCGAACTGCGGCTGCATCGCCCCGAGACGCTCGACGAGGCGGTGCGCCTGAAGGCCGCGCTCTCCGGCGCGCGCTTCGTCGCCGGCGGCACCGACCTGCTCGTCAACCTGCGGCGCGGACTCGGCGAACCCGCCGACCTGATCGACCTCGGCGCGATCGCCGATCTCGCCTCGGTGCGGCGCGTCGAAGGCGCGCTGTGGCTGGGCGCCGGCGTCACGCTCGACGAGCTCGCGCAGCACCCCGAGGTGCTCGCCCACTACCCTGCGGTGGCGCAGGCGGCGCTGCAGGTCGCCGGACCGAACCACCGCGCCGCCGCCACGCTCGGCGGCAACCTGTGCCAGGACACGCGCTGCGTCTTCTTCAACCAGAGCGACTGGTGGCGCAAGGGCAACGGCTACTGCCTGAAGTACAAGGGCGACAAGTGCCACGTCGTCGTCAAGAGCGACCGCTGCTACGCCACCTATCACGGCGACGTCGCGCCGGTGCTGATGGTGCTCGGCGCCGAAGCCGTGATCGCCACGCAGGGCACGGCACGGCGCGCGAAGATCGCCCAGCTGTATCGCGAGGACGGCGCAGCGCACCTGACGCTCGCACCCGGTGAAGCGCTGGCCGCGGTCGTCCTGCCGGCGATGGACGGATGGCGCGCCGGCTACGCGAAGATGAGAGAGCGCGACGCGGTCGACTTCCCGCTGGCGGGCATCGCCGCCGCACTGCGACGCGACGGCGACCGGATCGGCGAACTGCGCGTGGCGGTCACCGGCACCAACTCGGCGCCGCTCGTGGTGCCGATGGCCGGACTCGCCGGACGCGCGTGGGACGACGCGGCGGCGGCCGATCTCGTCGCCGTCCTCGGCAAGACGGGCAATCCGCTGAAGACGACGGTGGTCGGCGCCAAGTATCGTCGGCGCGTGATGAGGGCCATCGCGCGTCGGCTGATCGACACGCTGTGGGACGAAGCGGCGCAGGCCGACGGCGCGGCGCGAGCGTGAAGCGGGCGGCGGAGACGGCGGAAGCGCGGGCCGCAGGTCCGGAGGTCTCGCGTGGCGACGCATCGCCGCATCACGAGGTCTCGCGAGGCAAACGATCGGCAGGCGCTGAGGCACGCACTGAGGCACGCACTGAGGCACGCACTGAGGCACGCACTGAGGCACGCGCTGAGACACGCGCTGAGACACGCGCCGAGGCACGCACCGGCCAGCCGGTGTCCTTCGGACTGCTGCCGCAGGTGCTCGGCTACCACCTGCGTCGAACGCAGGTCGCGATCTTCCGGCACTTCTCGCGCACCGTCGGCGCCGAGATGGACATCACGCCGGGCCTGCTCGGCATGCTGCAGGTGATCGAGGCCAACCCGGGGCTGGCGCAGAGCCGCCTGGCCGAAGCGATGGAGGTCGACCGCTCGGCGATCGTCAAGGTCGTCGACCAGCTCGAAGGCCGCGGCCTCATCGTTCGCGAGCCCTCGCCTTACGACAAGCGCAGTTACAGCATCCGGCTCACCGACGCCGGTGCGTCGGCGCTGCGGCGGATGAAGACGCTGATGATGCGGCACGAGGACGAGTTCACGGCGGTGCTGTCGGAGAAGGAGCGGCGGCAGCTGATCGAACTGCTGGCGAGGCTGCACGGGGGGCGGTAGGGGGGTACGGTGGGCCGTCCACGCGGCGTTGCAACGCGCGGCACGGATGCCGGCGCAACACGTCGCGCGAGTCGACGCTGCCTGCGCTGCAGAATGCTGCGTTTTCGGCTACGCAAACCGTTTCGCGCACTCAAACGCCGCCTTTCGCAGCCCGCACGTTGGGTACCTGGAATCCACGAGAACGCAGGTGTAGAGTTCCGCCGCCATGGCCGCTGCGCCGAGGACGCCGATGAAGTCCGCCCGTTTCTCCGCTGCGTTGTCGCTCGCCGCCTCGCTCGCCCTGCTCGCCGCCGCGCCCGCGTTCGGCGCTGCCGCGGGTGAAGAATGGGAGTACACGATCTCCGTCGAGTCGGAAGGCATGAAGATGCCGCCGTACCCGGTGAAGATGTGCATGGAAACCGAGCAGGGCGACATCCCGCCGCTCGAATCGAACTGCAAGTTGAAGAACCGCAGCATCAGCGGCGCAACGACCAGCTTCCACATCGTCTGCGGCCCGCCGGAGCCGGGAGAAGTGAAGGGGCAACTCACGCGTAAGGGCGATCGCGTCGAGGGCAACTACACCTTCATCAGCGAAGGCGAGCAGATGAAGATGACTACGGTAGGCCGCAGGCTCGGCAAGTGCGATCCGTCGAAGGAGCGGGGGCCGGCCGGGAAGGGGTGAACGGGGACGCGTGAGCGGGCCCCTTGAGGGTGTCAGGGTTAAGCATAGACGTCTATGTTTAAACGCATAACCGCATGAAAGACGTTTCGAATCAACAAATTGCGGAACATCTTAAGCGGCTGAACACCTGGTGGGAGGACGGTGGCGCGGACGAAGCGACGCAAGCGCTGCGTCCACGAGCCTATCTGGAGCCGGTTCGACGGTTGCTACAGGACCCGAACTTGCGCCGCGCTGTCGTCCTCCTCGGCTCGAGGCGCGTGGGCAAGACGGTCCTCATCCGCCACCTGATCGGCGCACTGCTGGCTTCCGGCGTGCCGAGGCAGAACATCGCCTACGTGGAAATGGATCACCCTCTCCCGTAGACCATCGACCCGACCTGCGCATCCTCGTTTCCGGCTCGGCCGCGGCCGCGCTCAAGCGCCAGAGCACGGAATCCGGCGCCGGTCGCTTCACTGATTTTCCTGCTGCCGCCGCTGACTTTCTCGGAGTACCTGCAGTTGCGATCGGAGGTGCCCTCGGTCCGGGAGGAACGGCCAGGCTATTACGCACTCGACGACATCGGGCGGTTGAACGAGCAGTTCGTGGACTACGTCAACTTCGGCGGCTACCCGGAACTCGCGCTGTCACCTGCCGTGCGCGGCGACCCAAGGCGGTTCGTCAAGTCCGACATCGTGGACAAGGTGCTGCTGCGCGACCTTCCGCAACTGTACGGAAACGGCGCTGTACGCGCAGCGCTTCCATGAAAGGAGCGCAGTTGAACTACGCGCGCTGGGGAGCGGACCACTGTGAAGTCGACATGGTCGAGTTGTCGCCAGCGCTCGTTCCGACGTCGGCGCTGGAAATCAAGTGGAGCGACCAATACGTGCAACGGCCCGAAGGGCTCGAGGGCCTGATGAGATTCGCGCGCAAGAACCACCTCGCCCAGGTCTGGGCCACCACGCGTAGCGCCTTCGGAAAGAGGACCGTCGACAGCGCCGAAATCCGTCAATGGCCGGCGGCAGTGCTGGCGTTCCACTACGGCGTGCGTGCGGTGCGTGGCCGCCTCGCTGGCCATTCGGCCGCGATCAAGGGAATCGAGGCGTAGACGACGAACCTCGCGCGGACATCCCGCTTCCGAAAGGGGCATCCCCGCAGACGACCGGCCACGGCCGCTATCGTGTATCGCTTCCCCGACGAGAACGGCGGAACGCATGGCCAGCAACCGCCTGGAAGCCTTCAGCGACGGCGTGATCGCGATCATCATCACGATCATGGTCCTCGAAATGAAGGTTCCGCACGGCACGAGCCTGCGGACGCTCGCGCCGCTCGTTCCGGTGTTCCTGAGCTACGTGCTCAGCTTCCTGTACGTCGGCATCTACTGGAACAATCACCACCACATGTTCCAGGCGGTCGAACACGTCACGGGCGGCATCCTCTGGGCGAACCTGCACCTGCTGTTCTGGCTGTCGCTGTTTCCCTTCGTCACCGGCTGGATGGGCGAGAACCATTTCGCGCTCGTGCCTTCGGCGCTGTATGGGGGCGTGCTGCTGGCGGCCGCTGTCGCGTACTGGATCCTGCAACAGACGATCATCGTGACGCAGGGCGCCGACTCGCGATTGAAGGCCGCTGTCGGCAGGGACTGGAAAGGCAAGCTCTCGCCGATCGTCTACGCAACCGGGATCGCCTGCGCGCTCTTTCGGCCGTGGGTCGCGCAGGCGCTCTACGTCGCCGTGGCGCTGATGTGGCTCGTGCCGGATCGACGGATCGAGAGTGCGCTGCGCGGCAAGGCCGATGTCGATCCGCGATGACAGCTACCCGCCCGCGAATCGCCCGCGTGCGTCAATGCCTCCAGCACGCGACCCAGTGCCCGGACGCAGACTCGCGCAGCGGCGGCGTCGCTTCGCGACACTGCGTCTGTGCAACCGGGCAGCGCGTCTGGAAGCGGCATCCGGGCAGCGGGTGCAACGGATCCGGCGGTTCGCCGCAGTTCATGATTCGCCGGCGGCAGCGTTGCACGGCCGGATCGGGCACCGGTATCGCCGACAGCAGCGCCTCCGTGTACGGATGCAGCGGCGAGTCGTAGATCGCATCGCGTCCGGCCAGCTCGACCAGCTTGCCGGCATACAGGATGGCAATGCGGTGCGAGATATGCCGGACAACGGCGAGGTCGTGCGCGATGAACAGATAGCTCAGCCCGAGCTCGCGCTGCAGGTCCTGAAGGAGATTGACGACCTGCGCCCGGACCGAGACGTCGAGCGCCGACACCGGTTCGTCGGCGACGATGAACTCGGGACTCAACGCGAGTGCACGCGCGATCCCGATACGCTGGCGCTGGCCGCCGGAGAAGGCGTGGGGATACCGGTCAGCGGCATCGGCAGGCAGGCCGACGCGATGCAGCAGGTCGGCCACCTGCGCAGCTGCTTCGTCCCGTGTACGAGCGCGGCCATGCACTAGCAAAGGCTCGGCCACGATGTCGAGCACGCGCATGCGCGGATTCAGGCTCGCGTACGGATCCTGGAAGACGAGCTGCATGTGCTGGCGCAGCTTGCGCAAAGACTCCCCGCGCAACTGCGTGATGTCGTTGCCGCGAAAACGGATACTCCCGTTCGAAACCGGCAGGCGCCGCAGTACGGCGCGACCGATCGTCGTCTTCCCCGATCCCGATTCGCCGACCAGCCCGAGGGTCTCGCCTTTGTGCACGACGAAGGAAACGTCGTCGACCGCATGCACGGTCAACCGCTTCTGCCCCCAGAACCCGGTGCGTCCGACCGGAAAGCGCACGCTGAGGTCGCGCACATCCAGCAGCACCTGCGCTGCGTCCTGCACGCCCCGCGGGAGCGCCGCTGCACGCTCCCGCAGGCATGAATCGATGGATTCAGAGTCCGTAGATACGGGCATCGAGAGCATGGATCGCCTGCTTTCGTTCTGCAACGAGTTCCGGCCAGGCGCGCTCGAATGCGTGCCAGCATGCCAGTCTGCGACCGTGTTCGTACGACAGCGACGGGGCGGGTCCGTCGCATTCCTTGCCGTACACCGGGCAGCGCTGCTGGAAGCCGCAGCCAGGGGGCGCCGACACGAGATCCGGCGGCGCACCGTCGATCGCGATCAGCCGCTCGGCAACGTCGTCGTGCCGCGGCGTCGCGCGCAACAGCCCCTGCGTATACGGATGACCGGGACGCGCGAACAGGTCGACGGCTTCGCCGGTCTCCGCGATGCGGCCCGCGTACATCACCGCGACGCGATGGCAGACCTGCGCCACGACACCGAGATCGTGCGTGATCAGGATCACCGAAAGATGCAGGCGTTGCTGCAGCTCGGCAATCAGTTCGAGAATCTGCGCCTGCACCGTCACGTCGAGGGCGGTGGTCGGTTCGTCGGCGATCAGCAGTTCCGGTTCGCAGGCCAGTGCCATCGCGATCATCACGCGCTGGCGCATGCCGCCGGAGAGTTCATGCGGATGCTGGCGCAGGCGCCTGCCCGGCGCACCGATGTTGACCAGTGCGAGCAGCTCCTCGGCGCGGCGCCATGCCTGGACAGGTGGCATCTTTAGATGTCGCACCAGCACCTCGACGAGCTGGGCGCCCACCGTCATCACCGGATTCAGCGAGGTCATCGGGTCCTGGAAGATCATCGACATCCGGTTGCCGCGCACTTCCTGCAGGCGCCGACGCCCCGCTTCGCCGAGCAGCGTACGGCCGCGCCAGCGAATGTCGCCGTTGCAGATCTCGCCGGGCGCGTCGATCAGGCCCATCACCGCCTGCATGGCCACGCTCTTGCCGGAGCCCGACTCGCCGACGATGCCCAGCGTCTCGCCCTGCTCCACGTGCAGCGACACTTCGCGCACCGCACGCACGACGCCTCGTCGCGTCGTGAAGTGAACGCTGAGGTTCTCCACTTCGAGCAGCGGCGCGTTCACGTCGGTCTCCGGCGCTGGTGCACGGCGCGTCGTGCAAAACTCTTTTCGCGCTCCTGCGGATCGGACGCGATGCGAAGCCAGCTCGCCAGCAGGTTGATGCCGAGCACCGACATCGCGATCGCCGCGCCGGGGAAGGTCACCAGCCACCAGGCGCGGAACATGTATTCCTTGCCGTTCGCCACGTCGAGACCCCAGGAGGTGGCGGGCGGCTGTACGCCCAGGCCGAGGAACGACAGGGCCGCTTCGGCAAGCACGATCCGCGCGAACTCGAGGATGGCAAGCGTGAGCAGCGGCGACACGAGATTCGGCAGGACGTGGCGGAAAACCACGCGCAGCGACCGGCAGCCGACCATCTCCGCGGCCTCGACGTAGGGCAACTGGCGCACCGAAAGAACCGAGCCACGCACCATCCGTGCGTAGACCATCCATCCATTGATCGCGAGCACCGCGATGAGCGATCCCATGCTGGGCCCGACGACGGCGAGGATGATCAACGCGAGCAGCAAGCCCGGGAAAGCGACCTGCGTATCGACCCAGCGCATGATGAAAGCATCGGTGCGGCCGCCGAAATAGCCCGCCAGCAGGCCCATCACCGTACCGAAGCCGCCGGCGAGCAGCACGACGCCGGCGCCCACCGCCAGCGAGACGCGCGAGCCGTGGATCAGCCGCGACAATACGTCCCGCCCGAGGTGGTCGGTGCCGAGCAGATAGGTCCAGGTGCCCTTGTCGAGCCACACGGGCGGCAGCAGGCGTGCCCGCAGATTCTGCGCGGCCGGGTCGTGCGGCGCGATCAGCGACGCGAATGCCGCGGTGAGGACGAGCAGCACCACCAGCGTCAGGCCGACGAGCGCGGTCTTGTCGTGCCGGATCTCGCGCCCCCATCCGCGCACGCTGGCGAACAATTCGTAGGGGCGCCCGCGCAGCGATTCGGCGACGGCGCTCATGTCAGCTTCATCCGGGGATCGACGCGCTGGTAGATCGCATCGAGCGCGATGTTGGTGACGACCACCAGCGCGGCCACGGTGAAGACCACCGACTGCAGCAGAATCAGGTCGTGACGCTCGATCGCCTGCATCGTGGCCAGGCCGAGTCCCGGCCAGGCAAACACTGTTTCGACCACCACCGAATAGCCGGCCAGGGCGCGGATCACTTCCCAGCCGGCGAGCGTGAGGATCGGCACCAGCGCATTGCGCAACGCGTGCACGCCGACCACGCGAAACCGCGACAACCCCTTGGCACGGGCCGTGCGCGCGTATTGCTGGTTCAATTCGTCGATCATCGCCGAGCGAACGGTCATCACCAGCCGCGCCAGCGCCGGCAGTGCCATCGTGATCATCGGCAGCACGACGTGCGCAGGCGTGCCCGTGCCCGAGGTCGGCAGCCAGTGCAGCCGCACTGCGAAGAGATAGATGAGAATCAGGCCGAGCCAGAACTGCGGAATCGAAAGCCCGGCGAGGCTGAATGAAACAGTGAACTGATCGGCGCCGCCGCCGGGCCGCAGCGCCGCGACGATCCCGATCGGAATCGCCAGCACGATCGCAAGACCGATGCCGAGGAATGTGAGCAGCAGCGTGGCCGGCAACTTTTCGAGCACGATCTCCATCGCGGGCCTTCGCTGCCACAGCGAATCGCCGAAGTCCAGGCGCGCGGCGCCGGCGACGAATTCGCCGAACTGGACAGCGATCGGCCGGTCGAATCCGAGCTCATGTTCGAAAGCGCTGCGCTGCTCGGCGGTTGCCTCGAGCGGCAGCATCATCGCGACCGGATCACCGACCATCCTCGTGACCACGAACACGATCACCGTCACGCCAAAGATGACGATGAGCCCGTGCCACAACCGGCTCAATAGATGGCGCCCCATGTCGCGCTCACCGGAACGACATTTCCTTGACCAGGATCTTTCCGTCCACGCGCGGCGTCCACTGCAGGCGCTTGCTCGTGCCGTAGACGTCCTCGATGTTCAGCAGCCACACGAAATAGGCGTTGTCCCACGCGCGCTGGACTGCCTGGTGATACATCGCACGACGCTTGCCCGTGTCGACTTCGGTACGCGCCGAGTCGATCAGCCGGGCCAGTTCGGCGTCGGTGTTCGACGCGCCTACGCCGCCGGCCTTGTAGTAGGCGGACAGGCTGCGGTCGGCGTCCATCATCTCGTTGGAATTGACGACGAAGATCGCGTCGGCCCGCGTGTTGCGATCGAAGAGGCGGTTCAGGTACTCGCTGAACTCGTAGATCTTCACGTCGACTTTCAGGCCCACGTCCTGCCAATACGCCGCTACGGCTTCGATCACTTCACGATCCTTCAGCCAGCGGCCCGAGGTGCCGACCAGCTGGATCTTCTTGCCCGCCGCACCGGCTTCCTCGAGGAGTTTCTTCGCCTGCTTCGGGTCGTACGGCCAGGCCGAGAGCTTCTCGTTGAAGCCGAAGTGCGCCGAACCGAGCAACTGGCCGGGCGAAACGATCGCGCGTCCTTCGAACAGGCCCTCGGCGAGGGCCTTCTTGTCCACTGCCAGGTTCAGCGCCTTGCGCACGCGGACGTCCTTCGTGATGCCGGCGTCGGCATTGAGAATCACGATCGGATGCTCGAGCCCCTGCACGTGCGCGGCCTTCGGCACGCGCTCGACGAACTCGGGAAGCAGATTGGTGATGAGGTCGAATTCACCCGCCATCAGACCCGCCAGGCGCGTACCGGGTTCCGAGACGAAGCGGTAGTTCACTTTCTGGACGCGAGGCTTCTCGCCCCAGTAGTCCTTGTTCGCTTCGAGCGTGATGTCGCGACCCCGGTTCCAGCTGACGAAACGATACGGGCCGGTGCCCATGGGCGCCGTGGCGATCTGCCGGGTTGCGGCGTGCGCAGGCGAAACGATCTTCAGCCAGTACAGACGCGCGGCCATGATGGGGTCGGGTCCGTTCGTCCGGATCCGCACGGTCAGGTCATCGACCTTCGAAGCGCCGGTAATGGTGGAGAAGAAGGACGCCTGCTCCGACTTGAATTTCGGATCGATGACGCGGGCGATGCTGTAGGCAACCGCCGCGGCATCGAGCGGCGCGCCGTCGTGGAAGCGGACCCCCGGACGAAGCTTCACTTCCCACGTGATCGGGTCGACGAGCGCCGGCATCGCGGCAGCCAACCCGGGCACCAGAGTCCCGTCCGGGGCGCGCGCCGTCAAGGTCTCGTAGACGTTGTCGTTCACCGCGCGCTCGCTGCCGTCCTCGCGAACCTGCGGATCGAGCGTGGTCGGTTCCGAACCGAGCGCGATGGTGACCTGCTGGGCAAATGCGGCGGTGTTGCAAAAGGCCGCGCACAGCACTGCGAGGACGATGCGAACCAGCGATCGAACGGTCATGGGGTCTCCTGGCAGGATGGGAGCCGCGTGCGAGCGCGGTCTTTTTTCACATGCTCGACTGGATTTTGTATACTGCAGACGATCCAGATCAAGCTTTTCAACGAAACCGATGACTTTTCACAGCGCGCCGGAGCGCAAGCTCGGCGCGAAGCATCCGACACTGCGCCAGGCGGTTACCGAAGCGATTCGCCAGTCGATCTTCAGCGGGAAATACCAACCCGGCGAGCGGCTCGTCGAAGAACAACTGGCAAACGAGCTGGGCGTTTCGCGATATCCGGTGGGCGAGGCGCTGCGCGCGCTCCAGGCCGAGGGCCTGGTCGAAATCAGTCCTCGACGCGGCGCTGCGGTGGCCAAGGTGTCCCAGGAAGAGGCCAACGAGATCGTCGAGCTGCGAGCCTCGCTCGAGGGTCTGTGCGCAAGGCTGGCGACGCGTCGCTGCGGCCCCGATGACCGGACCGAGATCGCCGACCTCCTCTCCCGAGGCGAGAGAGCCAGCGCGGCCGACGACAGCGAGGCCCTGGCCGGCCTGCACGCCGAGGTGCACGCGCTGATGGCCCGCATCGGACGCAACCGGCATCTGAACGAATTCATCCAGTCGCTGCGCGACAAGACCGTTTGGCTGTACTCGACGAGCCTTGGCTGGCGGGCGCGCCAATCGTGGGCCGAACACGCGGCGATCCTGGCTGCGGTGGCGAGCGGGGACGAGGATCTGGCGGCAATCCTGTCGAGTCGCCACGTGCTCAACGTCGGCGCCTCGCATCAGAAGCGTTACAACGGGCCGGACTCCCCGGAGCTCCTCGGCGCCGCGGCGTTGCCGCAACTCCTGGCCGACACCTTGCCGGCCAGGTAAACCGGCCCCGCGTTCGAACACCGGGGGCAAAGTCGAAGGGCATCGGAACATTTCGCTTGACCTGCGCCGCAGATTGCATACAGTATGGAATACAGCTCGCAACGTCAATAGCGAGGAAGCCATGTCTGAAGTCACCCCCGGCGCGCTCACCGGCGCACAGGCACTGGTGCGCATGCTGCTCGAGTACCGCGTCGAAGTGATCTTCGGCGTCCCGGGCGACACCAGTGTCGCCTTCTACGATGCGCTGTACGACGCCGGCGAGCGCATACGCCACGTGATGGCCCGTGACGAACGGTCCGCGACCTTCATGGCCGACGCCTATGCGCGGCTGTCGCATCGTCCGGGGGTTTGCGAATGTCCCAGCGGCGCCGGCGCGCTGTATTCCGTTCCCGGCGTTGCCGAAGCGAATGCCTCTTCGATACCGGTGATTCTCTTCACGTCCGGCGTCTCGCTCGCGGGCGAAGGCAAGGGAACGATCACCGAAATGGAGCACCACAAGCTCTTCGAGCCGATCACCAAGTTCTCGTCGTTTCTCAAGACGGCGGACAAGATCCCCGAAACGCTGCGCCGCGCCTTCCGCATCGCGAGCACCGGCCGCCCGGGCGCAGTGCACCTCGCATTCCCCACCGAAACGATGAACAACGCCGTGGCAGCGGATCGCATCAGCCTGCATGCGGAGCCCGAGTGCCGCACATACCCGGCCTATCGCACCCGCGGCAGTGCCGAAACGATCGGGCAGCTGCTGGCGCATCTGGCCGGTGCCGAGCGTCCGGTGATCGTCGCCGGCGGCGGAGTGAATCATTCGGGCGCCAACCCGGAGATTCGTTCGCTCGCCGAGAGGCTTCACGCACCGGTGGTCACGACGATATCGGGCCAGGGCACGATTCCGGACGAGCACTGGCTCGCGCTGGGCGTCATCGGGGACAACGGCTTTCATCCGCACGCGCATCGCGCGGTGGAAGAGGCCGACGTCCTTCTGTATGTCGGCTGCAAGATGGGCTCGGTCTCCACGATCAAATGGACGCTGCCGTCGCCGCGGCCCGGCCGCAAGATCCTGCAGATCGATCTCGATCCGACCGTGCTGGCCAACAACTTCGAGAACACGCTCAGCGTCGCCGGCGACGCCCGCCTGGTGATCGAAGATCTGCTCGAGCGATTGCCGGCGCGCGCCGCGCCAGCCTCCGCGTGGGTGCGTGAACTCAACGCCGATCGCGACCGCTTCTGGAGCGAATCGCAATCCGCGTTGCATTCCGACACCGCTCCGTTGAAGGCGCAGCGCGTAATCCACGAGTTGAATCGCCGCCTGCCGTCGCCTTCCGTCGTGATCGCCGACGCGGGTACACCCACGCCCCACATCACGCGGTACCTGCGACTCGGCGGCGACGGTTCTCGGGTGCTGATCCCGAGGTCGTTCGGCGGGCTCGGTTATGCGATCCCGGCGGTGGTGGGAGCGTGGTTCGCGCGGCCGGATGCACGACCGGTAGGCCTGTTCGGCGACGGTTCGCTCGGCATGTCGGCCGGAGAACTCGAGACGCTGGCACGCCTCGAGGTGCCTGCGGTGCTGATCCACTTCAACAACGGCTGCTTCGGCTGGATCAAGACGCTGCAGGCCCTGCACAACCGCGGCAGGTTCCTGTCGGTCGACTTCTCGCCTGGCGACATGAGTCGCGTCGCGTCCGCCTACGGCATTCGATCCTGGCGCATCGAAGATGCGCAACAGCTCGCAACGGCGCTCGACGAGGCCTTCGCCCACGAGGGGCCGGCCTTCCTCGACGTCGTGATCGAGCCGCTGGTCAGCGATCTGCCGCCGGTCTATTCGTGGCTGAAGGTTGCCGGCAAGGATCCGATGAGCCACCACCGCGCCACTGCGTAACCGTAACAGGAGATTCGCGATGAAAATCGTCGTCATCGGCGGCGGCTGGGCGGGCTGTTCCGCTGCCGTCTCCGCAGCGAAGCAGGGCGCCGATGTCCTGCTGCTCGAACGCTCCGACATGCTGCTGGGAACGGGGCTGGTCGGCGGCATCTTCCGGAACAACGGGCGCTTCACCGCTGCGGAAGAGATGATCGCGATGGGCGGCGGCGAGATGTTCGCCGCGATGGACAGCTGCGCACTGCACACCGGCGTCGAATTTCCGGGCCATAGTCACGCGTCGCTGTACAACGTCGCGGTGATCGAACCCGCGGTCCGGCGCGTGCTCGCCGCGGCCGGCGTTCGCGTGCTGCACCGCGTGCGAATCACCGATGTCGAAATGGACGACAGGCGCATCGCAGCGGTGTCGACCCACAAGAGCGAAGGCGCGCGACGCTTCGCGGCCGACGTCTTCATCGAAACCACCGGCACCGCGGGTGTGCCGAACATCTGCAATTCACACGGCAACGGCTGCGCGATGTGCGTGCTGCGCTGCCACACCTTCGGCAATCGGGTGAGCATCGCCGGACGCGCGGGCGTGACCGAGATGAACGGCCGCAAGCACGGCCACACCGGCGCCATGAGCGGTTCCTGCAAGTTGCACAAGGAGTCTCTGTCGGCGCCCCTCCGCGCGGAACTCGAACGCACCGGCGTAGCCGTCGTGCCGATTCCCGGCAAGGACAGGGAAAGCGGCGTCGACAAACTCACGTACAAGGCCTGCCAGCAGTACGCGCTGCAGGAATTCAGCGACAACATCGTGCTGCTCGACACCGGCCACGCCAAGTTGATGTCGCCTTTCATACCGCTGGACGAACTTCGCGCGGTGCCCGGCTTCGAGAATGCCCGTTACGAGGACCCTTACGCCGGCGGCATCGGCAACTCGGTTCGTTACCTCGCCATGTCGCCGCGCAACGATGCATTGCAGGTCGACGGACTCGACAATCTCTTTTGCGCGGGCGAGAAGGCCGGTCTGCTCGTCGGCCATACCGAAGTGGTGAGCACCGGTGTCCTGGCCGGATACAACGCGGCGCGCTCGATCCAGGGCGAACCGCTGCTCGTGCTGCCCGACAGTCTCGCCGTGGGCGACGCGATCACTCACGTACGCGAACAGATGCAGACCGAAGCCGGACTCGGGCTGAAGTTCACGTTCTCCGGCTCGGTGTACTTCGAACGGATGAAGGAGAGGGGTACCTACACCACGAATGTCGAAGCGATTCGCGCGCGGGTAGCGGCGGCCGGTCTGACCGACGTCTTCGCAGCGCGAGCCACGGTGCCGGCGCTCGCCGTCGCGTGACTCCGGAGCGCGGCGCGTGAGTTGGCCGATCGTACTGGCGCTCGTCGCCACCGTCGGGGCGGCGGCAGCCCTGCAGGCATCGACCGGGATCGGTTTCGGCATGCTCGCAGCGCCCGTGGCGGTGATGCTGGAGCCGGCCCTGGTACCGGGGCCGCTGCTGCTGCTGTCATTGCTCCTGTCGGTGATGACCGCACTTCGCGAACGTCATGCGATCGATCTGCCCGGGCTGAGTTTCGCAACCGCGGGACGCGTGTTCGGCGCCGGTGCCGCCGGCGCTACGCTCGCGCTCGTGCCGGTGTCGGCGTTCCCGGCGATCTTCTCGTTGCTGATTCTCGCGGCGGTGGCCCTGAGCGCGAGCGGCTGGCACGTCCGGCCCACGCGCAACAACCTGGTCGCCGCCGGCCTGGCCTCGGGTTACATGGGAACGATCACGTCGGTGGGCGCGCCGCCGATGGCGCTCGTGTACCAGAACGCGTCCGGGCCGATCATCCGTTCGACGATGGGCGCGTTCTTCGTGCTCGGCTCGACGATCTCGCTGACTGCGTTGATCGCGGTCGATCGTGCGCCCGTCATGGACCTGCTCCACAGCCTCTGGCTGCTGCTTCCGGTGTGGCTCGGCTTTCGACTCTCGCGCCATGCCATCGGCTACATCGATCGCGGCCGGGTTCGACCTTTCGTGCTCGGTCTGTCGGCCGCATCGGCATTGGCGCTGTTGCTGCGCGAGGCCCTGCGCTGAGAGAGACTCGATGAACGAGCTTTTCCGATCCCTGGGAATCGATTCCGCCCGTCGCGTCGACGGCGATCTTTCGGTCGTCTCGCCGATCGACGGCAGCTGCCTTGCCCGCTTGCGCTCGCACGACGAAGCGCAGGTCGCCCGGGCGATCGAAGCGGCGCAACACGCGTTCGTCGCCTGGCGCTCGGTGCCAGCGCCGAAGCGCGGCGAGCTGATCCGGTTGTTCGGCGACGAACTGCGCGCGAGCAAGGAACTGCTCGGACGGCTGATCACGATCGAGACCGGCAAGATCCTGGCCGAAGGGCTCGGTGAAGTGCAGGAGATGATCGACATCTGCGACTTCGCGCTCGGCCTGTCGCGCCAGCTCTATGGGCTCACCATGCCCTCCGAGCGCCCCGGCCACCGGATGATGGAAACGTGGCACCCGTTGGGCGTCGTCGGCGTGGTCAGCGCATTCAATTTTCCCGCTGCGGTATGGGCGTGGAACGCGGCTCTCGCTGTCGTCTGCGGCGATGCGGTGATCTGGAAACCGTCGGAGAAGACGCCGCTCACTGCGCTGGCCTGCCAGGCGGTCTTCGAGAAGGCAGCGCGGCGCTTCGCGCAAACGGCCGGTGCCATGGCGGCTCCGGCCGCCCTGTCGCAGGTGCTGGTCGGCGGCCGGGAAACGGGCCAAGCCCTGGTCGATCATCCGTCGATCGCGCTGCTGAGCGCCACCGGATCGACCCGCATGGGGCGCGAGATCGGCGTGCGCGTGGCTGCCCGACTGGGCAGGTGCCTGCTCGAGCTGGGCGGCAACAACGCGATGATCGTCGCGCCGTCGGCCGACCTCGACCTGGCGCTGCGAGCCATTCTGTTCAGCGCGGTGGGCACTGCGGGCCAGCGATGCACGACTTTGCGCCGGCTCATCGTGCATCGCGAAGTTCTGCCGAAGCTGCTGCCCCGACTGCGGGACGCGTACAGGTCGGTGCCCATCGGCGATCCGCTCGAAGCGCGCACGCTGGTGGGGCCTCTGATCGACCGCGTCGCCTTCGAGAACATGCAGTCGGCGCTATCGGCAATGGCGGCCGCGGGCGCGCGCGTGAACGGCGGCGAACGCGTGCTGTCCGAACGCTTTCCCGACGCGTACTACGTCCGCCCGGCAATCGTCGAAGTCGACGAACAGAACGCCCGGGTGCGCGAGGAAACCTTCGCGCCGATCCTCTACGTGCTCCCCTACGAAGATTTCGATCAGGCGATCGCGATCCAAAACGATGTCCCGCAGGGACTGTCGTCGTGCGTCTTCACCAACGATCTCCGGGAGGCCGAGAAATTCCTGTCGGCCGCCGGCAGCGACTGCGGCATCGCCAACGTGAACATCGGTCCGTCGGGCGCCGAAATCGGCGGCGCATTCGGTGGAGAGAAGGAAACCGGGGGCGGGCGCGAAGCCGGCTCCGACGCATGGCGCAACTACATGCGCCGCGCGACCAACACCGTGAACCATTCGCGCGAACTGCCGCTTGCGCAGGGAATCTCCTTCGACGCGATCCATTGAATCCCGCACGGCGGGCGAATCCGGCATACCTGCCATTGCAGGTTCGTGCCTCGAGCAGGAAGAGCCATGGGCCTGGAGTTCATCGAGGGTAACGAGGCGATCGCGCGCGCCGCGCTGAAAGCCGGCTGCAGCTTCTTCGCCGGCTATCCGATCACGCCCGCTTCCACCATTCTCCAGAGCATGATCGACCTGCTGCCGCCGCATGGCGGCATCGCGGTGCAGGCCGAGGACGAAATCGCCTCGATCGGGTTCTGCATCGGCGCCTCGATGGCGGGCGCCAAGGCCATGACGGCGACCAGCGGCCCCGGCATCAGCCTGTACAGCGAGAACATCGGGCTGGCGATGATCGGCGAAACACCGCTCGTCATCGTCAACGTGCAGCGCCAGGGGCCGGCCACGGGATCGGCGACCAAGGGCGCCGACGGCGACATCTGCTTCACCCGCTGGGTGACCTCCGGCGGGCTGCCGATCATCGCACTGTGCCCGGCGAGCGTCGCCGAGGCCTACGCGTTGACGATCCACGCGTTCAATTTCGCCGAGCGCTACCGCACCCCGGTCTTCGTGCTCTCGAACAAGGAGATCGGCATGACGCGCGAAGCCGTCGATCTCGATCGCGTCGAGATCCCGGCGCTCGTCGAGCGGCGTCGCCCATCGCCCGGCATGCACGCGCTGCCGCACCAGTTCGACCGGCCCGAGGAAGTGCCACCGTTCACCGATTTCGGCGGCGAGCGCGTCACGCGCTTCACGACGTCGACGCACGACCAGGGTGCCTTCCTCAGCGCCGACCCGGAAGTCACGCAGGCAATGATCGATCACTACATCGCGAAGATCGACGCAGCCACCGACGAGATCGCCCTGTTTCGTCACGATCCGCAGGACGGAGCCGAGACGCTCGTGATCAGCTACGGCGTGACCTCGCGCGCCGTGGGCGTGGCCGTGCGCGAGGCTCGCTCGAAAGGCGCGCGCGTCGCTTCGCTGGTACTGCAGACCCTGTACCCGGTGCCCGAGAGGGCGATCCGCGCCGCGATGCGTGGGATGCGCCGGATCGTCGTACCGGAAATGAACATGGGCCAGTATCGCCATGAGATCGAACGATTGGCGCCAAGGGACGCCGTAGTCGTCGGCGTGAACCGGATGGACACCACGTTGCTGTCGCCGACCACGATCCTGCACCAGGGAGCGCTGGCATGAACGCGCCGGAAGCCGTTGCTTCGTACATTCCGAAGACGGCCGGGCCCCTGCCGTTCTGCCCGGGCTGCGGACACAGCCTGCTGCTGCGCGAACTCGACCGCGCACTGGTCCTGCTGCAGGTCGACCCGGCGAAAACGGTCATCGTCACCGACATCGGCTGCATCGGCCTGTCGGATCGTTATTTCTCGACGAGCGGGTTTCATGGGCTCCACGGCCGATCGATCACCTACGCCACCGGCCTGAAACTCGCGCGTCCGGATCTCACGGTGATCGCACTGATCGGCGACGGAGGATGCGGGATCGGCGGTGCGCATCTGCTCAGCGCGGCACGCCGCAATCTCGACATCACGCTGCTCGTCGCGAACAACTTCAATTACGGCATGACCGGCGGCCAGCATTCGGTGACGACGCCGGTCGGCGGAATCACCGCGACGACCGCGGACGGCAACCTCGAAGAACCGATGGACATCTGCGCGACGCTCGCCGGTGCGGGCGCCAGCTGGGTCTATCGCGGCATGACGCACGACGCCGACCTTGCCGAGCGCATCGTCCAGGGCGTGCGCCACCCGGGATTCGCGGTGCTCGACGTCTGGGAGATGTGCACCGCCTGGTACATGCCGCGCAACGACCTGAACAAGCAGGAGCTGATCAACCTGTTCGGCGCCACCGGAATGGCCCGCGGCCTTCTCGTCGAACGCCAGCGCACCGAATTCGGCGCCGGCTATCGTGCGACCTGCGCTGCGAAGGCGAAGGCATCGCAACCTGTCGTGATCGAGCGCGCGTTCGATCACTCGCTCGATCGCCAGGTCGGCATCGTCGTCGCGGGAAGCGCCGGACAGAAAGTGAAATCGTCAGCGATGACTCTGGCGCGTGCCGGCATCCTGTGCGGGCTGGACGCGACGCAAAAAGACGACTACCCGATCACGGTGATGACCGGACACTCGATTTCGGAGATCAATTTCTCCCCCCGGCGCATCGAATACACAGCGATCGATTCGCCGGATTACTTCGCGGTCGTATCGATCGACGGCCTGAAGAAGACCCGCCAATGGATCGAGCGGCTGCCCGAGACCTGTACGCTGTTCATCGACGAGAGCTTCGAAATCCCGCAGACGCTCGCGCGCGTGCGCAGGCTTCCCTTGCTGAAGACGGCCAGGGAGATCGGACGCTACTCGTCGAGCATCGTCGCCACGGCGGCGATGCTGGCGGAATCACGGATCTTTCCGCTCGCGGCATTCGAGACGGCGATCTCGCGGTATCAGCCGGCTGGTGTGGCGGAGATCAACCGTAGGGCCATGCGGGCGGGCGTCGCGCTGGTGGCATAGCGTCGCGCGACTCGGATTCGCGTCGAGGGCACATCGAAGCTGTAACAGGGCCGACTCGGCTACTACCCGATCCGTCGCTCTCATTTTCCGATGCAGAACCTGCTGAAGATCACCCCCAGCAGATCATCCGCCCCGAACTCCCCGGTGATCTCGTTCAGCCGCTCCTGCGTGAGCCGCAGTTCCTCGGCGAACAGGTCCAGATGCAGATCGCCCTCGCCGGCGCGTGCGGCCGCCGCCCCGAGGTGATCGCGCGCCGCGCGCAAGGCAACGAGATGCCGCTCGCGCGCGATGAAAGTCGACTCGCCGCCCGCCTGCCAGCCGGCCAGCTCGAGCAGCAGCCGGCGCAGCAGTTCGATCCCTTCTCCGGTCTTCGCCGACAGCCACACGGATGCCTCGACGCGGACATCGTCGTTCGCGGCGTCGCCCTCACGCGCGCCGCGCGCCCCCGCCCGGCGCTCGACCCGCGCCTCGCTCCCCACCAGGTCGATCTTGTTGTACACCCGCACGATCGGCACCCGGGCTTCGAGCCGACGTTCCAGTTCGTCCTCGATAGCCGCCGCTCCCGCCGCATCGCCCTCGCGCGCATCGAGCAGATGCACGACGACGTCCGCCCTGCCCGCTTCCTGCCACGTTCGCGCGATGCCCAACCGCTCGACGACGTCCTCGGTGTCGCGCAGCCCCGCCGTGTCGACGACGTTCAACGGAACGCCGTCGATCTGGATCGCCTGCGCGATTCGGTCGCGCGTCGTTCCCGGCACGTCGGTGACGATCGCGATCTCGGCTCCGGCCAGCGCATTGAGCAGCGAGCTTTTCCCGACGTTCGGCTCGCCGAGCAGCACGACGTTCAATCCCTCGCGCAGCAACGCTCCGCGTCGCGCCTGTGCGAGCAGCGCGTCGAGCGAGGAGCGCAGCGCCGCGAGCCGCCCGCGCGCATCGGATGCCTCGAGGAAGTCGATCTCCTCCTCGGGAAAATCCAGCGTCGCCTCCACCAGCGTGCGCAGCTCGATCAGGCCTTCGACCAGCGCGTGCACCGCGTCGGAGAACTCGCCCGACAGCGAACGCGCGGCCGAGCGCGCCGCCTGCTCGGTGCTCGCGTCGATGAGGTCGGCCACCGCCTCGGCCTGCGCGAGGTCGAGCTTGTCGTTCAGGAACGCGCGCTGCGTGAACTCGCCCGGCTCGGCCAGCCGCACGCCGGGTTCGCGCCCCGCCTCGAGCACGCGCCGCAGCAGCAGCTGCAGCACGACCGGTCCGCCGTGCCCCTGCAGCTCGAGTACGTCCTCGCCGGTGTACGAATGCGGCGCCGGGTAGAAGATCGCGATGCCGCGATCGATCACCGAGCCGTCGCCGGCGAAAAACGGACCGTAGGTAGCGTGCCGTGCCGCGAGCGGCCTGCGCAGCACGCCATCGATCACCGGCTGCAGGCCGCTCCCCGACACACGCACCACGCCGATCCCGCCGCGCCCGGGTGCGGTGGCGATGGCAACGATCGGCTGCGCCACCCTTCACCCTTCACTTCTTCAGAACCCCGAGCTTCTTGTTGATCACCCACTGCTGCGCGATCGAATACACGTTGTTCACCAGCCAGTACAGCACCAGCCCCGCCGGGAAGAAGAAGAACATGACCGAGAACACCAGCGGCATGATCATCATCATCTTCGCCTGGATCGGATCTGGCGGCGTGGGGTTCAGCTTCACCTGGATGAACATCGTGCCGGCCATCACCAGCGGCAGGATGAAGTACGGATCGGGCGCGGAGAGATCGTGGATCCAGCCGATCCACGGTGCGTTGCGCATCTCCACCGATGCGAGCAGCACCCAGTACAGCGCGATGAACACCGGGATCTGCACGACGATCGGCAGACAGCCGCCGAGCGGGTTGATCTTCTCGGTCTTGTACAGCTCCATCATCGCCTGGTTCATCTTCACGCGATCGTTGCCGTAGCGCTCGCGGATCGCCGTGAGCCGCGGCGTGACGGCCTTCATCCGCGCCATCGACTTGTAGCTCGCCGCCTGCAGCGGGAAGAAGATCGTCTTGATCAGCAGGGTGAGCAGCACGATCGACCAGCCCCAGTTGCCGACGAGCGCGTGCAGCTTCTCGAGCAGCCAGTAGATCGGCTTGGCGATGACGGTGAGCCACCCGTAGTCCACCGTGAGATCGAGGCCCGGCGCGATCGCCTCGAGCATGCGCTGCTTCTGCGGGCCGACCAGCAGCTCCGACTCGGCGCTCGTCGTCGCGTTAGGCGCGAGGGTGCCGAGCGGTTCCTTGATGCCTACCGAATACAGGTTGTTGTCGACCTTGCGCGCGTAATACTCGCGCTGCGCGCCCTGCTGTGGAATCCACGCGGCGACGAAATAGTGCTGGATGATGCCCGCCCATCCGTCGGCGGCCGACTTCGCGTAGTTCGCCTTGCCCTTCTCGATGTCGCTGAACGACACCTTCTGGAACTTGTCCTCGTTCGTGTAGACGACGGGGCCGGTGTAGGTGCTGTAGAACTTCGAGCCGCCGGGAGGCGCATCGCCGTCGCGCGTGAGCTGCAGGTACAGCACGGGGCTCAGCGGCGCCTGGCTTTCGTTGGTCACCTCGTCCTTCACTCGCACGACGTATTCGCCGCGCGCGAGCGTGTAGGTGCGCACGAGCCGCAGGCCGCCGCTCTCGGCCTCGAGCTTCAGCTGAACGTCGTTGCCGGCGCCCAGCGTGCGCGGCGAGGCGTCGCCGCCCACCGGCGTCATCGGCGTGCGGTGCGTGGGGAATGACGCGCCCGCCGGGCTATCGCCGATCAGCCCGCTCTGCGCGAGGTAGATGCGCCCCGGCGCGTACTGCAGTAGGACGAGGTTCTGCGCTTCCTCTCCGTTCTCCTCGCGATGACCGAGCAGTTCGGCGCGCCGCACCTGTCCGCCCAGCAGGTCGATGTCGAGCGAGAGCACGTCGTTGGCCAGGCGGATCGTCTGCTCGGAGGCGACCGCCGCCCCGCTCGTTGCCTGCGCCGACGCGGCAGCGCCGGCGGTGCCGCTCGCAGCGGCGCCGGGCGCGGGACTCGTCGGCGGCGGAATCGCCGCGTCGGAGGCGGCTCCGTCTTTCGCGGACGGGCCTGTGCCGCTGCGACCGGCCGGGTTTTCATGGACGCCCTGCTCGGCCGGCGGCGGGCCGCCGAACAGCGACGCGTGTCCCTGATGGCGCTGCCAGGAGTCCCACAGGAACAGCAGCGACATCGAGAACACGATCCACAGGATCATTCGTTGGGTCTGCATGGCTCGGGAATCAGGATTCGACGGGAGGGTCGTCGCGCATCGATGCGGGCCAACGGCACCGGCAGCTCGACGACAGATGAAGCGGCACCTCGTCGATGCCGCCCGGATGGAACGGGTGGCAGCGCGCAACGCGCCGCAGGGCCAGCCAGCCGCCCCGCAGGGCGCCGTGGCGTTCGATCGCCTGTACCGCGTAATCGGAACAGGTGGGCAGGAAACGGCAGCGCGGCGCGAGAAAGGGGCTGATCGCCGCGCGATAGAAGCGGATCGCGCCGGTGAGGAAGCTCCGAACCATCTTCATCGCAGCATTCCGCGCTTGCGCATCGAAGCTCCCGCAGCGACGAAGAGCCGGTCCAGCTCCTCGCGCGCCAGCCGTTTGCACGCCGGAAGGCCGGCCGCGGCGTCGGACGGCACGATGGCGGCGCGCACGCGCAGCAGGCCGACCGCCGCGCTTCTATCCAGGCCGGCCGCACGCCAGGCTTCGCGCGCCACGCGACGCATCGCGTTGCGTTCGACCGCCCGCTTCAGCACGCGCTTGGGCGCCGTGACGATGAGCCGGCCGCGAACCGCCGCCGCGTCGTCCACAACACGGTTCACGTGCACGCCGAAATGCCGTCCGGAAGCTACTGGACGAGTGCGCAACAGCATCGGTACGATGCCCGGCGGCACGCGCGAGGAGACGTTGCCGCGGGGTTGCAGGCGGGTGTCGGCAGGCTCGACGCTCGCAGGCGAGCCGGTCTGCGAAACCGGCCGCTCAGACGGCGAGGCGCTTCCTGCCTTTGGCGCGGCGCGCACGGATGACGGCTCGTCCACCGCGGGTCTTCATGCGTACGAGAAAGCCGTGCGTGCGCTTGCGGCGCACGACGGAGGGTTGGTAGGTGCGTTTCATCGGCGGGTGCCTCGACGGGGAGCTTGGAGCAAGCGGCTCGAAGTAAAGCGAAAAGCCTTTCATTACAACGCATTACCGAGCCGCCTGTCAATTTGGCGATGGCGCCGGCCCGGCGGTGCGAGGTAAAATGCCTGTTTGTCCGCACGCGCGAACCGATCGAAGACATGATGGACCGTTGGCTCGCCTGCGTGGCAAGGCTACAGAACGAGATTCCCGCTCAACAGTTCAAGCCCTGGATCAAGCCGCTCGTCTTTCTCGGCTACGACGAAGGTGAGCACCTGCTGCGCCTCGGCGTGCCGAACCATTTCAAGCTGAACTGGGTGAAGTCGCAGTTCCAGTCGCAGATCGAGTCGGTGGCGCGCGAAACCATCGAGCCCGAATTGCGCGTGAGCTTCGAGATCCACCGCTCGCCCGCGCCGGGCTCTTCCACCGTGCCGAACCTCGGCGCGCTGGCCGGCGCTCGCCCCTGGGGCACGCCCGGCGCGCCCGGCGCCTCCGGATCGGCGTCCGACGAAATCCGCGTGCACGACGGCGACGTCGTCCTCGAGACCACGGAGACCTTCGACGAAACGCCCCCGGCTGACGCGCCCGCGGCGCCCGGCTTCCCTGCCGCCGCGGCGCCCGACCCCCGCACCCGGCTGCGCCCCGAGCTCACTTTCGAGAACTTCGTGCACGGCAAGGCGAACCAGATCGCCTGGTCGGCCGCGCTGCAGGTCGTCGAGCGGCCCGGCACCTCGTACAACCCGCTGTTCCTCTACGGCGGCGTGGGCCTAGGCAAGACGCACCTGCTGCACGCGGTGGGCAACGCGATCCGCGAGCGCATGCCCGGGGCGCGCGTGCGCTACATCCACGCGCAGGACTACTTCGACGAGATGGTGCGCGGCATCCAGCGCAAGTCGCTGCAGGACTTCAAGCAGAAGTACCACACGCTCGATCTTCTTCTCGTCGACGACATCCAGTTCCTCGGCGGAAAGGATCGCACGCAGGAGGAGTTCTTCTACACCTTCGAGGCGCTGCTCACCGCGCGCAAGCAGCTGATCATCACCAGCGACACCTATCCGAAGGAGCTGTCGGCCTTCGAAGACCGGCTGGTGTCGCGCTTCGGCTCGGGGCTGATCGTCGAGATCGAGCCGCCGGAGCTGGAGATGCGCGTGGCGATCCTGCTGAAGAAGGCCGAGCAGTCGGGCGAGAAGCTGCCCGAGGAAGTGGCGTTCTTCGTGGCGAAGAACCTGCGCTCGAACGTGCGCGAGCTGGAAGGCGCGCTGCTGCGCGTGATCGCTTTCGCGCGCTTTCGCGGCAAGCAGGTCACGGCAGACCTGGCCAAGGAGGCGCTGAAAGACCTGCTCGAGCTGAACCGTCCGCCGATCTCGATCGAATCGATCCAGAAGACGGTG
Source organism: uncultured Burkholderiales bacterium (assembly GCA_937903095.1). Lineage (GTDB taxonomy): Bacteria > Pseudomonadota > Gammaproteobacteria > Burkholderiales > Burkholderiaceae_E > Zeimonas. The sequence goes on from CALCZN010000058.1 coordinate 25,203, forward strand.
GCCGACTTCCTGAAGATCAAGGTCGCCGACATGTACAGCAAGCGGCGTCCGGCGCACATCGCGCGCGCGCGCCAGATCGCGATGTACTTCGCCAAGGAGCTTACGCAGAAGAGTTTTCCCGAGATCGGCGAGGCCTTCGGCGGGCGCGATCACACCACGGTGATGCACGCGGTCAAGCGCATAGCCGAATTGCGCCAGCACGACCAGGAATGGAACCGGCAGCTGCACGTGCTCGAGCAGACGCTCCGTGGCTGAACGCGGCGCCGTGCAACGAACGGATCAAGAGGCGGGAAAGACCTGCACAAGTGCGGGAGCGATTGTGAACAACCTGCCGCTTTCCCGGGCAGCGCGAAGTTGTTCGAGTGCGTCCACAGCGGCCGGAACGCGCTCTCCACAGCCGGAAATCGGGCGCAGAACGAGCAGCGGCGCGGCCCCGCTGCGGTTGTCCCCAGGGTTGTTGCAAGTACATTCAACAACAGCAACAGGAAACTGAACGAATGCAGTTCATACAGGCAAACCGCGATGCGATCCTGAAGCCGCTGCAGACCGTGGCCGGAATCGTCGAACGACGTCATACGCTGCCGATCCTCGCCAACGTGCTGCTGCGCAAGAAGGGGCCCGACGTCTCCTTCCTCGCCACCGACGTCGAGATCCAGGTCGAGACCACCGCGCAGCTCGGCGCGGGCCGCGAAGACGGCGGCACCACGCTGTCGGCGCGCAAGCTGATCGACATCCTGCGTTCGCTGCCCGACGGCGCCGACGTCTCGATCAAGGTCGAGAACAAGCGTGCGACGATCCAGGCCGGCCGCAGCCGCTTTGCGCTGCAGACGCTCGACGCCGGCGAGTTCCCCACGGTGGCTGTCGCCGACCGCTTCGTCGCGTCCTTCGAGCTGCCGCAGCGCAAGCTCAAGCACCTGATCCGCATGGTGCATTTCGCGATGGCGCAGCAGGACATCCGCTACTACCTGAACGGCCTGCTGCTGGTCACCGACGGATCGCTGGTGAAGGTGGTGGCCACCGACGGGCATCGGCTGTCGTACTGCGAAGCGTCGATCGAGGGCGCCGGGCTCGCGCGCGCCGAGGTGATCATTCCGCGCAAGACGGTGCTCGAGCTGCAGCGGCTGCTCGCCGACAGCGACGACCCGGTGGCGATCGACATCTCGGGCAACCAGGTGCGGCTGCGCTTCGGCGAAGTCGAGATGGTCTCGAAGATCGTCGAGGGCAAGTTCCCCGACTACCAGCGCGTCATTCCACAGGGCTACACGAAGCGCGTCATGCTCTCGCGCGAGGCCTTCGCCGCGTCGCTCGCGCGCGCTTCGATCCTCACCTCCGACAAGTTCAAGGGCGTGCGCCTGAGCCTGTCGCCCGGCACGCTGCAGATCCAGACGACCAACGCCGAGCAGGAAGAGGCGGTCGAGGAGCTGGAGATCGAGTACGAGGGCGACGCGCTCGAGATCGGCTTCAACGTGAGCTACCTGCTCGACGTTCTCGCCAACCTCGACGCCGCATCCGTCCAGATGGAGTTCGGCGATTCGGGCACGAGCGCGCTGCTCACGGTGCCCGGCGACGAGCAGTTCCGCTACGTCGTGATGCCGATGCGCATCTGAGAAGCTGATTCCGAAGGTGAACATGACCGAAGCCGAACGTCAGTACGATTCCTCCTCGATCCAGATCCTCGAAGGCCTGGAGGCGGTGCGCAAGCGCCCGGGCATGTAC
>CALCZN010000059.1:0-2218 GCA_937903095.1 uncultured Burkholderiales bacterium
TCGGCTGCATGATCTTCCTCGCGCTGATGGCGGAAGCCTTCTTCGGCTACCTGCTGCCGTGGGGACAGATGTCGTACTGGGGTGCTCAGGTCATCGTCAACCTGTTCTCCGCCATCCCGTTCATCGGGCCGGATCTGGCGATCTGGATCCGCGGCGACTACGTCATCGGCGACGCCACGCTGAACCGCTTCTTCTCGTTCCACGTCATCGCCATTCCACTGGTGCTGCTCGGCCTGGTCGTCGCACACATCATCGCGCTGCACGAGGTCGGGTCGAACAACCCCGACGGGATCGAGATCAAGGCGAAGAAAGACGCCAACGGCATTCCGCTCGACGGCATCCCGTTCCATCCGTACTACACGGTGCACGACATCCTCGGCGTCGCGGTGTTCCTGATCGTCTTCTCGGCGATCATGTTCTTCGCACCCGAGTTCGGCGGCTACTTCCTCGAATACAACAACTTCATTCCGGCCGATTCGCTGATCACGCCGGCGCACATCGCGCCGGTCTGGTACTTCACGCCGTTCTACTCGATCCTGCGCGCCACCACCGAGGACTTCCTGCTGTTCTGGATGATCCCGTTCCTCGTGCTGTTCGCGCTGCTCGTCTGGTTCACCGCGCGCAGCGCGTTGAGCAAGCTGATCGCCGCCGTCGTCGTCGCGGTGATGGTCATCGGCTTCTTCGTCGTCGATGCCAAGTTCTGGGGCGTGGTGGCGATGGGCGCGTCGGTGCTGATCCTCTTCGTGCTGCCCTGGATCGACCAGAGCCCGGCGCGTTCGATCCGCTACCGTCCGGGCTGGCACAAGGCCGTGCTCGCCGCCTTCGTCGTCGTGTTCCTCGTGCTCGGCTACCTCGGCACCACGCCGGTCTCGCCGACCAACTCGCTGTTCTCGAAGATCGGCACGCTCCTGTATTTCGCGTTCTTCCTGCTGATGCCCTGGTGGAGCAGCGCGGGCCGCTTCAAGCCGGTTCCCGAGCGCGTCACCTTCCGCGCTCACTGATCCGCGATGCGGCATTGGAGCTGAACAGAACATGAACCTCTTCACCCGGATCCTGGTCGCAGTCGCTGCCTCGCTGTCCTTCGGCGCCGCTTCGGCGGCCGAGGCGGGTTATCCGCTCGATCCTTTCCCCACGCACAAGCTCACCGACGAGCCGTCGTTGCAGAACGGCGCGAAGCTCTTCGTGAACTACTGCCTGAACTGCCACAGCGCGAACCTGATGCGCTACAACCGGCTGCGCGACATCGGCCTCACCGACGAGCAGATCCGCGAGTACCTCGTGCTCGACCCGAACGGCAAGGTCGGCGACCTGATGAAGATCGCGATGCGTCCCGCCGATTCGAAGGTCTGGTTCGGCACCTCGCCGCCCGACCTCTCGGTGACGGCGCGCGCGCGCTCCTCGGGCGCCGGCTCGGGCGCCGACTGGATCTACACCTATTTGCGCGCCTACTACCGCGACGACACCCGTCCCACCGGCTGGAACAACACCGTCTTCGAGGGCGTGGGCATGCCGAACGTGCTGTGGGAGCTGCAGGGCATGCGCGGCGCCACGCTCGAAGAGGTCAAGGAGGTGGGCGAGGAGGCGAGCAACGGCGGCGCGTCGTTCGTCAAGAGCACGGTCGTCTTCGATGCGCACGGCACTCGCGCCGAAACCACCGGGAAGCTCGACGGCCACAACCTGCATCCGTCGCGTCACTGGACGCTCGGCGCTGCGCAGGGCGGCAGGATGTCGCAGGCTGAGTTCGACGACACGGTCGCCGATCTCACCGCGTTCCTCGCCTACATGTCGGATCCGAGCGCGCGCGCCCGAGTGCGTCTCGGCGTCTGGGTGCTGCTCTTCCTCGGCGTGTTCACCGTGTTCGCGTGGATGCTCAACCGCGAATTCTGGAAAGACGTCAAGTGAGGGCGGCCCTTCGCTGAGGCCGGTCTGCACGCCTCTCACAGGGTGAGTCCGACAGGCTCACCCTGTTGTTGTTTCTTGCATCGGGAGTTTCCGCGATGATGGTGCTGTACTCCGGCACGACCTGCCCGTTCTCGCAACGCTGCAGGTTCGTGCTGTTCGAGAAGGGCATGGATTTCGAGATCCGCGACGTCGATCTCTACAACAAGCCCGAAGACATTTCGATCATGAACCCGTACGGACAGGTGCCGATCCTCGTCGAGCGCGACCTGATCCTGTACGAGTCGAACATCATCAACGAGTACATCGACGAGCGCTT
>CALCZN010000060.1:0-9280 GCA_937903095.1 uncultured Burkholderiales bacterium
GTACTTCTTCGGGTCGTTGAGCTCGCTGGCGAACGAGGCGCCGGCCATCAGGATCGAGCCCATGCGTTCCAGCTCGGGATTGATCGTCTTGGCGAACGCGGTCGAGTCGCCGTAATAGAGGTTGACCTTCTCCTGGCTGGTGATCTTCTTGAACGCGGCCACCGATGCGTCGACCTTGTACGCGGTGTCTTCCGGCACGTAGCGCAGCCTGCGGCCCTGGATGCCGCCGGCGTCGTTGACGATCTTCACGTAGTCCTGGATGCCGGCGTGAATGCCGATGCCGGCGAAGGCGAACACGCCGGTCATCGGGATCGATCCGCCGATGACGATGTCTTCGCCCGCGGCCTGCGAAAACGCGGCTTTGGGTGCGAGCGCCAGCCCGGTGGCGGCGGCGATGGCGCCGACGGCGCTGCGACGGGTTTTGGAAATGCTCATCGTGCTCCTCCTTCTGTTCTGCGGGTGCGTGTGGATCGGGTCGTGGGGTTCAGGTGCGGAACGGATACAGGTGAAAGAAGCGCCGCACGCGGCGCCAGATCTCCGCGAGCCCCTGGGGCTCGAAGACGAGGAATCCGACGATCAGCGCGCCGAAGACGATCGTGCGCACCGGCGAGAGCACGAGCGTCGCGTTCGCGCCCAGCGGCAGCCAGCCGACGACGAGCTTGAGCAGTTCGGGCACCATCGCCATGAAAGCTGCGCCGAGGATGCTGCCGAGGATCGTGCCCATGCCGCCGACGATGATCGCCGCCAGGTAGAAGATCGACAGGATCAGCGGAAAGCTCTCCGGTGTCACCACCCGGAAGAAATACGCCCACAGGCCGCCCGCCACGCCCGCATAGAAAGAAGAGACGGCGAAGGACAGCAGCTTGTAGCGCAGCAGCGGGATGCCGAGCACCTCGGCCGAGATGTCGCGATCGCGAATGGCGATGAACGCGCGGCCGATCCGGGTGCGGAAGAGATTCGCCGCGCCCACCACCATCGCGATCGTCAGCGGCACGATCAGCCAGTAGAGGCGGAACGATGTGTCGAGCGCGGCGCCGAACAAGCGCGCCGGCTCCACCGTGAGGCCGGCCGTTCCGCCGGTGACCGAATCCCAGTTGGCGAAGAGGAAATGCGTGATGAACGACGCGGCGATCGTCGCGATCGCCAGATACAGCCCCTTGACGCGCAGCGACGGGATGCCGACCACCAGGCCGCCCGTCATCGCCACGATGCCGCCGGCCACGAGATTGAAGAGCGCCGGCGTTCCCCAGCGTGCCTGCAGGACGGCCACGGTGTAGGCGCCCATCCCCATGAATGCTGCCTGGCCGAGACTCACCAGTCCGGTGTACCCGGTGAGGATGTTCAGGCCGGTCGCGCTGGCCACGTGGATGCCGACCAGGCACGCGAGGTACAGCCAGTACTCGTTCGCGACGAACGGAAAGGCGAAGAGCGCGACGAACAGCGCGCCGATCCACGCCCATCGGGTCGGCGAGTCGATCAGCGCCTCGTCGGCGACGTAATCGGGACGGGCCAGGCCTATGCGCAACTTCTACTCCGCCGCTGCGGTCGGTCGGTCACAGTCGTTCGATCTCGTGCGTTCCGAACAGACCGTAGGGACGCACCATCAGGATCAGCACCAGCAGCGTAAAGACGGCGAGCACCTTGAACTCGCCGCCCAGGTACGCGCCGGCCCATGCCTCGACGAGTCCGATGAACAGTCCGCCGACGAGCGCGCCCGCGATGCTGTCCAGGCCGCCGAAGATCACGACGACCAGCACGGTCAGGCCGAAGATCCCCATCGTCGACGAGATGCCGCCGATCGCACCCACCACGATGCCGGCTACCGCGGCGATCATGCCGGCGACGATCCACGACAGCGAGAACACGCGCGGCACGTCGATGCCCATCGACCAGGCCGCGGCCTGGTCGGAGGCGGTCGCGCGCAGCGCGACGCCGCCGCGCCAGAAGCGGAACACGATCAGCAGCGCGACGATCAGCAGCGCGGCGACCCAGAAGCCGTAGAACACCTTCGGCGAGACGTAGGCGTCGCCGACGAAGATCGGCTCGTTCGGCAGGAACTCGGGCAGCCGGCGCGGATCGGCCGTCCAGATCAGCTCGACGAGCCCGACGAGGATCGAACCGAGTCCGACGGTGACCATGAACACCGAAATCGGCGATTCGCCGAGCATCGGGCGGATCATCGTGCGCTCGACGAACGCGCCGAGCAGACCGCCGCCGGCGATCGCCGCGACGATCGCCACCCACACCGGCAGCGCGAAGCCGGCGGCGAACGCGAAGAAGACGTAGGCGCCGATCATCAGCATCTCGCCGATCGCGAGGTTCACCACGCGCGTCGCCTTGTAGATGACGACGAAGGCCAGGCCGGTGAGCGCGTACAGCGCGCCGGTTCCGAGACCGGCCAGCGAGATCTCGAGCAGGAACAGCCAGTCGAAGCTCACGCCGGGCACTCCGCGCGAGCGCCGGCCAGCCGGCGGCGCAGTTCGTCGACGCGGCCCGAGCCGAGATATGCGCGGATCACCTCGGGGTCGTTCTGCACCTGCGCCGGAGTGCCCTGCGCGATGACCTGGCCGAAATTGAGCACGACGACGCGGTCGGAGAGGTCCATCACCATCCCCATGTCGTGCTCGACCATCAGCACGGTGACGCCCCATTCGGCGCGCAGGTCGAGGATGAAGCGCGCCATGTCCTCGGTTTCCTCGCGGTTCATTCCCGCGACCGGTTCGTCGAGCAGCACGATCTTCGGCTGCATCGCCAGCGCCCGCGCCATTTCCACGCGCTTCTGCAGGCCGTAGGGCAGCGACGCGACGGGGGCGTGGCGGATGTGGTCGATCTCGAGGAAGTCGATCACGCGCTCCTCGATCTCGGCGCGCAGCTGCATCTCCTCGCGCCGCGCGCGGCCGAAATAGAGCAGCGCGTCGAAGACGTTCGTGCGCAGGTGGCAGTGCCGGCCGAGCTTGATGTTGTCGAGCACGGTCATGCCGCGAAAGAGCGCGATGTTCTGGAAACTGCGCGCCACGCCGAGCGCGGCGCGCTTCGGCGCCGGCAGGCGCGTGATGTCACGCCCTTCGAGGCGGATCGACCCGCACGCCGGACGATAGAAGCCCGAGATCGTGTTGAACAGCGAAGTCTTGCCCGCGCCGTTCGGGCCGATCACCGACGTGATGCTGCCGGGCGCCACCGAGAAGCCGACGCCGGCGAGCGCCTGCACGCCGCCGAAGGCGAGCGTGAGGTCCTCGATCTGCAGCAGGCTCCGTTCGGACGAAACAGACTCGACGATCGACAAGCGCGGACGGACGTTGTGGCGTAGCCGCGCAGTCTCTGCGATCGTCGCAGGGGATGCAATAGGGGGAAGTGAAGGGTCAAGGGTGCTTCACGCTTCACGTCCTGCACTCGTTCGCCAGCTGCTTCCCGTGCTTCATGTCGAGCAGCATCGACTTGCCGGCGATGATCAGCCAGACGAGGCCCGACTGCTGGTCCTCGTAGCGCAGCGCGCCGGTTCGCGCCAGCACCGCCTTCATCCGGTATTCCTTCTTGTCGAAGCGCAGCACGGCGCTCTGCATGTCGGGCGACACCTGCTCCACGTCGACGCTGCGATTCAGCTCGCAGCGATAGACGCCGGCCGGGAACTTGAAGTTGTGCGGGTTGAAGACCGATGCATCGGTTTGATCGGCTGCCGAAGTCGACAGCGGCAGCGCAACCGCCGCGGCGGCGACGGCCAGGGGAAGGAGACGGGCGATCGGGAAACGGGTCGAGCGCATGATCGGTACTCCGGCGAACTCGGCTCGGCGCCCGTCGATCAGGCGCCCGGAAAAAGCGCGAGAAGTATACGCCCGGCGAATGCCCGGGACGTGAGCGCAATGCTGCGGCTTTCGCCGGGCGCCGGCAACCGGACTTCGCTCGAAAAACGACGAACGGCAGCAAACGCGACGCCCGCGGCGATCGGCTCCCGCACCGTTCAGATGGTGTCGTGCGCCGGGTCGGGTACGACGAGCTTCGAGTCGCGCACGCCGACCGGATACAGGCGCGCGAGCACGTCGAGCGTGGCGCCGGCGAGCGCCGGCCGCAGCGCCGAGGCGAGCATCCCCTCGGCACCGTCCTCGCCGCGCAGCGACCAGGCGTGCTCGAAGATCTCGTGATGCGCCTTCAGCACCGATTGCACCAGCTCGTGCCAGTGCGCCGGGTGTTCGGAGGCGCTCCAGTCGCCGCGGCCTCGTCCGTAATGCGCGACGGCCAGGTAGGCGAGCAGCGCGGCTGCGGTCGATTCCTCGAGCACCGCGTCGCTCCAGGCAACCGCCGGTGTCGGGCCGCCGCGCACGAGGTTGTAGCCGCGCGCGAGTCCGAATGCGCCCATCGCGCCGAGCAGGCTGCCGCCGAGGATTCCCGCCCCGAAGCTGAAGCCTCCGGTGGCGAGGTCGGCCTTCAACCCGGCGAGCGCGCCGGTGAGCACGCCGCCGAGCACGGCGGCCCGGCCTTCGGGCAGGCGGCTGCTGACCTCGTAGTGTTCGGCGAGGCGTTCGATGATCTCGGTACTCGCGTGTCCGCCGAGCCCGTGCAGCGCGATCAGCCGATCGGTGGCCGAACGCATCGCCTCGTCCAGGCGCTGCGCGAGCGCGCGCATCGCCTGTCGCCGCGCGACCGGCACCGTATCGGAGTTGCCCGACGGCGCACGCGCAAGCGCCTGCGCGGCGTCGCGCAGGCGCTCGAACATTCCGACGTCGCGGATCGCCTCGCGGTCGATCGCGATCCGGGCGAGCGCCTGCGCGAGCACGTCGATGGCCGCGTCGAAGACGTGCCGGCGCGCGTTCAGCCATTCGTCGATCAGGCGCCGGCAGGACGCGCGCGACTCGGCGGGGAGCGCGTCGGCGATCGCGCGCAGCAGCGTCGCTTCCTGCACCCAGCAGCGCGCGAAGGCATCGAGCGGGAGCACCGTGCGCACCAGGCGGGCTGTGGACAGATGGCGGCGCCATTCGTCCAGCTCGGCCGCTTCGTCGGACGCCGGCCGCGGCTGCCCGAGCTGGTTCAGCAGCACGATCACCGGCTTGCCGATCCAGTCGAGCACGCGCATCTCGTCGTCGATGTATCGCGCCTGCGCCAGCGGCTCGGAAGCGTTCACCAGATAGAGCACCACGTCCGCGCGCTCGCGCACGTTGCGCACGGCCTGCTGGCTGGCCCAGAGCGCGCGATCGCGGAAGCGGTCCCAGACCTGCCCGACGAACCACCCGATCGGATCGCCGGCCGATTCGAGCCTTCGCGCCAGGCGCGCGCTGTCGCCGAAGCCCGGCGTATCCCACAGCGTGAGGCGATCGCCTTGCGGCGTCTGCACGAGCGTGTGCTCTTCGGCCGACTCGGTCACGTGCGCCTCGTCGCGCACGATGCCGATGTCGCGCCCGAGCAGCGTGCGCGCCAGCGTCGTCTTGCCGACGTTCGTGTGCGAGACGAGGCTCAGCGAGATCGTTCGGCCTTCGCTCATGCGGAAACCGGTTGTGCGATCCGGCGATCGAGCGCCTCGCGCACGCGTCGCCCGGCCTCGGTTGCGTCGTCTCGCTCGAGATCGACGAAAACCGGACGGCATTCGTGTGCGGCGAGCAGCCGCTTCCAGGCCTGCCGGCGCTCGTCGCGCCGGCGCAGCGACACCGGATCGCTGCCGCCGAAGCGCGAAGCGAAAGCCGACTCGTCGACCAGTGCGAGCAGCTCGCTGCCGGGCGGCCGGCAGGCAAGCACGCGCGCGAGGAACACGCCGTGCGTTTCGGCCTCCGGCGTCGCGCTGGCCGAGAAGAGGGCGACGACGACAGCCGTGGCGGGCGTCGAAGCGAGCGCGCCGTCGACGCTTTCCTCGTCGCCGTAGTCTGTCGCCGGCGCGACGACGAGCTTCAGCGTCGGCCCGAACACCGCGCCCAGCACGGCGCGCAGCGTCAGTGTCGCCTGCGGCGACGGGACGAAATGGCAGGGCAGCACGAGCACGAGCGCCGCTTCGCCCGAATGCTCGCGCAGCAGCGACGCGAAATAGCGGTCGGCGGCGGGCAGCGGAAAGGAGCGCGCCAGCCGGTGCTCGAGCGCGCGGTCGTACAGCGCGAGCAGCGCGCGCGGAACGACAACGACCAGCGCGACCATCAGCGCGTACAGGTGGATCCACGGCGCTGCGCGTTCGCCGCCGGTTTCCGGAAAGCGCATGGCTTCCAGTCGCGCGACGTCCGGCAGCGGGATTCCGGTGAGCAGCGACGCCGGCTTCAGCACGAAGCCGAGCACCGCGTGCATCGCGTTCGCGTCGAGGAAGGTGCTCTCCCATCCGGCGCGATATTCGAAGACGAGGCCGCGCACGTACAGGCCGGCGAGCGCGCCCAGCGCGAAGGCGATCGCCGAGACGTGCAGCACGCGCGCGACGCGCGCCGCGGTGAGCCGCGCGCTCGCCTTCGTCCAGTCGGCGGCGAAGCGGGCGATGACGGCGCGTCGCGCGCGCCTGCGCCCGCTCGCGTCGTCGGCATCGTCGGCGGTCCGGTCGCGCCCCGGAACGATCGCGCGCTGCGCCACGCGAGCGATCGCACGCGCGATGGCCCCGCGCTGCGGATGCCCGCTGCGACGAAGCAGCGCGTGCACGGCGATCGACAGGTAGACGACGAGGTTCCACGCCATGACGGCCAGCAGCGGCGGGGCGAGCACGTTCACCTGCCGCGACGGCCCGATCGCATCGGTGGCCAGCCCTGCCGCCAGTGCGATCGCCGGCAGCGCCCAGCCGAACCACGGGCGCCAGTCGGTGCCGCGCTGCGCGCGGCGGACGATCGCTTCGCGCGTGCCGAGCCGTTCGAGCGCGAGCTGCGCGCGGCGCGCGACGAAACGCTCGCCGGCGGCGCTCGCGCCTTCGACCTCGGCGGCCGCGCGGCTCGCCCACGCGCGATCGTCGTCGGTCCATCGGACGACGTCGGCCGGGGCGAGTTCGAATGCGCGCAGCAGCAGCGCGTTGCGGGCTTCGGATTCGGTCATTCACGTTGCCCGACGCATGTGCCGCCGGGCCGAAGGCTCCATCGTAGCCGGCATTCCCGTTGCGCCGGCTGCGGCTGGCACTGCGATTGCAGCATGCAGTCGCCATATTCCCGAAAGCCGCCTGCGTGTCTTCCCCCGCCCGATCGTCTCCGCGCTGCGCGCCGCAGCCGCTGTTGCGCGCGCAGCAGATCCTCGACTGGCACGATGCCTTTCTTCACGGCCGCGCGCCTCGGCCGCCGGCCGGCGATGCCTGGCAATGGATCGGCGGGAACCACCGCAGCAACGTCGCGCTGTGGGGCGAGGAGGACAAGGCGCGCCGCACCGACGTCGCCGATTCGGCGATCGCCGCCTGCAAGCGGCGGATCGACGGGCTGAACCAGCGGCGAAACGACGCGGTCGAGAAGCTCGACGAAGCGATCCATGCGTGGCTGCAGGAAGTGCGTTGCGGGCAGCCGCCCGAAACGGAACAGTCGGCCGCGTTGTCCAGCGAGACGCCGGGCGCGATGATCGACCGCCTGTCGATCCTTGCGCTGAAGGTCCATCACATGCGCATCCAGGCGCAGCGAGAGGACGAAGACGATGCGCACCGCGCCCGCTGCGCCGCGCGACTCGAAGTGCTGATCGAGCAGCGCGGCGACCTTGCCGCGTGCCTCGATGCGCTGCTCGCCGGCCTGCCGGAAGGCCGTACGCGCTTTCGCGTCTACCGGCAGTTCAAGATGTACAACGACCCGCGGCTGAACCCCGAGCTGTATCGGAGGGCCCGGGATCGCGCGCAAGGCGACGGGGCGGCGGCGCAGTCAGCGGCGCAATCAGCGGCGAACGGCGAAGCCGGCACCGACCTGCTCGTCGACGTCCTCGTGCCGACCTGCGATCGCCCCGCCGCACTGGCGGTAACGCTCACCTCGCTGCTGGCGCAGACCTTCTCGCCGCTTCGCATCGTCGTCTCCGACCAGGGCGAGACGTACCCGGTCGAGGCGCAGCGCGAGACGCAGGCGGTGGTGCGCGTCCTGCGCGCACGAGGACATCGCGTGGAGATCCTGCGTCACCTGCCGCGGCGCGGCCTCGCGGAGCAACGGTATTTCCTGCTCGGACAGTCGCACGCGCCGCACGTGCTGTTCCTCGACGACGACGTCGTCGTCGAGCCCGATCTCGTTGCGCGCCTGTATGCGACCCTCGTCGAACAGCGCTGCGGCTTCGTCGGCAGCGCACTGATCGGGCTGGGCTTTGCCGGCGACCGGCGGCCGCAGGAGGAGGCGATCGAGTTCTGGGAGGGGCCGGTCGAGCCGGAAGCGGTCACGCCCGACAGCCCGGCCTGGCAACGGCATCGCCTGCACAGCGCGGCGAACCTGTGGCATCTGCAGACGCGCCTGGCGCTCGATGCCCGGCGCCAGCGCTTGTATCGCGTGGCCTGGGTGGGCGGCTGCGTGCTGTTCGATGCGCAGAAGCTGCGCGAGGCGGGCGGCTTCGAATTCTGGCCCGAGCTTCCCGCCGAGCATTGCGGAGAGGACGTTCTCGCCCAGTTGCGCGTGATGAAGCGTTTCGGCGGCTGCGCGATCATTCCTTCCGGCGCGTATCACCAGGAGCTGCCCACTACGGTGCCCCGGCGTGAATTCGATGCGCCGCGCCTGCTTTCCGCCTGAGGACGACGTCCGCCGCTTCGCCGGTCGGGCTCGACAGCAACTCCTTCGCCTGGGACACGACCGCTTGCGGTGCGCCGTTGCCGTCGCCTGCCAGCACGGCGCGGTGCAACGCCGCATCGAGCGGCGCCCAGCGTTGCGGGTCGGAATGGCTGAACACGACCACCGACGGAACGCGCAGCGCCGCTGCCAGGTGCGAGACGCCGGTATCGTTGGAAACGAGCAGCCTCGCATCGGCGATCAGCGCCGCGAGTGCGCCGAAGGAGATCGGCGCTGCCGCATCGATGGCGGGCGTCCGCATCCGTGAGCGCAGGCTCGCGCTCAGTTCGCGTTCGTGCTCCGAGCCGGTGACGACGATCGGCAGTCCCGAGGCGTCGTGCAGCGCATCGGCGACCGCCGCGAAATGCTCGGGCGGCCAGCACCGATCCGCCGAGCGCGCGCCGGGGTGGATGCAGATGTAGTTGCCGGGCGTCAGGTGCTGCGCCAGTCCGCTGGCGTGCAGTTCCTCCCGGTCGGCGGGAAGCAGCGGGAACTCGAGCGACTCGTCGCGCGACGCGCAACCGAGGAATCGCGTCAATGCGAGCAGGCGGCGCACCTCGTGCCCTCGTTGCGGATAACGAAGCCACGCATTGCCGGGACGCTCGTCGTCGTCGCTTCCGTCGCGC
>CALCZN010000061.1:0-21811 GCA_937903095.1 uncultured Burkholderiales bacterium
GAGCCGTCGGCGAGCCACTGCATCGCCAGCCGTCCGCGCGCGTCGTACTCGAGCCGCTCGTGATAGTCGCGGCCCTCGCGCGTCTCGAGCCGTTCGACGACGCGGCCCTCGCCGTCGTGCCGCACGATCGAGCGCTGCCCCTCGTGCTCGACGGCGAACAGCTGCGCGCCGTCGTAGCGGAACGTCGTCTCCACGCGGTCGTCGGCGGAGCGCTGCAGCCGGCGCACGAGGCGGCCGCCGGCGTCGTGCTCGCGGATATCGACGCTGCCGTCGGCGAAGGCGATGCTCGACATCCGGCCGAAGCCGTCGTAGCGGTATCGCTTGCGTCCCTCGTGCGGCGAACGCGTCTCGACGAGCCGCCCGAGATCGTCGTACAGGCGCTCGGTACGCCGGCCCTGCGCATCGACGAGCACGTGCCGGCCCCGTTCGGTGCGTGAGAGCGCCACCGGAAGACCTGGCGCAACCGCACGCTTCGCGCCGGGCACGATCCGCTCGCGCCATCCGTGATTCGACTCGATCTCCACGGCAGGGCCGGCCAGGCGGATCGTCCATCGCTCGCCGCCCGACCAGTCGATCGTGCGCGGCCGCCCCGCTTCGTCGTAGCCGAACGAGATCGTCGTTCCGCGCGCGGAGGTGCTCGCCAGCCGCCAGGCTGCATCGAAGCTGCGACGCCGCGTCGCGCCGTCGGGCAGGTGCTCGGCAACGGCGCGCCCAAGCGCGTCGCGCTCGATCCGGTGCGCGATCGTCGCCTCCGCCTCGATGCCGACGAGACGGCGCCGCGAGTCGTGACGGAATGTGGTCCGCTGCAGGCTGCCGTCGGGCGAGACGCACACGATCGCCGCCAGTCGCCCGCGCACGGCGGCCCGCTCCGGCCGCGTGTCCAGGCCCGCGTACTCGTAGCGCATCGTCGCGCGCAATGGCTGCACGCCGTCTTCGTCGGGCAGATGGCCGTCGAAGTCGACGGCGATGATCTGCATGCGCTCGTTGTGGCGCAGCTCGATGCTCGTCTCGCGGCCGGGAACCACGCTTGGCCGCACGATGCGGATCGGCGCCGCCCACGGCGATCCGGCGGCGTACGTGAAGCGCTCGAACCAGGCGGGACGGCCATCGCGCGCCTCGATCCGGCGCTCGACCACCCGGCCGTTCGCGTCGTGGCGGATGCGCATCCCGCCCAGCATCACCGCTCGCCCGGCGGCGCCGACGCGCACCCTCAGCCCGACCGGCGGGCAGCGCCGGCAGCCGTCGCCGTCGGACTCGACGAGCATCGGCTCGCCGCGCGCGTCGATCCAGCGATAGCGGGTGGCCGTTCTCCCGACGCGGATCGTCGTCGTGCCGCGTGCGCCGGCCCTGGTCGGCAGCTCGTACTCGAAGCGCAGCGCCTGTTCTTCGGTCTGCCCGATGCCGCGAGAGCTGGCCACCCGGCCGTCGTCGCCGTAGCGGTATTCGCTGCGCCTTCCGTCGGTGTCGACGACCGCCGTGAGCCGGTGGAACGCGCGCGGGTCGCCGTATTCGTAGCGAAGCGTGCGTCCGTCGGGATATCGCACCGCGACCAGCTGGCGATGCGCATCGAACTCGTAGCGGATCCGCTGTCCGTCGGGCAGCCGCAGGGCGACGAGCCGGGTGTCGTCGTATTCGAAACCGATAGTTCGCTGCGCGTCGTCGCGCACTTCGAGGACGCGACCCCGGTCGTCGCGAGCGACACGGATCCGGTCGAGGTCGGCCGACACGATCGAATCGAGCCGGCCGTCGCGGTCGAAATGCAGCAGCCGGCCTCCCGGCCAGCGCCAGACCCAGGAAACCGGCATGCCGTCGCTGCGCTGCTCGTCGACCAGGCCGTCGTCGATCGTGCGCGACGCGTAGCGCCGCGCCTCGTCCGGCGCCGCGCGGCTCGCCCCGCTCGAAGGCCGGAACACGATGCGACGCCCGTCGGCCTGGACGATCTGCAGCTCGACGCGGCCATCGCGCACGATGCGCGCCAGCCGCGTCTCGAAGCTGTGGCTCCAGCCCCGCCCGAGCGACAGCGCGAAGTCGCTGCGGCTGTTGTAGTGCCGCGCGAAGAGCAGGTTCAGCGTGTCGTCCTGCGGCAGTCCGAAGGCATCGGCGAGACCCGCGGGCGACAGCACGCTCGACTGCGCATGCGCCAGCGCGACGTCCACCTGCCGCTCGTACTTGTTTCCGGTGACGACGTCGACCGGGTTTCCCGCCGCCCGATCGATCGACGTCGACGGCAGGCTCGCCGGCTCGCGAATCGGCACGCCCGCGGCATCGCAGCCCACCGGCGCCGGCCGCGGTGGCCGGCTCGCCCGCTCGATCTCGGCGAGGAACTCCGCGATCGCGCCGCCGCCGACCCCGATGCCGATCCCGCCGCCGATCGGCAACGGCAGGCCGCCGCCGCCGGGAGCGCCGCCGGCGGCGGTGCAGGTGCCCGGCCACTCCTGCGCCCCGCCGGGAATCGACGCGAGCCCGTCGGCGCCGTTCGCCGCAGCCCACGAAAGGAAGAACCATCCGGCGGCCAGCAGGCGCGCCAGGCCGCGAAACCGCCGCACGAAGGCGGCGCGCGAATCGCCGCGGCGCGAAGCGCGACCCGGCAGATGACGATCGTGATCCATACCGCCACGCTATTCGCGAACTTTCGTGCCGAACATCCGACACAGGGCGCAGCGCGCTCGACCGTTCGACCGGCGTGTCGGCCGCAGGGCCTAGAGCGATACGGCCTTCGGTCGAGGCCTTAGGCCGAGCCACCAAGGCCTTAGGCCGAGCCACCGAACCGCCGGCGGTATGCTTGACCCATGTCTGCCCGGATGTCCGTCCGCTACCGGCTGCAGTGCTCGGCCGATGCGATCGACGCGCGGGCGCGCGCGCTGGCCATCGAGCAGTCGATCGAGATGCCGATCGAGGCCGTGCGCGACGAACGCGTGCGCACCGAGATCGTCGGCGAAATCGTCGGCATCGAGCCGTCTGCGCAGCACCACGATCGCTTCGACGTCGTGCTCGCGCTCGCCGTCGAGACGACCGGCGACGAGCCCGGCCAGATGCTCAACATCGTGTTCGGCAACTGCTCGCTGCAGCCCGACGTCGAGCTGATCGATCTCGACCTTCCGGCGGCGACGCTGGCGAAGCTGCCCGGTCCGCGCTTCGGCATCGCCGGTTGGCGCGCCGCAGTCTGCCCCGCCGACGAGGGGCACGATGGCGCGGGCCGCGCGCTCAGCTGCACCGCGCTCAAGCCGCAGGGGCTCGACGCGCCGGCCCTCGCCGGGCTCGCCTACGTGCTCGCCCGCGCCGGAATCGACGTCGTCAAGGACGATCACGGCATCGCGGACCAGGCCTGCGCGCCCTTCGCGCAGCGGGTCCCGGTGGTGCAGCGTGCAATCGAACGCGCCAATCGCGAGAAGCGCGAAGCCGGCGGCGCGCTTGCCGGGCATCGGTCGGTCTACGCGCCCACGCTCTCCGGCGGCCCTCGACGGCTCGCCGCGCAACTCGCGCTCGCGCGCGACGAAGGCGTCGGCGCCCTGCTGTGCTGCCCGATGATCATCGGCGTTCCGGCCTTCGCCGAGCTGGTCCGCGCCGAGGCCGGCGTACCGTTGCTCGCGCATCCTGCCCTCGCCGGGCACCTGCGCATCGCTCCGCCGCTGCTGCTCGGACGACTGTTCCGCCTGTTCGGCGCGGACGCGACGATCTTCCCGAACTGGGGCGGGCGCTTCCCCCACTCGCGCGCCGAGTGCCTGGCCATCGCCGATCGCGCGCGCGAGCCGCTCGCCGCGCATCGGCCGGTGCTGCCGGTGCCGGCCGGCGGCATGCGGCTGGAGCGCGTCGACGAGATCGTCGGCGCCTACGGTCCGGACACGATGCTGCTGATCGGCGGCGACCTGCTGCGCGCCGGCGACGCGCTCGCCGAACGCGCGGCGCAATTCGCGCGCCGCGTGGCCGACGCGGGCCGGGCCGGGGTCGAAACCGATCGGCGAGGACCGAACGGAGCGATTCGATGACTGATTCGCCGCTGCGACGCCGAACCGCCACCGCCCGCTGGGAAGGCGTGAACCCTGCGCCGTACAAGGAGGCAGGCAGCGCCCCGTTTCGCGGCATCACGCGCCAGTTGCTGTTCGACGAGGCCGACCTGGGGTGCGAGCTGCGCTACTTCGAGATCGCCCCGGGCGGACATTCGACGCTCGAGCGCCACCAGCACCGGCACGCGGTGCTCGTGCTGCGCGGGCGCGGCCGTTGCCTGGTCGGCGATCGTATCCACGAGATCGCCGAGCACGACCTCGTTTCGATCGATCCTCAGACCTGGCACCAGTTTCGCGCCGACGACCAGCCGCTGGGCTTCCTTTGCCTGGTGAACCGTGAACGCGACCGCCCGCATCTGCCCGACGAGGCCGAACTCGCCGTGCTGCGCGCCGATCCGGCGATCGCGGCGTTCATCCGCACTGCAGGAGAGACCGGATGAATCGGAACGATCTTCGCGACGCAGAGCGGCGCGCCGCGCTGCGCACGCTTTCGCGCGGCGCGCTCGCCGGCGCGGGCGCGGCAGCCGGGTGGGCAGCCGCGGTGCGAAGCGCGATGGGGCAGGCGCCCGCCTCAGCGAGCGGCTCAGTGGGCGCCTCAGCGGACACCTCGGCGCGCCCTTCCCCAGCCCCGCGCGTCGTTCGCGTCGCCTCCGGCCTGGAGCATCCGTGGTCGCTCGCCTTCCTGCCGGACGGGCGCATGCTCGTCACCGAGCGTCCCGGGCGCCTGCGCGTCGTGTCGCTCAACGGCCGGCTGTCGAAGCCGCTCGACGGTGTGCCGAAGGTATACGCGCATGGCCAGGGTGGGCTGCTGGACGTCGTGCTCGCGCCCGACTTCGGAACCTCCTCGACGCTGTTCCTGTCGTACGCCGAGCCGGTCGACGACGGTGCGCGCACCGCGGTCGCGCGCGCGGAATTCGTCGACGGACCGACGCCGGCGCTGCGCGCCGTCACGCGCATCTGGGCGCAGAAGGACGCCGCCACGGGCGGCAACCATTTCGGCTCCCGCATCGTGTTCGCCCGGGACGGAACGATGTTCGTCACGATGGGCGACCGCTACTCGCATCGCGACCGCGTCCAGCAACTGGACAACCATTACGGCAAGATCGTCCGCATCCGCCCCGACGGCAGCGCCCCAAACGACAACCCCTTCGTCGGACGCGAAGGGGCGCTGCCCGACATCTGGGCCTACGGGTGCCGCAACGTGCAAGGAGCGGCGCTGAACCCTTCCACCGGCGAACTGTGGACCGACGAGCACGGGCCCCAGGGCGGCGACGAGGTGAACATCATCCGCGCCGGCGCCAACTACGGCTGGCCGGTGATCACCTACGGCAAGGAATACGTGACCGGCTTCACGATCGGCGAGGGAACCGAACGACCTGACGTCGCGCCGCCACTGTGGCAGTGGACGCCGTCGATCGCTCCGTCGGGGCTGGCCTTCTACATGGGACATCCGTTCCCCGAATGGCGCGGCGACGTGTTCGTCGGTTCGCTGAAGTTCCGCCTGTTGTCGCGCCTGAGCATCGCAGACAACCGGGTCGTGCAGGAAGAACGTTTGCTGCAGGACCTGCGGCAGCGGGTGCGCGACGTGCGCGCGTCCCGCGACGGGTTGCTGTACCTGCTCACCGACGAAGACGACGGCAGCCTGTTGCGCCTCGAACCGGGGGCGCCATCCTGAACGAACCGGGAGGCCGGGCATGACCACACCCCGTTGCGAAGACCCGATCCTGCACACCGGCGGCCCCACCGGCGGCGAGTTCTACATCGTTCGCCGAGGCGAACGCGTCGCCGAACTCGCGTATACGCGCGCCCAGGGCCACACGACCATCACCCACACCTGGATCGACGACGAGCTGCGCGGCTCCGGCTGCGGGCGAAGACTGGTGGCCGAGATCGTGCAGTGGGCGCGCGACGGGAAACTTCGACTGCGCTCGGTGTGCCCATTCGCGCGAGCCGTCCTCGAGCGGATGCCGGAGTTCGCCGACGTGCGGTGAGCGGCGCTTTCAGCGACGCCGGAAGCGGTAGATCGCCTGCGTGGCGCGCAGCCCGGCGAGACGATGCACCGGGCGGCCGTTGACGAGGAAGGCGCGCGCCGTGATGTCGAGCCCCAGCCGATCGAGGAAGTCCTCGAAGTCGCGCACGGTGGACAGGTGCAGGTTCGGCGTGTCGTACCACGCGTAGGGCATCTCGCGCGACACCGGCATGCGTCCGCGCAGGATCGACCACGCGTGATACCAGTGCCCGAAGTTCGGGAACGAGACGATGCCTTCGCGGCCCACCTCGCTCATCTCGCGCAACACGCGCTCGGTCTCGCGCGTGGCCTGGATCGCCATCGACAGCACGACGACGTCGAAGGCGAGCGCCTGGAACATCCCCAGGCCCGCTTCGATGTTCTGCTGGATGACGTCGACCCCGCGGCGCATGCAGGCGAGCAGCTGCTCGTCGTTGATCTCGACGCCGTAGCCGCGGCAACCCTTCGCACGCTGCAGATGCGCCATCAGCGTGCCGTCGCCGCAGCCGAGGTCGAGCACGCGCGAACGCGGCGTGATCCAGCTGGCGATCAACGCAAGGTCGGCGCGCAGCTCGCCCGTCCGGACGCGGTCGCCGGCAGGCGTCGCGGCGGTCGCAGCGGGCGTCGCGCTCATCGTGCGGCCCTCATCGTGCTACCTCCACGCGCGCCGCGACACGATCGAACCAGGCGCGCATCACCGCAACGTACTGCGGATCCTCGAGCAGGAAGGCGTCGTGGCCGTGCGGCGCATCGACTTCCGCGTAGGTGACGCGCCGCCCGTTGGCGAGCAGCGCCTCGACGATCTCGCGGCTGCGTTCGGGCGCGAAGCGCCAGTCGGTGGTGAACGAGACGACGAGGAAATCGGCCGTCGTGCCGGCGAAGGCGCGCGCGAGGTCGCCGCCGTGCGCGAGCGCCGGATCGAAGTAGTCGAGCGCGCGCGTGATCAGCAGGTACGTATTGGCATCGAAGTACGACGAGAACTTCTCGCCCTGGTAGCGCAGGTACGACTCGATCTCGAACTCGACGTCGAAGGTGAAGCGGTATTCGCTGCGCAGCGCCGTGTCGCTGACGTGCCGCCGCAGCGCGCGGCCGAACTTCTCGGCCATCACGTCGTCGGACAGGTAGGTGATGTGCCCGATCATCCGCGCCACCTGCAGGCCGCGCGCGGGGACGACGCCGTGCTCGTAGAAGCGCCCGCCGTGGAAGTCGGGATCGGTGACGATCGCGCGTCGCGCCACCTCGTTGAACGCGATGTTCTGCGCGGAGAGCTTCGGCGCGGTGGCGATCGCCACGCAGTGCGCGATGCGATCGGGATACAGCATCGACCAGGCGAGCGCCTGCATGCCGCCGAGGCTTCCGCCCATCACCGCGGCGAAGCGCTCGATGCCGAGCGCATCGGCCAGTCGCGCCTGTGCGTGCACCCAGTCCTCGACCGTCACGACCGGGAAGTCGGGACCGTAGGGCTTGCCGGTGGCGGGATTCGGATGCATCGGACCGGTGGAGCCGAAACAGCTGCCCAGGTTGTTCACGCCGATCACGAAGAAGCGGTCGGTATCGACCGGCTTGCCCGGTCCGACCATGTTGTCCCACCAGCCGACTTCCTTCGACGCGGGGTGGATGCCGGCGACGTGATGCCCGGCGTTCAGCGCGTGGCAGACGAGCACCGCATTGCTGCGCGCTTCGTTCAGCGTTCCGTAGGTCTCGTAGACGAGTTCGTAATCGGCGATCGACGCGCCGCTGGCGAGCGCGAGCGGCTCGGCGAAGCGCATATGCCGCGGCTCGACGATGCCGACTGAGCCGGGAGGAGCGAGCAGCGCCTGCGGTTCCCCGGCCTGCGCCACGGAATCCGCTTCGGCGAGCGCTCCCGCCGCCGCGGGGATCGACGCCGCAGACGCGTCGTTCACCGACGCGTCCGGTTCGGGCGGGTGCAAAACAGGAGAGTCCGACGCGGCCAACTTCGAAGTCCGAAAACGAAAAACCCGACCGGCTTGCTGGCGGGTCGGGCTCGATCGGAATGAACCAGGCCGCTTTAGCCGTACTTGTAACGCGCCCGCAAGCTGATCCTCAAATCGGCGCGATGGAACAGGTCAAAGGTACGTCCGCCGGGCGGCGGATGTCAAATGGGCCACCTTCCATCCGGGGGAACGCGAGCAGGATCGCCGGCTACGCTCCCTCGCCGATCCACGCGTCCGCGAGCAGCTCGTACGACCTGCGCCGCGCCGCCGGGTCGAAGATTGCCGAGGCGACGATCAGTTCGTCGGCCTTCGTGTGCGCGACGAAGGCCTGCAGCTCGCGGCGCACGGTGTCCGGCGAGCCGACGAACGAGCACGCGAGCATGCGCGAAACCTGCGCCTTCTCCGCCGGCGTCCAGAACGATTCGATGTCGTCGATCGGCGCTGGCAGCTGTCCGCGCGTGTTGCGGATCATTCGCGTGAAGGCCTGCTGCGCGCTCGTGAACAGTCGCCGAGCCTCGTCGTCGGTATCGGCGACGACTACGTTCACGCCGGGCATCGCGTAGGGCGCGGCGAGATGCATCGAGGCGCGAAAGCGCTCGCGATAGGCCGCCAGCGCGTGCATCAGCGCCTCGGGCGCGAAGTGCGACGCGAACGAGTACGGGAGGCCGAGCGCGGCGGCGAGCTGCGCGCCGTAGAGGCTAGAGCCGAGGATCCACAGCGGCACGTTCAGCGCGGCACCGGGAACGGCCTGGTAAGGCTGGCCGGGCTGTACCGGACCGAACAATGCCTGCAACTCGAGCACGTCGTCGGCGAAGCTGTCGTCGGCATTCGCGTCGCGACGCAGCGCGCGCATCGTCGTCCGGTCGGTGCCCGGCGCGCGCCCGAGGCCGAGGTCGATGCGCCCCGGATACAGCGACTCGAGCGTGCCGAACTGCTCGGCGATCACCAGCGGCGAATGGTTCGGCAGCATGATGCCGCCGGCGCCGATGCGCATCGTGCCGGTTCCACCGGCCACATAGCCGATGACGACCGAAGTCGCGGCACTCGCGATCCCCGTCATGTTGTGGTGCTCGGCGATCCAGTAGCGCCGGTAACCGAAGCGCTCGCAATGCCGGGCAAGCCCGAGCGTATGGCGCAGCGCGTCGGCAGGCGTGTCGCCTTCGCGCACGTGCACGAGATCGAGAACGGACAACGGAGTCATCGCCGCATCATATCCACCGTCGCACCCGAGCCCGATACGCGTCGTACTCGGCGCCGAATGCCGCGTGCAACGCGCGTTCCTCGGGTTCGATCTGGAAGCGGTTCAGCCAGGCGACGAACAGCGCGATGGCGGCGAGCGACGCCAGGTTCGACAGCCACAGCCCCCATCCGACGAGAATCAGTCCGTCCGCCAGGTAGATCGGATTGCGGCTCACCCGATAGAAGCCGATGTCGACGAGCGCCGAGGCCTTCGCCGGCTTCATCGGGTTCACCGTCGTGCCGGCGCGGCGGAACTGCAAGGCGCACGCGCTCATCAGCACGATCCCGCCGAGCGCGAACAAGGCCGCGAGCGCGCGCCGCCACGGCAGCGCGAAAGCGAGCGCGGGCAGCCAGCGCGCGAGCAACCACATCAGCCCACCGACGACGAGCGTGACGACCGGCGGCGGCACCTTCAGCTCGAGACGATCGAGCACGGCGATCGTTCAGGCGGTGCGCGGCGTCGCGAAGCCGGAGGCGCCACGCGTGAGCCACGCCAGCACGAAGGTCAGCGCGAGGGTCGGCAGCGCCGACCCGAATTGCGGCGTGAATTGCGCCGACAGGTGGAAGGTGGCGACGCCGAGCAGCCAGATCGCGACCGCGCCGCCGTTCACGCCGGTGGCGCCGACGCGCGCGGCGACGTCGTCGGCGCCGCCCAGGCGACCGAGGATGACGCCGTACAGCGGCACGAATACCGAGCTGAGCATCAGCAGGAAGGGCTCGAGGCTGTGCATCGGCAACACGAGCGCGAACAGCGTGCAGCCGACGGCGAGCGCGATCGCCCAGCTGCGCTGGCCGATGCGCGGCAAAAGGCTGTGGCTGGCCACCGATCCCGAATAGAGGTCGCCGTAGGCGTTGTCGACCTCGTCGATCAGGATCAGCCCGAGCGCGACCAGCCCACCCTGCGCGAGCAGCAGCGCGGCGACGAGATCGGTGGACGGAACGGTGAGCGCGACCAGCACGCCGAGCGCATAGCACCAGATGTTGGCGATCGCGTAGCCGATCCAGGTGCCGCGCAGCGCGCTCGCGCCGTCGCGGCCGTGGCGCGCGAAATCGGCGACCAGCGGCAGCCACGAGATCGGCATCGCGATGACCAGATCGAGCGCCGACAGCGTGCTCATGCCGCCGTCGCCCGGACGGTTCCACAGCGTGGACCAGCCGATCTCCTGCGCGCGTCCGAGGAACTGCCAGCTGAGCCACAACAGCGACAGGATCACCAGCGGCAGCCCGTAGCGGCCGACGAAATGCCGCACCAGCCGCACCATCGAGCCGGAGAGCAAAGCGACCAGCAACGCCCCCCAGGCGAGCGTGACGACGATCGGCCAGAACGATGCCGCGAGCCAGCCGGCTTCGCGCGCGATCGCAACCGTACCGTCGCGCATGACGACGAGCTCGAACGTGGTCCAGCCGACGAGCTGCACGACGTTGAGGAACACGGGCAGGCGCGCGAAGCGGCTGCCGTAGGCGGCGTGCATCAGACCCGCGCTCGACAGCCCGCTGTCGCAGCCGATCTTCGCGGTCCAGGCGAGCAGCCCCGAGCCGATCAGCGAGCCGGCGACGATCGCGACGAGCGCGGCGCGCGTTCCCATCGCGGGCACGAGATAGGCGCCGACCTGCATCACGAGCAGGCCTACGCCGAGACTCAGCCAGAGCGCGGCGTGGTCGCGCCAGCCGAACAGGCGTTCGGCGTCGGACAAGGGAACGAGAGCGGTATTGCGGACGGTGTTCGTCATGGCTTCCCTGCGCGAGGATTACCTCAACAGGTTCGAAGGGACTTTCTCAGCCGCCGTTCGGGATGAATCCCGGCAGGCAGCACCCCCAGCGAGTGCGCGAAGACGCGCGAGGGACAGTGTACCCGATGCAGCGAGCGCTATCTGGGCGCGTCGGTGACGATGCAGCGGTGGCCCGAATGGGCGAGATCGCGCACGCTCTCGCCCGGCTCGAGGATGCCGGACAGCGTGACTCCCTGCCGTGCGAGGCGCGCGCGAACGCGGTCGACCCTGTCGAGCATCTGCGCGATGGACGCGCTGCCGCCTTCCTCGAACGGGATCAGCCGGGCGACCGGCTTTCCGTGACGCGTGATGATGAAACGCTCGCCCCGCTCGACACGCTCGAGCAGCCTGGGCAGATGCGTCTTCGCATCGTGGGCGCTGACCGGTTCAGCCGCCATGAGTTTTTCCTTCATGCAGGCCAGCCTCGACCACTCTGAATCGAATGTCAACGCTCGGACACTCAGCCGAACACGTAGCGGCAGCCCGCCACCGCCGCGACCACCGCGGCGAAGTCCGCCGTCAACGCGGCGACGAGCGTGTGCCGCACGCGCCGCACCTGCACGGCGCCGAAGTAGACGGCGAGCACGTAGAAGGTCGTCTCCGAAGATCCCTGCAGCGTGCTCACCAGATAGCCGACGTAGCTGTCGGGCCCGATCGCCGGGTCGCCGATGATCGACGCCATCACGCCGTAGGCGCCCGAGCCCGACAGCGGACGCAGCAGCGCCATCGGCAGCGCTTCGGCGGGCAGGCCGAAGCGCGCGGTGAAGCCGCCGATGGCGCCGACGATCGCGTCGAGCGCGCCGCTCGCCCGCAGCATGCCGATCGCCACGAGGATCGCGACGAGGTACGGGATGATGCGCACCGCCACCTCGAAGCCGTCCTTCGCGCCCTCGACGAAGCTCTCGTAGACGCGAACGCCGCGCAGCAGTCCGAAGCACAGGAAGCCGGCGACGAGCGCCGGCACGATCCACGGCGAGATCGTCCGTCCCCAGACGACAGTGACGGGCACCAGCGCGGCCAGCGCGACGAGCGCGAGCACCGACGCCCAGAACGGATAGGCGGTAGTGCCGGCGGAATCGGCCGCAAGCGCAGCGGAAACGGCTGCATCGGCATTCGCAGCGCCTGCGCTCGCCGCCGCGTCTTTCGGGACACCGGCGGCCCCCGAGACGCGGGCATCACCGCCGCGACCCGCCGTCGGCCGCGTCGACGGCGTCGCGCCACCGTCCTCCCCCACCGGAAAGAACCTCGCCAGCGCGAACGCCGTCGCCACCGCCGCCGCCGTCCCGCAGATCGACGCGAAGAGCGTCGTCGGCAGGATTCCCGCCGGGTCGCTCGAGCCGGCCGAGGCGCGCAGCGCGATCACCGCCGTGGGCAGCAGGGTGACGCTCGACGTGTTGATCGCGAGGAACAGCGCCATCGCGTCGGTGGCCGTTCCCGGGCGCGGATTGAGCCGGTCCAGCTCCTGCATCGCGCGGATGCCGAAGGGCGTTGCGGCATTGCCGAGCCCGAGCGCGTTGGCCGACAGGTTCAGCACCATTGCGCCCATCGCCGGATGCTCGGGCGGGACGTCGCGAAAGAGCCGCGTCATCAGCGGGCGGA
This sequence comes from uncultured Burkholderiales bacterium, assembly GCA_937903095.1. Taxonomy (GTDB): domain Bacteria; phylum Pseudomonadota; class Gammaproteobacteria; order Burkholderiales; family Burkholderiaceae_E; genus Zeimonas. The sequence goes on from CALCZN010000061.1 coordinate 12,575, forward strand.
TCAGCCGCGCGAGGATCGTCAGCAGGCCGCCGGCCTCGGCGACCTTCATCAGGCCGAGGAACAACGCCATCGCGCCGACCAGCCCGATCGCCAGGGTGACCGCATCGCCCGCCGACGCGATGGTCGCCGCCGACAGCGCCTGCATCGGCGACGGCGCGCCGGCGGCGGCCACCGTGAAGAACTCGCGCCAGGCCGCCGTGCCGAAGGCGACGAGGACGATCGCCAGGAAGATCGCGTTCAAGCGAGCTTCAGCAGGCGGACCGCGTTCTCCTTCATGATCAGCGGGCGCACTTCCGGCTTGATCGGGAGCTTCTCGAAATCAGCGATCCAGCGATCGGGCAGGATCACCGGGTTGTCGCTGCCGAACAGCACGCGGTCCTTCAGCAGCGTGTTCGCGTATTGCACGAGCTTCGGCTCGAAATACTTCGGCGACCAGCCCGAGAGGTCGATCCACGTGTTCGGCTTGTGCAGCGCCACCGACAGCTGCTCGTCCTGCCACGGCACGGCCGGGTGCGCCATGACGATCTGCAGGTCGGGGAAGTCGGCCGCGACGTCGTCGAGCAGGATCGGATCGGCGTACTTGATCCGCAATCCGCCGCCGCCGCGCATGCCGGCGCCGATGCCGGTCTGGCCGGTGTGGAACAGCGCCGGCAGGCCCGCTTCGGCGATCACCTCGTACAGCGGATAGGCGTCGCGGTCGTTCGGGCAGAAGCCCTGGATGATCGGGTGGAACTTGAAGCCCTTGACGCCGAAGTGCTCGATGAGCCGGCGCGCCTCGCGCACGCCCATCCTGCCGCGGGCGGGGTCGATGCTCGCGAACGGGATGCAGATGTCGGAGTGCTCGGCCGCCGACTTGGCGACCTCCTCGTTCGAGATGCGCTTGATCCCCATCCCGCGTTCGTGATCGACGGTGAACACGACGAAGCCGATTCTGCGTTGCCGGTAGTAGTCGGCCATCTGCGCGATCGTCGGATGCTTGACCTCGTAGCGGAAATACCTGCCGCGCGCCTCCAGCGCTTCGGCCTGCGCCTCGTCGGGCAGCATGCGCGTGGAGGTTTCGGCGTGCGTGTGGATGTCGATCGCGACCAGCTCGTCGATGTTCATGGAGCGTTCTCCGGCAAAGGAATCGTTCAGGCTTTCGCGCGCACGAGCAGCACCGGCACCGGCGAGGTGCGCGCCACCAGCTCGGCGTCGCTGCCCATCAGCACCCGGTCTACGCCGCGCCGGCCGTGCGTGCCGAGGACGATCAGGTCGGCCTTCCACAGCGCCGCCTGCTCGACGACGATGCGCGCGACGCGCTCGCCGCTGCTCTGGATCACCTCGCTCTCGACGGCCAGGCCCTGCGCCTCGATCGGATCGCGCGCCTTGCGCAGCAGCGCCTCGCCGGCGGCGAGCAGCCCCGGAAGGATCTCGTTCGCGTACACCGCGCCGACCTCGAAGCCGGTGATGTACAGCAGCGGATCGACGACGTGGATGAGCCGCACGCGCGACGAGCACAGCTTCGCGAGCCGGACCGCCTCGGCCAGCGCTTCGTCGGAGGTGGGGCTGCCGTCGTAGGGCACGAGTATGCGTTCGTACATGTCGGTCTCCTCGCTGCGGAGTGCGGACTACAGCGGACTACAGTCTAGGGCCGGAACGGGCCGGCGCGCGACGCTGCGTGCAGTGTTGCCTGCGCTTGCGCAGTGTGGCCTGCGCTCGCGCAGCGCGGCCTGCGCTTCGTCAGACGCCGGGAATCTGCAGCTTCACCCCGGCGCGGCCGGCCGCGTTCACGATGTGCATGCGCATCGCGCGGCGCGCCGCCTTGCCCGAGCGTTCGCCAAGGGCATCGAGGATGCGCGCATGCTCGCGGATCGGCTCGCGCACACGCACCGGATCGGCGAAGGCGACGCGGCGGCTGCCCTCCACCACCTCGGCAAGACTCTCGGCAAGCTCGATCAGCATCGGGCTCCCGGCGATCTCGAAGATCTCCGCATGAAAGGCGCTGTCGGCCTCGGCCATCGCGACCAGGTCGCCCGCGTCGGCGGCGGCCTGCATTCTCGCCACGTGCCGCGCCAGGCGCGCCAGCCCGGCGCCGGTGACGGCGTCGGCCGCCATCGCCGCGGCAAGCTCCTCGACCTGGCTGCGCAGCAGGTACACGTCGCGCAGCGCGTAGCGCCCCTGGAAGCGTCCGTAGGCCGCTCCGCGGCCCTTCTCGCCCGGCAGCGCGATGAACACGCCGCGGCCCGCTTCGCTGCGCAGCAGGCCGAGGCCCTCGAGCATGGTGATCGCCTCGCGCAGCGAGGCGCGGCTGACGCCCAGTTCTTCGGCGAGCTGGCGCTGGCCGGGCAGGCGCCCGCCCTGCTTCCACTCGCCCCGGCGGATTCGCTGCTGCAACTCGTGTGCGACGTGCTCTACGGTACCCATCGGGATTGACACCGGGCAGGACCCTCGGCAGGATGAGCGGAAAATCCGGTCTGACCGGTAAGACCGGACATTGGACCCAACCGGACCCAACGGCGGCAACTGTAGCGCACCCCGCCCGCCCCGAAGCCCATCGTCATGCCCGAAGCACTCCCTCGCGACGCCGCCGACCTTGCACAGCGCCTCGAGCAGTCGCTCGATGCGATCGCCCGCCTCACCCGCTATCCGCATCCGGGCCGGCACGCGGCGTGGGTCGAACGCCTGCGTGTCAATCTTCCCGAGTTGCGCGCGTTCGAAGCATCGAACCCGCGCGCCGATCTCGGCTATCTCGCGCCGCCTCCCGTAGCCGTTCGCATCGCCGACAGCGCAGGCGAGGCCGGCGCGCACGGCGCGGCCGGGGGCGTCGCTCGCGCCACGGCCCAGGGTCTCGCGCAGGCCGCGCGCGCCGCCGTTGCGCAGGCGCGGCGCCGGGGCGACCTGCACGCGTTCATCTCGCTCGCCGAAGACGAAGCGATCGACGCCGCCGCGGCGCAGATCGAGCGCCGCCTGGACGCCGGCGAAGCGCTCGCGCTCGCCGGCACGCCGGTCGCGGTCAAGGACCTGATGCCCGTGGCCGGCTTCGTGCAGACCAACGGCACCGGCGACTCGGCAGGCGCCGCTCCCGCGGCCGACGACGCGCTCGCCGTCGCCCGCCTGCGTGCCGCCGGCGCGATCGTGATCGGCACGGCGAACCTGCACGAACTCGCCTACGGCATCACCAGCGACAACCCGCACTTCGGGCGCGTGGTCAACCCCGACCACCCCGCGCACACGCCCGGCGGCTCCAGCGGCGGATCGGCCGCCGCCGTCGCGGCCGGCATCGTCCGCATCGCGATCGGCACCGACACCGCCGGCTCGATCCGCATTCCGGCCGCCTGCTGCGGCGTCGTCGGCTTCAAGCCGAGCTTCGATGCGGTCCCGCGCGACGGCGCGCAGGCGCTCGGGGCGAGCCTCGACCACATCGGTCCCATCGCGGCAAGCGTCGCGGAAGCCTCGATCGCGTTCTCCGTGCTCGCCGGCCAGGCGGCTCGCACGGCCAGGCCCGCGCCGCTGGCCGGATTGCGGATCGGCGTGCCGCGCCGGCACTTCTTCGAGCCGATCGCCGACGACGTCCGATCGGCCGTGGAAGCGGCGATCGCTCGCATGCGCGACGACGGCGCGATCATCGTCGACGTCGACGTCGCGGGAATCGAGTCGAGCGCTGCGCTGCAGTTCGTCACACTGTGCAGCGAAGCCACCGACCTGCACTGGCACCGGCTGCTCGCAAGACCCGAAACGCTCGGCGCGGACGTGCGGGTGCGCCTGGAGATCGGCCAGTTCCTGCCGGCGATCTGGTACGCACGCGCGCAGCGCGGCCGCGCCGACCTGGCCGCCGCCTTCGAGCGGGCGATGCACGAAGTCGACGTCCTCGTCATGCCGACGCTGCGCATCGCCGCGCCCCGGCTCGCAGCGAGCGCTCCGGTGATCGGCGGACGCGAAATGCCGTTGCATACCGCGCTCACCTCGCTCACGATGCCTTTCAACCTCAGCGGAATGCCGGCGCTCACGCTGCCTTGCGGCCTCGGCGAGAACGGCGCGCCGATCGGCGTGCAGATCGCCGGGCGGCGCGGCGACGACTGGCGCGTCCTCGACACCGGCGCGCGCCTCGAAGAACTGATCGAACCCAACCGAAGGAGGAAGCCGTGAAACACCCATTCCGATTCGCCGCTGCAGCAGCGGCTGCGGCGTTCGCGCTCTCCGGCCAGGCGGCCGAGCCGATCGTCGTCGGCGTGAGCATCGCGCAGTCGCCCCCCGGCTCCGTCGTGCAGGGCACGCAGGTGAAGGACGGGATCGAGATCGTCACGAAGATGATCAACGACAAGGGCGGCGTGCTCGGTCGCGAGCTGAAGATGATCTACGAGGACGACCAGGGCATCCCCGAGAAGGGCCGCGCCGCCGCCGAGAAGCTGATCACGCGCGACAAGGTCGTGGCCGTCACCGGCGGGCATCAGAGCTCGGTGTGCCTGGCGGCGATCGAGGTCGCGCACCGCTACAAGACGCCGTACGTCAACACCAACTGCTGGTCCGACGACGTCCGCAAGAAGGGCTACCCCGAGGTCTTCAATCCGGGCAACTACAACACGCGCGTCTCGTCGGCGATGGCCGAGACGATCGCCGCGCTGAAGGTGAAGAGCGTCATCGCCTTCGCCGAGAACACCGACTACGGCATCGGGCAGGCGAAGCTGCTCGGCGAGTTCCTGAAGAAGACCGCGCCCGAGATCTCGTACAAGTACGTCGCGCTCGATCGCGCCGGCAAGGACTTCACGCCCGCCGTGCTGCCGCTGCGCGCCAGTCCGCCCGATCTCGTCGTCAACGTCATGCTGCCGCCGGCCGCGTACATCCTGATGAACCAGATCTACGAGCAGGGCGTGGCGCCGAGCGCGAAGACGTATTTCTACGACGGCGCGGGTATCGCGGACTACCCCGACTTCTGGCAGAACGTGAAGGAAGCCGGCAAGTACATGCTCGCCTTCGGCCTGTACCACCCGAAGATGCCGATGCCCGAACTGGGCAAGCAGGTGGCGGACATCTACCAGAAGGAGCACAAGACGGAGCCCAACCGGCTGATCTTCCAGGCCGCCGATTCCGTGCTGCTGATCGCCGACGCGATCCGGCAGGCGAACTCGACCGACGGCGCGAAGATGATCGAAGCGATGGAGAAGATGACCTTCTCCGGCACGCGCGGCAGCTTCAAGTTCTCGCAGGAGCCGGGCTACACCTACCACCAGTGGGTCGACATCCCGTACGTCACCTACCAGCTCACCGAGATCGACCAGCCGCTCAGCCAGACCACGCTGATCCAGGTGCCCGGCGAACCGCTGCACGTCGACCGGATCAAGAAGCCGTCGAAGTGACGACGACGCGCTGAGGTTGCGCACTGAGGTTGCGCATCGAGCCAGACGCGCCGCGCCTCGCGATCGACGCGAGGCGCGGCTGGAGACTTCCTTGCTCGCACTGGACCTCTTCGTCAACGGTCTGATCATCGGCCTGTTCTACGCGCTGATGGCGGTCGGCCTGACGATGATCTTCGGCATCCTGAAGATCGTGAACTTCGCGCACGGCGAGTTCTACATGATCGGCGCGTACACCTACACGCTGGTCTCGCTGGCGCTGGGCGTGCCGCCGTGGCTCGCGCTGCCCGCGGCGGCGATCTCCGGCGCACTGCTCGGCTGGGCCACCGAGCGCTGGCTGATGCGTCCGCTGTACGAAGGCTACGGCTCGTGGGGACTGATGAAGGACGAATACGCGGTAGTCGTCACCTTCGGCCTGTCGCTGCTGCTGATCAACCTCGTCGACAAGATCGTCGGTCCGTACCCGATGCGCGGGCCCTCGCTGTCCGAAGTCACGCGCATGTCGATCGGCCCGTTCATGATCAGCGGCCAGAAGCTGATCACCGCGATCGTCGCGATCGTGCTGCTGGTCGCGCTGGCGCTGTTCCTGAAGCGCTCGCTGTGGGGCCGCCAGGTGCAGGCGGTCGCGCAGAACCGGCTCGGCGCCTCGATCGCCGGCATCGACACCGCGCGCGCGAGCAGCATCGTCTTCATGGCCTCGGGCGTGCTCGCGGCGCTGGCCGGCGCGCTGCTCGCGCCGGTGATCAACCCGTCGCCCGACGTCGGCATCTTCCCGGCCGTGAAGTCGTACGTGATCGTCGTCATCGGCGGCATGGGCTCCATTCCGGGCAGCATCGTCGCCGCACTGCTGCTCGGCGTGCTCGAGAGCTTCGGCGCCGTCTACCTGTCCTACGACTATCGCGACACCTTCGGTCTGGTGCTGCTGATCCTCGTGCTGCTGCTGCGCCCGCAGGGCCTGTTCGGCGAACGCGTGCGGGAGGTCTGAACGTGGCGCTTCCCGTGAACCGCAACTTCCTTCGCGACAAGCTGGCACAGGAGCTGCGCCTGGCGCTCGTCGTGCTGGCCTGCCTCGCGCTGCTGCCGCTGGGCATCTCGTCGCCGTACTGGCTTGGCGTGCTGATCGTCAGCATGTATTTCGCGATGCTGTCGGTCGGCTGGAACCTGCTCGCCGGCTATACCGGACAGTTCTCGCTCGCGCCCGCGGCCTTCGCGATGCTCGGCGCCTACACCACCGGCCTGGCCGCCTGGCACTGGCAGATCCCGCTCGCGATCGGCCTGCCGCTGGCGATCGTCGTCCCCGGCCTGATCGGGCTCGTGCTCGGCCGCATCGTGCTGCGCCTGTCCGGGCCGTACCTCGCGCTCACCACGCTCGCCTTCGCCGAGATCGCGCGGCTGGTCATCTACAACTCGATCGACTTCACGCGAGGCGACCAGGGCCTGAACGTCCCGCCGCTGGTCGAGAGCCACGTGGCGAACTACTACCTGCTCCTGGCCGCGCTGGTCGCCGCCACGCTCGTCGTCTACGCGATGCTGCGCGCGCCGATCGGCCGCTACCTGCAGGCGATCCGCGACGACGAGATCGGCGCGGCCAGCCGCGGCATCGACGTCGTGCGCGCGAAGACGATCGCCTTCTTCGTCAGCTGCGCGATCTGCGGTTTCGCCGGCGGCCTGTACGGAACCTTCGCACAGCTGGTCAGCCCGGAGCTCGGGCTCATCGCGCAGACCGGCATCGTCATCGCGATGGTCGTCATCGGCGGCATGGGAACGCTGGTCGGGCCGCTGATCGGCGCCGTGCTCGTCTACGTCGCTTCCGAGATGCTGCGCGACGTCGGCAACATCCAGATGATCGTCTTCGCGCTGCTCGTCATCGTGTTCGCGCGATTCTTCCGCGAAGGCCTGTGGGGCTTGGCGCGCGACGCGGTCGCCGGGCGGCGCGCGGCAACCGCGGCCGCGGCCGCGGCGAAGGAGGCACGCTGATGGCGCTGCTCGAGGTCGACTCGGTCACCAAGCGCTTCGGCGGCCTGCGCGCCGTCGACGGCGCCAGCCTGCACGTCGACGAAGGCGAGCTGCTCGGGCTGATCGGCCCGAACGGCTCGGGCAAGACGACGCTGCTGAACCTGCTCTCCGGGCACATGAAGGCCGACGGCGGACGCGTGCGCCTGGACGGGCGCGACGTGCTCGGCCTGAATCCCACGCAACTGACGCGACGCGGCGTGCTGCGCATGTTCCAGATGACGCGCGTCTTCGCCCGCGTCAGCGCCTTCGACAACCTCGTCGTCTGCGGACTGGCGATGGGGCTGGACGAGCCGGCGGCCAGCGGGCGCGCCGTCGAACTGCTCGAAGAACTGCAGCTGGCGCACGTGATGCACCTCGACGGCGGCCAGCTGTCGGGCGGCCAGAAGAAGCTGCTCGAGTTCGGCATGTGCTTCATGGTGCCGCCGCGCCTGGCATTGCTCGACGAACCCTTCGCCGCCGTGCACCCGGTGATGAAGGAGACGATGGCATCGTTCATCCGCCGGCGCAACGCGAACGGACAGACCTTCGTGCTCGTCAGCCACGACATGCCGGTCGTCGTCGAGCTGTGCCCGCGCTCGGTGTGCATGAACGCGGGCAAGGTGCTCGCCGAAGGCCCGACGCAGCAGGTGCTGCGGGACGCCTCGGTCATCGAGGCGTACCTGGGCGAGCACGCCGCCGACGAGGTCGAACATGGTTGAGGCAACGCAGGCCGCGCGCGATGCATCGACCGGCGCTGCACGCGCTCGCGACGGCGGCGCCGACGCGCTGCTCGCCCTCGAGAACGTCACCGCCGGCTATCTCGGCGACATCGACGTGCTGCGCAACGTGTCGCTGTCGGTGCGCGCCGGGCGCATCAGCGGCCTGATCGGGCTGAACGGCGCCGGCAAGTCCACGCTGATGAAGACGATCTGCGGCTTCCTGCGACCGAAGTCCGGCCGCGTCACCTGGCGCGGCGCCGACATCTCGGGCAAGCCCGCGCACACGATGATCGACGACGGCCTGTGGTACATCCCGCAGGAGTCGAGCCTGTTTCCGTACATGACGGTGGCCGAGAACCTGCGCCTGGCGCTCGAGGGTCGGCGCCGGCAGTTCGGCGACGTCATCGAGCAGCGCTACGCCGACACGCTCGAGCGCTTTCCGGTACTGAAGGAAAAGCTCTCGGCGCAGGCGGGCGACCTCTCCGGCGGCCAGCAGAAGTCGCTCGAGTTCGCCAAGGCCTACATGGTGCAGCCGCAGGTGTGCCTGATCGACGAGCCGAGCATCGGGCTGGCGCCGCGCGTGGCCGCGGAGGTGTTCCAGTGGATCGACGCCTTCGCGAAGTCCGGCATGGGCATCCTGCTCGTCGATCACAACGTGCGCCGCGTCGTCGCCATGTCGGATCACGTCTACGTGTTGAGCCTCGGCGAGATCACCGCCGAGGGAACGTCGGCCGATTTCGCGGGCGACCTGCACGAGCAGGTGCGCGAGTGGCTCGGCATCAACTTCTGAACGGCGGCGCACCGATTGCCGTGCGCACGCTCGCGCTGCAGCCGCTCGCGCACGAGGCCTTCGCACCCTACGGCTTCGTCGTCGCGGCGGGCGATTGCGCGGGCCGCCCGATCAACGACGGCACGTCGCAGCGAATCGACCTGCCCGATCCGGACGTCGCCGGCGACGACGGACGCCCCGCGCTCGCCGTCTTTCGCGCGAGCGCCGCGCGCCTGCCGTTCGCCGTGCGCGCGCTCGAGCGTCATCGGCTCGGCGGCCAGACCTTCGTGCCGCTGGGCGGTTCTCCCTTCGCCGTCGTCGTCGCGCTCGGCGACGCCGAGCCCGATCCCGCGTCGATGCGCGCCTTTCTCGTCGACGGACGCTCGGGCGTGCACTTCGCGCGCGGCGTCTGGCACCACCCGCT
>CALCZN010000062.1:0-6110 GCA_937903095.1 uncultured Burkholderiales bacterium
CTACGGCGCTGGGCGCCCCGCGGGCCAGCGCCGTAGCCCGTGAGCCCTCCGCACCTTTGCCCGAGCCGACGCTACCCATGCCATCTCGGCATAGCTGGTATCCCCCAGTTCTGCGCAACTCCGCAGAGCCCGCGTGCGAGAATCGAAGCCCCCCCCCGCTTCCGGAGCCTCGCGATGCAAACCGCCATCCCGTGCTGCTTCATGCGCGGCGGCACCTCGCGCGGGCCGTTCTTCGTCGAGGACGACCTGCCCGCCGATGTCCTCACGCGCGATCGCGTGCTGCTCGCCGTGATGGGCTCGCCCGACCGGCGACAGATCGACGGCCTGGGCGGCGCGCATCCGCTGACGAGCAAGGTCGGCATCGTGCGCCGCAGCCGCACGCGCGGCGTCGATCTCGACTTCCTCTTCGCGCAACTGCAGCCAGACAAGGACACGGTCGACACGACCCCGAACTGCGGCAACATGCTCGCCGCCGTCGTGCCCTTCGCGCTCGAGAGCGGACTCATCGAGGCGCAGGGAGAAACGACCACGGTGCGCGTGCTTACGCGCAACACCGACATGCAGTGCGACATCACCGTACGCACGCCGACGACGCCGGCCGGCCGGCGCGTCGAATACGAGGGCGACGCGCGCATCGACGGCGTGCCCGGCACCGCGGCGCCGATCACGATCAACTTCCTCGACACCGCCGGCTCGGTCTGCTCGGCGCTGCTGCCCACCGGGCGTCCGCTCGACTCGATCGAGGTCGAGGGGCTCGGTACCGTCGAGGCCACCTGCATCGACAACGGAATGCCGATGGTTCTCGTGCGCGCGGCGGACTTCGCGCGCACCGGCTACGAGGACGTCGCGCAGCTCAATGCCGACGACGAACTGAAGGCGAAGCTCGAGGCGCTGCGCCTGGCCGCCGGACACGTGATGGGGCTGGGCGACGTCTCGGCGAAGAACTTCCCGAAGATGTGCCTCGTTGCCCCGCCGCGCGCCGGCGGTGCGGTTTCCACGCGCTGCTTCATTCCGCACGTCTGCCACGACGCGATCGGCGTGCTCGCCGCAGTGACGGTGGCCACCGCCTGCGTGCTCGACGCAACGGTTGCCCGCGGCCTCGCGCAACTACCCGAGGGCCGCGTCAAGACGGTGTCGGTCGAGCATCCGAGCGGGGAGTTCAGCGTCGAGCTGGAACTGGACCCGAACGACGCGCAGAAGGTCGTGCGCGCGGCGCTGCTGCGCACCGCGCGGCTGCTGATGCGCGGCGAAGCGATGATTCCCGCTTCGGTGTGGGCGGGATCACAGGAAAGTGCGCAGGAAGGAGCGAATCGATGATCATCGACTGTCACGGCCACTTCACCACGGCGCCGAAGGCGCTCGAGGAATGGCGTAATCGCCAGATCGCCGCGCTGAAGGATGGGAGCGCCGCGCCGAAGGCCTCCGAGCTGCGCATCGGCGACGACGAGTTGCGCGAGGCGATCGAGAAGAACCAGCTCGCGAAAATGGACGAGCGCGGCAGCGACCTGACGATCTTCTCGCCGCGCGCGAGTTTCATGGCGCACCACATCGGCGGCTTCGAGACGAGCGCCACCTGGTCGGCGATCTGCAACGAGCTGATCCACCGAGTGGCGGGCCTGTTCCCCGAGCGCTTCATCGGCGCGGCGATGCTGCCGCAGTCGCCGGGCGTCGACCCGAAGACCTGCATCCCCGAGCTCGAGCGCTGCGTGAAGGAGTACGGCTTCGTCGCGATCAACCTGAACCCCGATCCTTCGGGCGGGCACTGGACCTCGCCGCCGCTGTCCGACCGCCACTGGTACCCGATCTACGAGAAGATGGTCGAGTACGAAATCCCGGCGATGATCCACGTGAGCACGAGCTGCAACGCGTGCTTCCACACGACGGGCGCGCACTACCTGAACGCCGACACCACCGCGTTCATGCAGTGCCTCACCTCCGATCTCTTCCGCGACTTCCCGACGCTGAAGTTCGTCATTCCGCACGGCGGCGGCGCGGTTCCCTATCACTGGGGGCGCTTCCGTGGGCTGGCGCAGGAGCTGAAGAAGCCGCTGCTGTCCGAGCACCTGCTGAAGAACGTCTTCTTCGACACCTGCGTCTATCACCAACCGGGCATCGACCTGCTGACGAAAGTGATCCCTGTCGAGAACATCCTGTTCGCCAGCGAGATGATCGGCGCGGTGCGCGGCATCGACCCGGAGACCGGTCATCATTACGACGACACGAAGCGCTACATCGAGGCGTCGGCGATCCTCGGCGAGGCCGAGCGCAAGGCGATCTACGAAGGCAACGCGCGTCGCGTGTATCCGAGGCTCGATCGCGCGCTGAAGGCGAAAGGACTCTGACGCGGCACGTCCCGGCGTCCCGTCCCGTCGCAACGAACGAGGAGCAGAGCATCATGTCCCTGAACGAACTGGGCATCGTCCGGCGCAACATCGAACGCGCCGACGCGGCCGCCGTCGAGAAGCTGTCGCGCTTCGGCGTGGCGACCGTGCACGAGGCGATGGGTCGCGTCGGCCTGGCGAAGCCGTATCTGCGGCCGATCTACGCCGGCGCCCGGCTGTGCGGAACCGCGGTCACCGTGCTGCTGCAGCCGGGCGACAACTGGATGATGCACGTCGCCGCCGAGCAACTGCGCGAAGGCGACGTCGTGGTGGCGGCCTGCACCTCCGACTGCGAGGACGGCTTCTTCGGCGACCTGCTGGCGACGTCGTTTCGCGCGCGCGGCGCGCGCGGCCTCGTCATCGACGGCGGCGTGCGCGACGTGCACGATCTCACGCAGATGAAGTTCCCCGTCTTCTCGCGCGCGGTGAACGCGAAGGGGACGATCAAGGCGACGCTCGGCTCGGTCAACGTCCCGGTGGTCTGCGCGGGTGCGTACGTGCGGCCGGGCGACGTCGTCGTCGCCGACGACGACGGGGTCGTCTTCGTGCCGGCGGCGGTGGCGCAGCAGGTGGCCGACGCGTCAGAGCGGCGCGAGGCGAACGAGGCCGAGAAGCGCGCGAAGCTGGCGTCCGGCGTGCTCGGGCTCGACATGTACAAGATGCGCGAGCCGCTCGAGCGGGCGGGGCTGAAGTATGTCGACTGAGGTGTCGCGGTGAACAGCGACGCAATCGGAAATGCCTCCGGCAACGATCCGCTGTCGTGGCACGTAGGACTCGTCGGGTACGGGGAGGTCGGGCGCATTCTCGCTGAGGACTTGCGCGCACGCGGCGTCGCACGGGTCGCGGCCTACGACGTCAAGCTCGGCGGACCCGACGCGGCGCCGCTGCGCGAGCACGCGGGCGAGCACGGCGTGACGCTGGCGGATTCGCACGGCGCGCTGGCGGCCGATGCCGACTTCGTCGTCTCGGCGGTCACGGCGAGCCAGGCGGTTGCGGTGGCGGCGGCCTGCGCGCCGGCGCTGCGAAGCGGCGCGTGGTTCCTCGACTTCAATTCGGCCTCGCCCGGCGCGAAACGCAACGCCGCGGCGAAAGTCGAACAGGCGGGCGCGCGCTACGTCGAGGGCGCGGTGATGACCTCGGTGCCGCCCTATCGCATCCGCGTGCCGCTGCTGCTGGGCGGACCGCACGCCGCGGCGCTGGCGCCGCTGCTCGCGGTGCTCGGCTTCGACGCGAAGGCCGGGCCGAAGGAACTGGGCATCGCGTCGGCCACGAAGATGTGCCGCAGCGTGATGATCAAGGGCCTCGAGGCGATGGTCATCGAAAGCTTCACCGCCGCGCGCGCCTGGGGTGTCGAGGACGAAGTCCTCGCATCGCTCGCCGAGACCTTCCCCGGCATCGACTGGGAGAAGCAGGCGAATTACTTCTTCGAGCGCGTGATCCTGCACGGGCGGCGGCGCGCGGAGGAGATGCGCGAATCGGCGAATACCGTGCGCGAGGCCGGGCTCGAGCCGTGGTCGGCGGCCGGCACCGCGAACCGCCAGGCGTGGGTCGCCGATCTCGCCGAACGCGGGATCTTCGGGAAGCCCCGCCAGGCGCGTGCAGACTGGCGGGTGCAGGCCGACCGCATCCTCGCCGCGCGAGAAGAAAAAAGGCCCTGAGGGAGCAATGAGGAAACGATGAGCGCCTTCGAGATGACGCCCGGGTGGCTGTGCTTCCACCCCGATCCCTCCGTGCCGCGCTTTCGCGTGCCGCCCGGCTCGGTCGATGCGCACTGCCACGTATTCGGCCCCGGCGATCGCTTTCCCTACGCGCCCGAGCGCAAGTACACGCCGTGCGACGCGTCGAAGGAGCAGCTCTTCGCGCTGCGCGACCGGCTCGGCTTCGCGCGCAACGTGATCGTGCAGGCCACCTGCCACGGCGCCGACAACCGCGCGCTTCTCGACGCGCTCGTGCACTCGGACGGCCGCGCGCGCGGCGTGGCCACCGTGCGCCGCGACGTCTCCGACGACGAGCTGCAAGCGATGCACGAGGCCGGCGTGCGCGGGGTTCGCTTCAATTTCGTGCGCCGGCTCGTCGACTTCACGCCGCGCGAGACGCTCGAGGAGATCGCGCAGCGCATCGCGCCGCTCGGCTGGCACGTCGTCGTCTATTTCGAGGCGCGCGACCTGCCCGAGCTGTGGGAGTTCTTCACTTCGCTGCCCACTACCGTCGTCGTCGACCACATGGGCCGGCCCGACGTGTCGAAGCCGGTCGACGGACCCGAGTTCGAGCTTTTCGTGCGGCTGATGCGCGAGCACCCGAACGTGTGGTCGAAGGTGAGCTGCCCCGAGCGGCTGAGCGTCTCGGGCCCGTCCGCGCTGAACGGCGAGCGCGACGCCTATCGCGACGTCGTTCCTTTCGCGCGGCGCATCGTCGAGACCTTCCCCGACCGCGTGCTCTGGGGCACCGACTGGCCGCACCCGAACCTGAAGGACCACATGCCCGACGACGGCCTGCTGGTCGACTTCATTCCGCACATCGCGCGCACGGAGGAGCTGCAGCGCCGGCTGCTGGTCGATAATCCGATGCGCCTGTACTGGCCCGAGGAGAGCAACGATGGCACTCGATAAACCGTACAAGGACGTTCCGGGCACGACGATCTTCGACGCCGACCAGTCGCGCATGGGCTATCACCTGAACCAGTTCTGCATGTCGCTGATGAAGGCCGAGAACCGCGCGCGCTTCAAGGCGAACGAACGCGCGTATCTCGACGAGTGGCCGATGACCGAGGAGCAGAAGCAGGCCGTGCTCGCGCGCGACCTGAACCGCTGCATCCAGCTCGGCGGCAACATCTATTTCCTCGCCAAGATCGGCGCCACCGACGGCAAGAGCTTCCAGCAGATGGCCGGCAGCATGACCGGCCTGAGCGAGGAGGAATACCGCGACATGATGGTGCGCGGCGGCCGCAGCATCGAAGGCAACCGCCGGGTGGGCGAGCAAAGCGGAGAGAAGCGATGAGCGCGCGCATCACGGCGAGCGTCTACACCTCGCACGTGCCGGCGATCGGCGCGGCGATGGATCTCGGCAAGACGCACGAGCCCTACTGGCAGAAGGTGTTCGCGGGCTACGAGTTCTCGCGGCAGTGGATGAAGGAGAACACGCCCGACGTCGTCTTCCTCGTCTACAACGATCACGCCAACGCGTTCAGCCTCGAGATCATTCCCACCTTCGCGATCGGCACCGCCGCGGAATTCGCGCCGGCCGACGAAGGCTGGGGGCCGCGTCCGGTGCCCGGCGTGGTCGGAGATCCGCGGCTGGCTTCGCACATCGCGCAGTCGGTCATCCAGGACGACTTCGACCTGACGATCGTCAACCGCATGGACGTCGACCACGGGCTCACCGTGCCGCTGTCGCTGATGTGCGGACAGACCGATCGCTGGCCGTTCCGCGTGATTCCCTTTGCCGTCAACGTCGTGCAGTACCCGGTTCCCTCGGGCATGCGGTGCTTTCGCCTCGGGCAGGCGATCCGGCGCGCGATCGAGTCGTACGACGAGCCGCTGAAGGTGCAGATCTGGGGCACCGGCGGCATGAGCCACCAGCTGCAGGGGCCGCGCGCGGGGCTGATCAACCGCGAGTTCGACAACGCCTTCCTCGACCGGCTGATCGCCGACCCCGAGGGCCTGGCGAGGATGCCGCACATCGACTACGTGCGCGAGGCGGGCTCCGAGGGCATCGAGCTGGTCATGTGGC
>CALCZN010000063.1:0-3417 GCA_937903095.1 uncultured Burkholderiales bacterium
TGCGCGACGACGACGGCGAGGTGCGCATCGACGAGCAGCGCGGGCGCGACGCGGTGCGCTTCTTCCTGATCTCGCGCAAGGCCGACACCGAGTTCGTCTTCGACGTCGACCTGGCGCTCGCGCGCACCGACGAGAATCCCGTCTATTACATTCAGTATGCGCACGCCCGCATCTGCTCGGTGCTGACGCAGTGGGGCGGCGATGCCGGCGCGCTCGCTCGTTCTGTTGCGGCCGGCGAGGTGGTGCTCGATCCGTTGGGCGGAGCGCGCGAGTTCGCGCTGTGCGCGCGGATCGCCTCGTTTCCGCAGGCCCTGCAGGCCGCGGTCGACGAACTGGCGCCGCACGCCATCGCTTTCTATCTCAAAGACTTAGCAGCCGAACTTCACTCTTACTATAATGCCGAGCGGGTGCTCGTCGAAGACGAAGCGACGCGGCTCGCGCGGCTGGCGCTGCTGCTCGCCGTACGGCAGGTGTTCCGCAACGGCCTGGCGCTGCTCGGCGTATCGGCTCCCGAAAGGATGTAAATGGTGGATCGCCTCGTTCGTCCGGGCCCGGGTCGCCGCATGCGCGGCGGCACCCTGCTCGGTTTCCTGGTCGGGCTGATCGCCGGACTGTCGATCGCGGTCGTGGTCGCGATGATCGTCACGCGGGCGCCGGTGCCTTTCGTCGACAAGAGCAAGCGCAACGCGGAGCCGGCGCTCGAGCCGAAGTCGCTGTCCGAGGCGCCCGATCCCAACGTTCCGTTGCATGCGAAGGCGCGGCCGGCGGGTGCGGCCGTCGCGACCGCCGCCGCGCCGAGCCCCGGCGCTGCGACGGGCTCCGCGTCGTCGGCTGCGGCGCCTGCGTCGGCATCGGCGCCGATCGTCGCTTCGGCGCCGTCGTCCAGCGTCACTGGCGCGTCGCCGGGCGCTGCGGACGCGCAAGGCGATGCCAGCTACCTGCTGCAGGCAGGCGCTTTCCGCGCGTCGTCGGAGGCCGAGAGCATGAAGGCGCGCCTGGCGCTGATCGGCTTCGAGGCGCGCGTGCTCGATGCGCAGGTCAACGGCCAGACGCTGTATCGTGTCCGCGTCGGACCCTACTCGCAGCTCGACTCGATGAACCGCGCCCGCGCGAAACTCGCCGAGAACGGCATCGAGGCGTCGGTGGTCCGGCAGCGATGAAACCCTCGCGCGTCGCGCTTCGCGGGCGGGCGCGCGTCTTCCGGGACGCTCCATGATCGATGCTCGCAGACGAACCCTGATCTCCGCCGGCGCCGCGCTGGCCGGCGCCGTTGCGCTGCCCGCGGCGCGCGCGCAGAACGCGCCGGTCGAAGGCCGCGACTACCGCCTGGTGTCGCCGCCGCAGCCCACCGAGGCACCGGCCGGCAAGATCGAGGTCATCGAGTTCTTCTGGTACGGCTGTCCGCATTGCAACGCGCTCGAGCCCGTGCTGAAGCAGTGGCTGTCGAAGTTGCCGTCCGACGTCTTCTTCAAGCGTGTGCACGTGCCCTTCGGCGACCGGCGTCACCAGCAGCTGTACTACACGCTCGAATCGATGGGGCTCGACGAGAAGCTCGACGACGTCGTCTTCCGCTCGATCCACGTCGACGGCAACCGGCTCGACACGCCGGAGAAGATGGTCGACGTGCTCTCGAAGCACGGCGTCGACAGGAACAAATTCCTCGAGACCTGGAAATCGTTCACCGTGCGCACGAAGATGGGGCGCGGCACGCAGCTCACGCAGGCCTACGGCGTGGACGGCGTTCCCGCGCTGGCGGTCGCCGGCAAGTACTACACGGCGCCGAGCATGGCCGGTTCGAACGCCGGCGCGCTGCGCGTCGTCGACTGGCTGGTGCAGAAGGAGCGCCAGGCGGGCAAGTAGGCGGCCGTGTCCGGGCCTGCGCCAGCGGACGGCAGCGCGATGCGCATCGTGTCGCTCGTGCCCAGCCTCACCGAGCTGCTGTGCCAGCTCGGCCTGCGCGAGCAGCTCGTCGGCCGTACGGGTTTCTGCATCCATCCGCGCGATGCGCTGCGCGACGTGCCCAGGGTCGGCGGCACGAAGGACGTCGATGTAGAGCGCGTGCGCGCGCTGGCGCCCACGCACGTCGTCGTCAACGTCGACGAGAACGAAAAGCCGGTCGTCGATCGCATTGCCGGACTGGGGCCCGAGATCGTCGTCACGCATCCGATCACGGTCGACGACAATCTCGCGCTGATCGAGTCCTTCGGCGAGCGCTTCGATGCGCGCGCCGTCGCGCAGCGCATCGCGGATCGGCAGCGCGAAGCGGTGCATCGCGTGGGCACGCGGCGCTTCGCGCCGGTGGACGTGCTCTACCTGATCTGGAAGGATCCGTGGATGAGCATCGGACGCGAGACCTTCATCGCGCACATGCTCGCCGCGGTCGGGCTGCGCTCGGTCGTCACGGAGGCGCAGCCGCGCTACCCGCAGGTCGACGACCCGTCGGTCGACGCACGCGGTGCGCGCGTCGTGCTGCTGTCCTCCGAGCCGTATCGCTTCCTCGAGCGGCATCGTCTCGCGCTGCAGCGGGCGAGCGCACGCCGCACGCCGATGTTCGCGACGATCGACGGCGAGATGACTTCCTGGTACGGCACGCGCGCGATCGACGGGCTGCACTACCTGCTGGGTTATCGCGACGCGCTCGATCGTGCGCTGGATGCATGCGGCGCGAAGCTGGAGGAGGGTGGATGACGGGCGCCTGGCTGCGGATCGCGGCGTGGGTCGCCTGCGTGCCGCTGCTGTTCGCGCTCGGCGCGTGTTCGACGTCGAAGGGAGCGCGAAGCGGGTCGGGCGCCGACGCGGGCGCTGCGCGCGGCGGCGGCTACTACCTCGACGACGGTCCCGGGCATCTTTCGCCGGCCGACGTCGCCGCCATTCCGGATGCGGTACCGCGTGCCGAGTCGGTGCTTGCGAGCACCTCGCGACCGTACACCGTGTTCGGCCGCACCTACGTGCCGATGAGCGCGCTCGCACCCTGGCGCGAGCGCGGAATCGCTTCGTGGTACGGAAGGCGCTATCACGGCAAGCCGACGTCGAGCGGCGAGCCCTACGACATGTACGCCATGACGGCCGCGCATCCGACGCTGCCGATTCCGAGCTACGTGCGCGTGACGCGCACGGCCACCGGGCGAAGCGTGGTCGTCCGGGTCAACGATCGCGGGCCGTTTCTGCAGAACCGGGTGATCGACCTCTCGTATACGGCGGCCGCGAAGCTCGGCTTCGTCGACATGGGCAGCGCGGAGGTCGAGGTCGAGGCGATCACGCAGTTCGATGCGCCGGGTGCGCCGCTGCTCGTGGCGGGCAGCGTGCCGGCGGCGCAGCAGGGCGGGGTGGTGGCGGCGAGTTCCGGGGCTGCGTCGGGTAGTGCTGCGTCGGGTAGTGCTGCGTCGGGTAGTGCTGCGTCGGGTAGTGCTGCGTCGG
>CALCZN010000064.1:0-2819 GCA_937903095.1 uncultured Burkholderiales bacterium
CGCCGAAGGCGCGCCGGGCGCCGATCCCGCAACCGCCTCGGGCGCCGCGTCGCGCCCGCTCGCCAGCGCCTCCCCCGATTCGGCGCCCCGCCGCACCGCCCCCCGCGTCGACGCGAGCTGGCGCGGCAACACGCCGCCGCCCTACCCGGGCGCCGCGCGCCGGATGGGCGACGAAGGCGAGGTGCGGCTGGACGTGCACGTCGGCGCCGACGGTACGGTTCTCGACGTCCGCCTGCGACAATCGAGCGGCTCGCCGGTGCTCGACCGCACGGCGATCGAAACGGTGCGGCGCTGGCGCTTCGAACCCGCCACCGACGACGGCCGCGCGGTGGCGGCGTGGTATCACGACTGGCGCTGGGTCTTCCGGCTCGAAGGCTGAAGGAACGCGAATGCAGGCACAGGAACTCGGACTGATGCACTTCTGGCAGGCGGGCGATGCGATCACGCATTCGGTCGCCTGGCTGCTGCTGGCGATGTCGATCGTCAGCTGGTACTTCATCCTGTCGAAGGCGTGGAGCACCTGGCGCATGCGGCGCGGCGCGCACGCCGCGCTCGAACAGTTCTGGAACGCGCGCACGATGGACGAGGCGCTCGCCACGCTCGAGAGCGCCGATCGCGAACGCGTCTTCGTTCCTCTCGCGCGGAAAGCGCACACCGCCGCCGCGATGCAGCGCGACGACTCGCTCGCCGCGTCGGTCGATCGCGACGAGATCGTCACGCGCGTGCTGCGCAGGGAGATCACGCAGGTCTCGGCGCGCCTGGAAAGCGGGCTCGCGCTGCTCGCCTCGGTGGGCAGCACCGCGCCCTTCGTCGGATTGTTCGGCACGGTCTGGGGCATCTACCACGCGCTGCTGAGCATCGCATCGAGCGGACAGGTGATGATCGATCGCGTAGCGGGTCCGGTCGGCGAAGCGCTGGTGATGACCGCAGCGGGCCTGGCGGTGGCGATCCCCGCCGTGCTCGCCTACAACGCCTTCGTGCGCGCCAATCGCGTCGTGCTGGCCGAACTGGACGGCTTCGCGCACGACCTGCTCGCGCTGGTCACGACGGGCCAGCGGCTGCGCGAGCAGCGCGACGCGCTGCGCAGCGGTCCGGCGCCGCTCGCCGTCGGGGCCGTCGTGCGCTGATCCGGCAGCGAAGCGAGGAAACGCAAGATGTCCTTCGGCGGATTCGACCCGGGCAGCCAGCCGCAGCCGATGGCGGAGATCAACACCACGCCGCTGGTCGACGTGATGCTCGTGCTGCTCGTCGTCTTCATCATCACCGCGCCGCTGCTCACGCACGCGCTGCGCGTCGATCTGCCCGATGTGCAGGCGCCGGTGACGGCCGAGCAGCCCGAGACGATCCGCGTGTCGATCGACGCGGCGGGCGTCGTCCACTGGAACGACGAAGCGCTGGACGGCCTGGCCGCGCTCGATGCGCGGCTCGCGCAGGCCGCGTCGTCGAAACCGCAGCCCGAACTGCATCTGCGCGCGGAGCGCTCGACGCGCTACGAGCGCATCGCCGACGTGATCTCGAGCGCGCAGCGCGCGGGCATCGAGCGCATCGGTTTCGTCACCGATCCGCGCACCTCGTCGCAACAGGACGCGCCGCGCTGAAGGGCACACGCGCGGCATCGCCGCGAGGCAGGGGCACCGCCGCGCGCCGGCGCCGCTGCCTTTCGTGCGCGCGAACGTCTACAGCGTGAAGCGCAACGCGTCGACGAGCGCCGCCGGAGCGCGCACGCCGCCGGGCTCGCGCCCTTCCCAGGTCTGGACCTCGGGAATCGTCTCGACGCGCGCGCCCAGTCCGAGCAGGCCCTCGCCGAACAGCCGATAGAGGCTGTCGTCGAAGCGCATCGGCGCGACCGGCGCGACGGCCACGCCGTTCTCCACCCACAGCGTCGCGAAGCGCGTCATTCCGGTGGCGCGACACGCCTGTCGATCGGACCAGTTCAGGTACCACAGGTTCGGGATCGCGATGCCGGTGCCCAGCGCATCGAGCAGCGCGCTCTCGTCCAGTTGTCCCGCGCCGACGCAGGGCGCGCTCGGCCGCTCGTCGTCGTCGGCGCCGTTGCCGGCTACGCCGAACTCGAGCGCGCTGCGCGGCGACACGAGGCGCTGCACCGGCCGTCCGCCCTCGACGAGAACGCTGCGGGCCGGGCGAACGAAGCCCTCCGGCTGGAAGCGCGGTACGCCGAGCGCATCGAGATCATCGACGATCGCGAACGACGGATCGAAGCGCATTTCGCCGCGCTGTGCGCGCGCGAGCGGAGACTGCCCGCTGCGCAATGCGCGCTCCGAGAAACCGCCCCAGCCGAGCAGCGAGACGAGGTCGGCGATCGCCGCCGGAGCGAGCAGCGCGCGATACGCGCCGGGCTCGAGGCGCCTGGCCGGGCGCGCGAGGATCCGCGCCTGCTCGCGCGCGGCGTGGAGCGACGAGCGCAATGCGACGGCGTCCCAGCGCGGCGCGCTCCACATGTGCTTGCTCGCCTGCCCCGCGGCGCAGTGGATCGAGAAGTCGAAGCTCGCGGACGTCGCTTCGTGATAATGGCGATGCCCGAGGTTGCTGGCGAGCGCGCGTACCACCGAGCCGCCGGCGTACAGGCCGACGAGATCCGCGTCGCCGGCGCCGTCGACGATCGCGGCGAGAACCTCGTCGGGTGCCGCCGCATCCGCCCGCGCGATGTGCTCGCTGCGGCCGGGCTCCTGCTCGAAGCAGGCGAAGGGATCGACCGGCAGCGGCTCGATCGCGCTGCGCAAGGCCGCCAGCGCCTCGCGCACGCGCGCCGCCGTGCCGCGCGGCGCGGCGAGCGTGCAGCGGATCTGCGCCTGGCGCCC
>CALCZN010000065.1:0-12265 GCA_937903095.1 uncultured Burkholderiales bacterium
GCTCGACGGCAAGAAGGCCGTGGCCGAGCGCATGCTGTACGGCGCGTTCGACTAGATCCGCACGCGCTCGGGCAAGGATCCGCTCGAGGTCTTCATGACCGCGTTGCAGAACGCCCGGCCGATGGTCGAAGTCAAGAGCCGTCGCGTGGGCGGCGCGAACTACCAGGTGCCGGTCGAGGTGCGCCCGGTGCGCCGGCTGGCGCTGGCGATGCGCTGGCTGCGCGAAGCCGCGAAGAAGCGCGGCGAGAAATCCATGGGCCAGCGCCTGGCCAACGAGTTGATGGAAGCCGCCGAGAACCGCGGCGGCGCCGTTCGCAAGCGCGACGAGGTGCACCGCATGGCCGAGGCGAACAAGGCTTTTGCGCATTTCCGCTTCTGAGGCGGCGCGCTGCGGCGCCGGTTCCCGCAAGGGGCCGGCGTGGACAGCGGTCGCCTCGAGGTCCGGCGCCACGGCGCCGGTCCCGCGCGGCGTTCACGAGACGTCGCGCAAACCGTAGAGAGTTCGAATCATGGCTCGCAAGACTCCCATCGAGCGCTATCGGAACATCGGCATCTCGGCGCACATCGACGCCGGCAAGACGACGACCACCGAGCGCATCCTGTTCTACACCGGCGTCAACCACAAGATGGGCGAGGTGCACGACGGCGCCGCGACCACCGACTGGATGGAGCAGGAGCAGGAGCGCGGCATCACGATCTCGTCGTCCGCCGTGACCTGCTTCTGGAAGGGCATGGACCTGTCCATGCCCGAGCACCGCATCAACATCATCGACACCCCCGGGCACGTCGACTTCACGATCGAGGTCGAGCGCTCGATGCGCGTGCTCGACGGCGCGTGCATGGTCTATTGCGCGGTGGGCGGCGTGCAGCCGCAGTCCGAGACGGTCTGGCGCCAGGCGAACAAGTACCGCGTGCCGCGGCTCGCCTTCGTCAACAAGATGGACCGCATGGGCGCGAACTTCTTCAAGGTCTACGACCAGATGAAGCTGCGCCTGAAGGCCAACCCGGTTCCGATCGTCGTGCCGATCGGCGCCGAGGAGAGCTTCCGCGGCGTCGTCGACCTGATCAAGATGAAGGCGATCCTCTGGGACGACGCGTCGCAGGGAATGCGCTTCGACTACGCCGACATTCCCGCCGAGATGGCCGACCTGTGCGCGAAGTGGCGCGAGAACATGGTCGAGGCCGCCGCCGAGGCCGACGAGGAGCTGATGAACCGCTACCTCGAGGAAGGCGAGCTCTCCGAGGACGACATCCGCAAGGGTCTGCGCAAGCGCACGGTCGCCAACGAGATCCAGCCGATGCTGTGCGGCACCGCCTTCAAGAACAAGGGCGTGCAGCGCATGCTCGACGCCGTCATCGAGTTCCTGCCGTCGCCGATCGACATCCCGCCGGTGACCGGGCACGACGACAACGACGTCGAGGTGCTGCGCAAGGCCGACGACGGCGAGAAGTTCTCGGCGCTCGCGTTCAAGCTGATGAGCGACCCCTTCGTGGGCCAGCTCACGTTCATCCGCGTGTTCTCCGGCGTGCTGAACTCCGGCGACACCGTGCTGAACTCGATCAGGGGCAAGAAGGAGCGCATCGGGCGCCTGCTGCAGATGCTCGCGAATCAGCGCGAGGAGATCAAGGAAGTGCGCGCGGGCGACATCGCCGCGGCCGTCGGGCTGAAGGAAGTCACCACCGGCGAGACGCTGTGCGACCCCGCCGCGCCGATCGTGCTCGAGCGCATGGACTTCCCCGAGCCTGTCATTCATCAGGCGGTCGAGCCGAAGACGAAGGCCGACCAGGAGAAGATGGGCATCGCGCTCGGTCGTCTCGCGCAGGAAGATCCGTCGTTCCGCGTGCGCACCGACGAGGAATCGGGCCAGACGATCATCGCCGGCATGGGCGAGCTGCACCTGGAGATCCTCGTCGACCGCATGAAGCGCGAGTTCGGAGTCGAGGCGTCGGTGGGCAAGCCGCAGGTCGCGTATCGCGAAACGATCCGCAAGACCTGCGAAGAGGCCGAAGGCAAGTTCATCAAGCAGTCGGGCGGCCGCGGCCAGTACGGCCACGTCGTGCTCAAGCTCGAGCCGCTCGAGCCGGGCGGCCCGAATTTCGAGTTCGTCGACGCGATCAAGGGCGGCGTCGTTCCGCGCGAGTACATCCCGGCGGTGCAGAAGGGCATCGAGGACACGCTGCCCGCGGGCGTGCTCGCCGGCTATCCGGTGGTGAACATCAAGGCGACGCTGCATTTCGGTTCGTACCACGACGTCGACTCGAACGAGAACGCGTTCAAGCAGGCGGCCTCCATCGCCTTCAAGGAAGGCATGCGCCGCGCGAGCCCCGTGCTGCTCGAGCCGATGATGGCCGTCGAGGTCGAGACTCCCGAAGACTACGCCGGCAACGTGATGGGCGACCTGTCGTCGCGCCGCGGGATGGTCCAGGGCATGGAAGACATGGCGGGCGGCGGGAAGGTGATCCGCGCCGAGGTGCCGATGGCCGAGATGTTCGGCTACGCCACCACGCTGCGCTCGCTCACGCAGGGTCGCGCGACTTACACGATGGAGTTCAAGCAATACGCGGAAGCTCCGAAGAACGTCGCCGAAGCGATCATCTCGGCGCGCACGAAGTAACCGTATCAATGGAAGACGGGCGGCCCGGCCGCTTCGTTCGACATCGGAAAACAGCGAACAGGTAACGGAGTCTCGAAATGGCGAAAGGAAAGTTCGAGCGTACGAAGCCGCACGTGAACGTTGGGACGATCGGGCACGTGGATCACGGCAAGACGACGCTGACGGCGGCGATCACGACGGTGCTCTCGAAGCAGTTCGGCGGCGAGGCGAGGGGGTACGACCAGATCGACAACGCGCCGGAGGAGAAGGCGCGCGGGATCACGATCAACACCTCGCACGTGGAGTACGAGACGAAGGCGAGGCACTACGCGCACGTGGACTGCCCGGGGCACGCGGACTACGTGAAGAACATGATCACGGGCGCGGCGCAGATGGACGGGGCGATCCTGGTGGTGAGCGCAGCCGACGGCCCGATGCCGCAGACGCGCGAGCACATCCTGCTGGCGCGCCAGGTGGGGGTGCCGTACATCGTCGTGTTCATGAACAAGTGCGACATGGTCGATGACGAGGAGCTGCTCGAGCTGGTGGAGATGGAGGTGCGCGAGCTGCTGTCGAAGTACGACTTCCCGGGCGACGACGTGCCGATCATCAAGGGATCGGCGCTCAAGGCGCTGGAGGGCGACAAGGGCGAGATCGGCGAGCAGGCGATCATGAAGCTGGCCGATGCGCTGGATGCGTACATTCCGACGCCGGAGCGTGCGGTGGACGGGGCGTTCCTGATGCCGATCGAGGACGTGTTCTCGATCTCGGGTCGCGGCACGGTGGTCACGGGGCGCGTGGAGCGCGGAGTGGTCAAGGTGGGCGAGGAGATCGAGATCGTGGGGATTCGCCCGACGGTGAAGACGACCTGCACGGGCGTGGAGATGTTCAGGAAGCTGCTGGACCAGGGTCAGGCGGGCGACAACGTGGGGGTGCTGCTGCGCGGCACCAAGCGCGAGGAGGTCGAGCGCGGGCAGGTGCTGGCCAAGCCGGGATCGATCACGCCGCACACGAAGTTCGAGTGCGAGGTGTACGTGCTCTCCAAGGAGGAGGGCGGTCGTCACACGCCGTTCTTCAACAACTACCGGCCGCAGTTCTACTTCCGCACGACGGACGTGACGGGGTCGGTGGCGCTGCCCGAGGGCACGGAGATGGTGATGCCGGGCGACAACGTGAAGATGACGGTGAGCCTGATCGCGCCGATCGCGATGGAGCAGGGGCTGCGCTTTGCGATCCGCGAGGGCGGGCGAACGGTCGGGGCCGGCGTCGTTACTAAAGTGATCGAGTGAAGGGTCAAGGGTGAAGGGTGAAGGGGAAAGCCAGGGCGCAGCCGCTGCAGTCGAGGCTGTTGCCCTTCTCCCTTTACCCTTCACCTTTCACTGTAGTTCCCCAGGGGCATAGCTCAACTGGCAGAGCGTCGGTCTCCAAAACCGAAGGTTGGGGGTTCGATTCCCTCTGCCCCTGCCAATACAACGGGTCGCGTCGAGCGGCCATCCGGATGTCGAATCAGACGATCGAAAACGTGACCAGCGGCGCCGACCGCGCGAAGGTCGTCCTGGCCATCGCAGCCGTCGTTGCCGGCGTCATCGGCTTCTACTGGCTCGCGCAGCAGCCGACGATCGCGCGCGTGGGCGCCGTGATCGCCGGGCTCGTCGTCGGCGCGGGCATCGCGTACACCTCCGGGCCGGGGCATCGCTTCTTCGCGTTCGCCCGCGACTCCTGGAGCGAGACGAAACGCGTCTACTGGCCCGACCGCAAGGAAACGACGCAGGTCACCCTGATCGTCTTCGCGTTCGTCGTGGCGATGGCGCTGTTCCTGTGGCTGGTCGACAAGACGCTCGAGTTCACGCTGTACGACCTCATTCTCGGGTGGAATCGTTGATGAGCAAGCGCTGGTACGTGGTGCACGCCTACTCCGGCATGGAGAAGAGCGTCGCACGGGCGATCCGGGAACGCGCCGATCGCGCCGGAATGGGCGAGAAGTTCGGCCGCATCCTGGTGCCCACCGAGGAAGTCGTCGAGATGAAGGGCGGGCAGCGCACGATCACCGAGCGGCGCTTCTTCCCCGGCTACGTGCTCGTCGAGATGGAGATGGACGACGCCACCTGGCATCTCGTCAAGCACACGAACAAGGTCACCGGCTTCATCGGCGGCACCGGCAACCGCCCGAGCCCGATCTCCGAGAAGGAGGTCGAGAAGATCATGGCGCAGATGCAGGAAGGCGTCGAGAAGCCGCGGCCGAAGACGCTGTTCGAGGTCGGCGAAATGGTCCGCGTGCGCGAGGGTCCGTTCACCGACTTCAACGGCAACGTCGAGGAAGTCAACTACGAGAAGAGCCGCCTGCGCGTGTCGGTCACGATCTTCGGTCGTGCCACGCCGGTCGAGCTGGAGTTCGGTCAGGTCGAGAAGGTTTGAAGTCGGGGCGTGGTTCCGAAGCGTGACGCTTCGGCGCCCCATCGAGGAGTCCCGCCGGGCACATCTGGAAGCACGGGACGTTCGCACTCACCCAGGAGCCACCGCATGGCGAAGAAGATCACCGGTTACGTGAAGCTGCAGGTGCCGGCCGGCAAGGCCAATCCGGCGCCGCCCATCGGGCCCGCGCTCGGTCAGCGCGGCCTGAACATCATGGAGTTCTGCAAGGCGTTCAACGCGCAGACGCAGGGAATGGAGCCCGGCTTGCCCATTCCGGTCGTCATCACCGCCTACGCCGACAAGAGCTTCACCTTCGTGATGAAGACACCGCCCGCAACGGTGCTCATCAAGAAGGCGGCGAAGATCGACAAGGGCTCGGCCAAGCCGCATACCGACAAGGTCGGAACGATCACGCGCGCGCAGGCCGAGGAAATCGCCAAGGCGAAGATGCCCGACCTCACCGCGGCCGACCTGGACGCCGCCGTGCGCAGCATCGCCGGATCGGCGGCGAGCATGGGCATCACCGTGGAGGGCGTGTAATGGCCGGGCTCACGAAACGCCAGAAGGCGATCCGCGCCGGCGTCGACCGGCAGAAGATCTACGCGCTCGCCGATGCGCTGCAGACGGTGAAGACCACCGCCACGGCAAAGTTCGACGAGTCGATCGACGTCGCCGTGCAGCTCGGCGTCGACCCGAAGAAGTCCGACCAGGTCGTGCGCGGCTCGGTCGTGCTGCCGGCGGGCACGGGCAGGAGCGTGCGCGTCGCGGTGTTCACGCAGGGCGAGAAGGCCGAGGCCGCGCGTGCGGCGGGCGCCGACATCGTCGGCATGGAAGACCTCGCCGAGCAGGTGCGTGCGGGCAACCTGAACTTTGACGTGGTCGTCGCTTCGCCCGATGCGATGAAAGTCGTCGGCACGCTGGGCCAGATCCTCGGCCCGCGCGGCCTGATGCCGAACCCGAAGGTCGGCACGGTCACGCCCGACGTCGCCACCGCGGTGAAGAACGCCAAGGCGGGCCAGGTGCAGTACCGCACCGACAAGGCCGGCATCGTGCACGCGTCGATCGGCCGCGCTTCGTTCGGCGTCGAGCAGCTCGAGACGAACCTGCGCGCGCTGGTCGGGGCGCTGAACCGCGCCAAGCCGGCAGCGTCGAAAGGCATCTACCTGCGCAAGGTGGCGGTGTCGAGCACGATGGGCATCGGCGTGAAGATCGACACGGCCTCGTTCTCGGCCGCCGCTGCCGCGGCCGCCTGAACGCACGAGCGAGCGGCAACGAGGGAAGCCGTACGCAGCAGAAGGAACTTTGGGCCGCGAGCCGGCCGCCGAGCCGAGCGGGATCTCCCGCGAGACGAAGCAGCCGGCCCGCGGGTTGTCAAAGACCGCAGGGCGTCGAAGGCCGCAAGGCCCGAAGCCTTAATCCGCGGACCCGCCGAGCGCGCGAGCGCGAAGCGAAGTCCGCACCCTGCGCAGATGGCGGAACCCGAAGCGAGAGTTTCACCGGAACGGTCCGCAACGACCGGTTCGAAGGACTCGGACTCGGAAACGCCGCTTCACCGGCGCGTAGCGCCACATTCTGGAAGAAGCAATGGCTCTGAACCGAGAAGCGAAAGCGACCGTCGTCGCCGAAGTCTCCGCCGCAGTGGCGAAGGCGCAGGCGATCGTCGTCGCCGAGTACCGAGGTCTGGAAGTCGGAGCGATCACCGCACTGCGCAAGCAGGCGCGGGGGCAGGGCGTGTACCTGCGCGTGTTGAAGAACACGCTCGCGCGCCGCGCCGTCGCCGGGACGCCGTTCGAAGGGCTGTCCGACCGCATGGTTGGGCCGCTGATCTACGGCTTCTCGAGCGATCCGGTGTCGGCCGCGAAGGTGCTGAACGACTTCGCCAAGGGCAACGACAAGCTGCAGCTGAAGGCAGGCGCGATGGCCAACTCCGTTCTCGACGAGAACGGCGTGAAGGCGCTCGCGACGATGCCCAGCCGCGAGGAGTTGCTGGCGAAGCTGCTCGGCACGATGCAGGCGCCGATCGCCCAGTTCGTTCGCACGCTCAACGAGGTGCCGGCGCGTTTTGCCCGCACCCTGGCCGCCGTGCGCGACCAGAAAGAGCAGGCGGGCGCCTGAGCTCAAGGCGAACCCCGATCCGATTTCCACCAAACACAATCGAACCGAACCGTACGGAGTAACCGGGAAATGGCACTGAACAAGGAAGAGATCCTCGACGCGATCGCCGGCATGACCGTGCTCGAGCTGTCCGAGCTGATCAAGCAGATGGAAGACAAGTTCGGCGTGTCGGCTGCAGCCGCCGCCGTTGCTGCCGCACCGGCCGCCGCCGCTGCCGCCGCCCCCGCCGCCGAGGAGCAGACCGAATTCACGGTGATGCTGCTGGGCGCCGGCGAGAAGAAAGTCGAGGTCATCAAGGTCGTCCGCGCGGCGACCGGCCTGGGCCTGAAGGAGGCCAAGGACCTCGTCGACGGCGCACCGAAGGCCGTCAAGGAAGGCATCTCGAAGGCCGACGCCGAGGCGCTGAAGAAGCAGCTCGACGACGCCGGCGCGAAAGTGGAGATCAAGTAAGCGTTGTCGCTCCGTCGCCCGCGACCCGTGTCGACCGCCCGCCCGCGAGGGTGCGCGGCCCGGCCGGGTTGCGTCCGCGTCTTCCGTGCCCTGCACGGGAACGCGGTTTGCCGGCTTGCCAGGCGCCGGCAAACCCCGTTCTCCGGAGCCTCGATGTCCGGAAAGTCGTTCCGGGATGGCCCGCCCCGCGGGCTTCTCTCATCGGCAGCCTCGCCCTACGCAACCGTCTTCTGCGCGACCCCCGCTGCGGGCCGCCGCATCCCCGTTTCCATTGTCTCCCGCTAGACACGGAGTGTTCATGGCCACCGCTACCCCGTACTCGTTCACCGAGAAAAAGCGCATCCGCAAGAGCTTCGCCAAGCGGCGCGTGGTCCTCGACGTGCCGTACCTGCTGACGACGCAGATCGAGTCGTACCACCAGTTCCTGCAGGCCGACGTCGAGCCGGGCACGCGCCGCGCCGAGGGGCTGCAGGCGGCCTTCGGGTCGGTGTTCCCGATCGTCTCGCACAACGAGTTCGCGCGGCTCGAGTTCGTCAACTACACGCTGGGCAACGCCCCCTTCGACGTGAAGGAGTGCCAGCAGCGCGGCCTCACCTACTGCGCGCCGCTGCGCGCGAAAGTGCGCCTGGTCATCATGGACCGCGAGGCGGCGCGGCCCACGGTGAAGGAAGTCAAGGAGCAGGAGGTCTACATGGGCGAGATCCCGCTCATGACGACCAACGGCTCGTTCATCGTCAACGGCACCGAGCGCGTCATCGTCTCGCAGCTGCACCGCTCGCCGGGCGTGTTCTTCGAGCACGACCGCGGCAAGACGCACAGCTCGGGCAAGCTGCTGTTCTCGGCGCGCATCATTCCGTATCGCGGCTCGTGGCTCGACTTCGAGTTCGACCCGAAGGACATCCTCTATTTCCGCGTCGACCGTCGCCGCAAGATGCCGGTGACGATCCTGCTGAAGTCGATCGGCCTGACGCCCGAGCAGATCCTCGCGCACTTCTTCGCCTTCGACAGCTTCCGGCTGATGAACGAGGGCGCGCAGCTCGAGCTGGTGCCCGAGCGGCTGCGCGGCGAGATGGCGCGCTTCGACATCGCCGACCGTGAAGGCAAGTTGATCGTCGGCAAGGACAAGCGGATCAACGCCAAGCACATCCGCGACATGGAAGCGGCCGGCATGAAGCACGTGTCGGTGCCCGAGGACTATCTCCTCGGGCGTGCGCTCGCACACAACGTCGTCGATCCCGAAACCGGCGAGATCCTCGCGAAGGCGAACGACGAGCTGACCGAAGAGCTGCTGAAGAAGCTGCGCGCGGCCAACGTGCGCGAGTTCCGCGCGCTCTACACGAACGACCTCGACCAGGGGCCGTACATCTCGCAGACGCTGCGCACCGACGAGACGGCCGACCAGATGGCTGCGCGCGTGGCGATCTACCGGATGATGCGTCCGGGCGAGCCGCCCACCGAGGACGCGGTAGAGGCGCTGTTCAATCGCCTGTTCTACAGCGAGGACGCGTACGACCTGTCGAAGGTCGGCCGGATGAAGTTCAACCGCCGCGTCGGGCGCGAGGAGCTCACCGGGCCGATGACGCTCACCAACGAGGACATCCTCGCGGTGATCAAGATCCTCGTCGAGCTGCGCAACGGCCGCGGCGAGATCGACGACATCGACCACCTGGGCAACCGGCGCGTGCGCTGCGTGGGCGAGCTGGCCGAGAACCAGTTCCGCGCGGGGCTGGTGCGCGTCGAGCGTGCGGTCAAGGAGCGCCTGGGCCAGGCCGAGACCGAAAACCTGATGCCGCACGACCTGATCAACAGCAAGCCGATCAGCGCGGCCATCCGCGAGTTCTTCGGTTCGTCGCAGCTGTCGCAGTTCATGGACCAGACGAACCCGCTGTCGGAGATCACGCACAAGCGGCGCGTCTCGGCGCTGGGCCCGGGCGGCCTGACGCGCGAGCGCGCGGGCTTCGAGGTGCGCGACGTGCATCCGACCCATTACGGCCGCGTGTGCCCGATCGAGACGCCGGAAGGCCCGAACATCGGCCTGATCAACTCGCTGGCGCTGTACGCGCAGCTGAACGAATACGGCTTCCTCGAGACGCCGTACCGCAAGGTGGTCGACAGCCGCGTCAGCGACGAGATCCACTACCTGTCGGCGATCGAGGAAGGCCGCTACGTGATCGCGCAGGCCAACGCGGCGATCGACGACAACGGCCGGCTCACCGGCGACCTCGTCTCGGTGCGCAAGGCCGGTGAATCCGAGCTGACCTCGCCCGAGCACGTCGAGTACATGGACGTCGCGCCGTCGCAGATCGTGTCGGTGGCCGCCTCGCTCATTCCGTTCCTCGAGCACGACGACGCCAACCGCGCGCTGATGGGCTCGAACATGCAGCGCCAGGCGGTGCCCTGCCTGCGTCCGGAGAAACCGCTCGTCGGCACCGGCATCGAGCGCACCTGCGCGGTCGACTCGGGCACGGTCGTCACCGCGCTGCGCGGCGGCGTCGTCGACTTCGTCGACGCCGACCGCATCGTCGTGCGCGTGCACGACGAGGAAGCCGCCGCCGGCGAGGTGGGCGTCGACATCTACAACCTGACGAAATACACGCGCAGCAACCAGAACACGAACATCAACCAGCGCCCGATCGTGCGCAAGGGCGACACGATCGCCAGGGGCGACGTCATCGCCGACGGCGCGTCCACCGACCTTGGCGAGCTGGCGCTCGGGCAGAACATGCTGGTCGCGTTCATGCCGTGGAACGGCTACAACTTCGAGGACTCGATCCTGATCTCGGAGAAGGTCGTCTCCGACGACCGCTACACGTCGATCCACATCGAGGAGCTGTCGGTGCTCGCGCGCGACACCAAGCTCGGCCCCGAGGACATCACGCGCGACATCTCGAACCTGTCCGAGTCGCAGCTGGCGCGCCTGGACGACTCCGGCATCGTCTACATCGGCGCCGAGGTCGAGGCGGGCGACACGCTGGTCGGCAAGGTCACGCCCAAGGGCGAGACGCAGCTCACCCCCGAGGAGAAGCTGCTGCGCGCGATCTTCGGCGAGAAGGCCTCCGACGTGAAGGACACGTCGCTGCGCGTGCCCTCGGGCATGAACGGCACGGTCATCGACGTGCAGGTGTTCACCCGCGAAGGCATCCAGCGCGACAAGCGCGCGCAGTCGATCATCGACGACGAGCTGAAGCGCTATCGCCAGGACCTCAACGACCAGCTGCGCATCGTCGAGAACGACGCGTTCTCGCGCATCGAGCGGCTGCTGGTGGGCAAGACGGTCAACGGCGGACCGAAGCGGCTGGCCAAGGGCGCGGCGGTCACCGCCGAGTACCTGGCCGACCTCGACCGCTACCACTGGTTCGAGATCCGGCTGGCCGACGAGACGGCGGCCAGCCAGCTCGAGGCGCTGAAGGAATCGATCGAGCAGAAGCGCCACTCCTTCGATCTCGCTTTCGAGGAGAAACGCAAGAAGCTCACGCAGGGCGACGAGCTGCCACCGGGCGTGCTGAAGATGGTCAAGGTGTACCTGGCCGTCAAGCGCCGCCTGCAGCCGGGCGACAAGATGGCGGGCCGTCACGGCAACAAGGGCGTGGTCTCGCGCATCGTTCCGATCGAGGACATGCCGTACATGGCCGACGGCACGCCGGTGGACATCGTGCTGAACCCGCTCGGCGTGCCGTCGCGGATGAACGTCGGACAGATCCTCGAGACGCACCTGGGCTGGGCGGCCAAGGGCATCGGCCGGCGCATCGGCGACCTGCTCGCGCAGAAGGCGCGGGTCGAGGAGCTGCGCGCACTGCTCGATCGCGTCTACAACGGCGGCGGCCAGAGCGCCGACCTGTCGCATCTCGGCGAGAACAGCCTCGTCGAGCTGGC
The DNA here is from genome assembly GCA_937903095.1 of uncultured Burkholderiales bacterium. Taxonomy (GTDB): domain Bacteria; phylum Pseudomonadota; class Gammaproteobacteria; order Burkholderiales; family Burkholderiaceae_E; genus Zeimonas. The sequence continues at coordinate 11,445 of CALCZN010000065.1, forward strand.
GTCGAACCTCGCCGAAGGAGTTCCCTTCGCCACGCCGGTGTTCGACGGCGCCTCGGAGCCGGAAATCCACCGGATGCTCGATCTCGCGTACCCCGACGACGACGCGCGCACGAAGCTGATCGGCTTCACGCCGACCAAGACGCAGGTCACGCTGCACGACGGCCGCACCGGCGACGCCTTCGACCGGCCGGTCACGGTGGGCTACATGCACATGCTGAAGCTGCACCACCTGGTCGACGACAAGATGCACGCGCGTTCCACCGGGCCGTATTCGCTGGTCACGCAGCAGCCGCTGGGCGGCAAGGCGCAGTTCGGCGGCCAGCGCTTCGGCGAGATGGAGGTCTGGGCGCTCGAGGCCTACGGCGCTTCGTACATGCTGCAGGAGATGCTCACGGTGAAGTCCGACGACGTCAACGGCCGCACGAAGGTCTACGAGAACCTCGTCAAGGGCGAGCACGCGATCGATGCCGGCATGCCCGAGTCGTTCAACGTGCTGGTGAAGGAAATCCGCTCGCTCGGCATCGACATCGACCTCGAGCGCAACTGAAGCGCGCGGGCAAAGGATTCAGGAGTCGTTCATGAAAGCATTGCTCGATCTGTTCAAGCAGGTCCAGGAAGAAGAGCATTTCGACGCGATCAAGATCGGGCTCGCATCGCCCGAGAAGATCCGCTCGTGGTCGTTCGGCGAGGTGAAGAAGCCCGAGACGATCAACTACCGCACCTTCAAGCCCGAGCGCGACGGCCTGTTCTGCGCGAAGATCTTCGGGCCGATCAAGGACTACGAGTGCCTGTGCGGCAAGTACAAGCGCCTGAAGCACCGC